>NZ_QVLV01000039.1:0-39972 GCF_003435485.1 Eisenbergiella massiliensis
CCCCGCCACATCCCGGCCGCAGGCCCAAAGCCGCCCCACAAACCACACTCCCAACTGCCCGAGGCCGGTTTTAACACCCCCAAAATCCAACCATGCAACTACCTATCTATCCCGGTTGGTGCCATAAAAGGCACGGAAAAAATAAAATTTTTCTAAAATTGTGCCATAAATTACCTTTACAAATAAAAATTATCTGATATAATAGTAAAGCAACTGCTAATTGTTAATACAATTTTGTGGGGAATGATACGAGAGGAGAAAGCATATGAGTTGTATGTGGGTATCTGTGTCTGACTGTAATCAGTCACACATATTTCAACTTACCCAGTTACTAAGGCAGGACAAGGATCTTCAGATCATTTTATCCTACGGGGCGCCTGGTGGAGACAATAGGGGGAGTGGCTCTGCACAAAGGCGTATTGAACGGCTTCTTTCAAGAATTGGAATGCCGTCGCATCTGAAAGGATATCAGTATCTTAAGACCGCTCTTGAGATCTGCCTTAATGACATGGAGGCGCTGGATGGAATTACCAAAAGGCTATATCCGGAGGTCGCCAAAAAGCACAAAACAACAAAGGAAAAAGTGGAGCATGCCGTAAGACATGCTATTGAGTCTGCCTGGAAACGGGGAGATGAAAGAGAACATAAAAATCTGTTCGGTTATTGTCAGACGGAAGGAAAACGTCCGACTAATGCTGAATTTATTACAAGAATGGCGGATTATCTTTTACATGACACAACTTCATTTCTATCCTGATAACGAGGAACAGGAGGACTTAGAAGGTGCGCAGAAAAGAAAATCAGGGATATAGAGAAAAAGATCTAAAGAGCGTCTGGAATCGGCAACCGGGCGCTTTTCTTGTGCTCAAAAAAAGGAAAGTGAACATTGTTTGTTTGTGAATAATGCATATTGTGGTTTGAATTTGTCGGTGGTATACTTAGTTGATATGGGCAATATGACAAACTGATTTGAAAAGAATGGGCATATTGACGATATAAAGGCAGGAGGTAGCGTATGGAAAAAGCCGTAGATGAAGTGATCAGCAGGCTGGCGGAGATTGAAGATACTGCCAACCGGATGAATGAAGCGGTAGAAGTTCGAAAGAAAGAAATTTCTGCCGAAATGGAGGCGAAAACAAAGGATTTCGATGACAGGCTGGCTGCTGAGACGAAACGCAGGCTTGATGAACTGCAGCAGAAGCTTGAAAAAGAAAAAGAAGAAGCGCTCGCCGGCCTGAAGGAGGAAACAGCGCAGCGGCTGGAGAATCTGCAGCGCAAGTATGACAGGGAACACGAAAAAATGAGTGACGGGCTTGTGAAGGAAATGGTCCGTATCTGAAAGGACAGGTATTATGAGTTTATTCCGTTACAGCGGGCTATCCACGAAGGTGAAGGCCATGAAGGGCCGTCTGCTTTCGCCGGAGCAGTTCCGTGAAATGAGTGATCTGCACAGCGTACCGGAAGTCCTTTCTTATTTGAAAAAAATGCCTTCTTATGAGAAGGTGTTGGCTGACAAGGATGAGGCTCATCTGCACAGGGGTGCGGCGGAAGCGTTGGTAAAGCAGTCGCTTTATTATGATTTCGGCAAGCTGTACCGGTTTGCTGATTTGGAACAGAGAGTTTTCCTTGAGGATTATTTCATGCGCTATGAAGTAATCTTTCTGAAAAATGTGCTGCGTTATCTGTTTGACAGTAACGAGGACAGGGCGGATATTGATTTGTCTGCCTATCAGGCGGTGTTTGAGAGGCATTCGGAAATGGATCCCAATGTGCTGATGCAGGCGGAAAGCGTGGAGGGCCTGATTGGGCTGCTCCAGGAAACCATCTATGGAAAAACGCTGGAGATGGTCGGCCGGTCAGGGAAAGCGAATCTTTTTGATTATGAGAGCGCCCTGGATATGCTTTTTTTCAAACAGCTCTGGCTGGATGCCAGGAAGCATCTGAAGAAGGCGGATCTGCAGGTGATCCAGAGGTCGGCGGGGCTGGAGGCAGACACGCTGAATATCCAGTGGATCCACAGGGCGGGAAAGTATTATCATATGGCGCCCGCCGATATTTATGAATTCCTGATTCCCATCCACTACAGGCTTTCCACTTCCCAGGTGAAGCAACTGGTGGAGGCGGAAAGCGCCAAGGATTTCATGGATGTGTTGCAGGGCACCGTTTACGGAAGGGATATGCAGGAGGCGGGCACAGCCCAGCTGGAGGGCATCTGCGGCCGGCTGATGGACAAAGTGCATGCACTGAATCTGCGCACACAGCCCTATTCTGTAGCCTGTCTGGATACATACCTGTACCAGAAGGAGCAGGAGGTCAATAAGGTAATTAAGGTAATAGAATGCGTCCGCTACGGCCTGGCCGCAGAACGGATTAAGGAATATCTGGCGTGACTGTGAAGGGACTGGACAGTTACGCCTGTACAGGAGGTGTGAGCAGTGGTAGAAAAAATGAAGTTTATCAGCATCGTCGGACCAAAGGAAGAGATTGACAGGGTGACCTCCCAGTATCTTTCCCGGTACGAGATTCAGCTGGAGAATACTTTATCAGAGCTTAAAGATCTTAAAAATATCACTCCCTGTGCGGACAGCAATCCTTACCGGGGTGTGTTGGCCAGGGCGGAAGAACTGGCCGGCCGCGTCCGGGAGATTGGGAACGCTGCGCCGTCGGGAAAAAGAATGGAAACGCAGGCTGCTGTTGCCCTGACTGAGGAGCTTTATGCAGAACTGGAAAAATGCAGGGCGCAGAAAAGCGGGCTGGAAGCCGAGCGGAAAAAAGTTGTGGAGCTGCTGGTGAATATCAGGCCATTCCAGAATCTGCATTATGATGTGGCGTCCATTCTTCATTTCAAGCATATTAAATTCCGTTTCGGGAAAATTCCTGTGGAATCCTATTCCAAACTGAAGGAATATCTGATGGATGATATCTGCACCATCTTTGATGAATGCGGAAGAGATGAGAATTATATCTGGGGCGTTTATTTCGTCCCTGCCGCGGAAGAAGAGAAGGTGGATGCGGTTTATGCATCCCTTCATTTTGAGCGTACCTTCATTGATGATGATTATGAAGGCACGGTGGAGGAAGCGTTCGAAGCCCTGACCAGACGGCAGAAGGAGCTGGAGGAGAGCCTTGCACAGATAGAGGATTCTTTTCAGGAAAAGCTCATGGCGCGTGGGGGAGAGATGCTTGCTGCCGCCGAAACGATTTCTGACAGCGCGGAATATTTTGATGTGCGCCGCTTAGCAGCCTTTACGAAGGCAAAGGACACGGTTTTCTTCATCCTCTGCGGCTGGATGACCAGGGAAGATGCGGAACGGTTCGAAAAGGAAATCGAAGGGGATGCCGATGTTTTCTGCATGGTGGAGGACGGCAAGAACGAAAGCCTGGAAAACAGATTCCGCAAACCGCCCACAAAGCTGAAGAATCCCAGGATTTTCAAACCCTTTGAAATGTTTATCCGGATGTACGGCCTGCCGAATTATCAGGAATTTGATCCCACGATATTTGTGGCGGTGACCTATTCTATCATATTCGGAGCCATGTTCGGGGACGTGGGACAGGGGCTGTGCCTGTTTATCGGCGGTATGCTTCTGTATAAATTCAAAAAGCTCAATCTGGCGGCCATTGTGGGAAGCTGCGGTATTTTTTCCACGATATTCGGTTTCTGCTTCGGCAGTGTGTTCGGATTTGAGGATGTGATTGAGCCGTTGTGGCTGCGGCCTACGGAGGCCATGACCACGCTGCCCTTTATCGGGAACCTGAATACGGTTTTCGTGGTGGCGGTGGCGCTGGGCATGGGGCTGGTGATCCTGATGATGGTTTTCCACATCATCAACAGTCTGCGCGCAAAGCAGCTGGGTGAGGCATTGTTTGATACCAACGGCGTGGCCGGGCTGGTATTTTACGGTGCGGTTGCCGCAGTGGTGGTCCTGTATATGACAGGAAATGCCCTTCCGGCAGGAATCGTGCTTGTTGTGATGTTCGTGGTGCCGCTTCTGGTGATTGCCTGCAAGGAGCCGCTGACGAACAAGCTGAACAAAAAGAAGGAGCTGATTGAAGGCGGAAAGGGAATGTTTGTGGTACAGGCATTTTTTGAAATGTTTGAAGTGCTGCTCAGCTATTTTTCCAATACGCTTTCCTTTGTCCGTATCGGCGCCTTTGCGGTGAGCCACGCCGCCATGATGCAGGTGGTCATGATGCTGGCTGGCGCGGAAAACGGGGGAACCCCCAATATTATCGTAGTTATTATCGGCAACCTGATCGTACTGGGCATGGAAGGCCTGATTGTTGGAATCCAGGGCCTGCGTCTTCAGTATTATGAATTTTTCAGCCGTTTCTATAAGGGCGACGGCAGGGAGTTCAAGCCGTATGCGAAGGCGGCAAAGAGCAGCTGATGCACAGACGGGGCGGCTTTGGCAAATCGTTCAAAAAAAGCTGTACCACATAAAAAAGCTACACCACATAAAAACTGATTGATTTTAAGGAGGTCATTATCATGGCAAAAGTTTTGTTATTCACAGCATTGATTTTAAGCATTGTAGTTCCTTTCAGGATGTATTTTAAAGGGGAGAGAAGCAAAAGAAGATATAAAATCTCCCTGGCGGTGAATGCGCTGGCATTCTTCGGCCTGATGCTCGGCGCCGGACTTGTGATGTTCGGAGGCAACGCCTTTGCAGCGGAGACCGCAGGGACGGCAGCGGCTGCTGCAGGAACCGCAACAGGCCTTGGCTATCTGGCTGCCGGCCTTTCCATCGGCCTTTCCTGCGTGGGCGGCGGTATCGCCGTAGCCAGTGCGGCAAGCGCAGCGCTGGGCGCAATCAGTGAAGATTCCTCCATCCTTGGTAAGTCCCTGATTTTCGTAGGTCTTGCCGAAGGTGTCTGCCTGTACGGTCTGATCATTGCCTTCATGATCCTTGGTAAGCTGTAATGAAAATGTATCTTATCAGCGACAACATTGATACCTACACCGGCATGAGGCTTGCCGGCGTAGAGGGTGCGGTGGTTCATGAGAAACAGGAGCTGAAGGCAGAAATCGACAAGGTGCTTGCCGATAAGGAAATCGGTATCCTGCTTCTTACGGAAAAATTCGGAAGGGATTTTCCGGATGTCGTCAACAATGTGAAGCTGAATTGTAAAGTGCCGCTTGTGGTTGAGATACCTGACAGGCATGGTACCGGCCGGAGGTCGGATTTTATCACGGCGTATGTAAATGAGGCAATCGGTATCAAGCTGTGACGGGCAGGGCTGCGCAGCGGCAGCGAGTTATAGGAGGAAGGCTTTATGACAACAGAGGAAAAGTTAAAGCATTTTCTGGATGTGACGACAGAGAGCACCAACGCCAGAAATGCCAAAATCCTTGAGGATTATACAAAGGCCCTGGAAAAGGCGTTTGAAGAACATAAGGAAGAAAGCACCAGGAAGGCAGAGCTTCAGGTAAAGCTTTCCGAGGACAGCTTTAAGAAAAAGCAGAATACCGAAATTGCCAGGGCGCAGCTGGGAATCCGGGAAAAGGTGAGCGAGCTTTCGGAAGAGCTGAAGGCAAAGCTTTTTACCGAGGTACGGGATAAGCTGGAGCGCTATATGGACACCAGGGAGTACCAGGATTATCTGGTGGCGGAAATCCGGAAGGCGAAGCAGTTTGCAGGCGATGAGGAGGTGCTCATCTATATTGATCCCGCCGATTCCGGCAAGCTGAACTCTCTTGCCTCCATGACCAACACAACGGTTGAAGTGAGCAAATACGGGTTCGGCGGAGGCATCCGTGCATTGATCCGCACCAGGAATATACTGATAGACCAGTCCTTTGAGACGAAGCTGAAGGAAGCGGAAGAGGCGTTTGTATTCAAAAGCTGATGCGTGTGCTGCGGCTTACGGGATATGCTCCTGATAACCGCCGCAGGCTGTAAAAGCGGCAGAAAGAGAGAGCTTGTAATGGAAAGAACAGGAAAGATTTATGGTATCAACGGGCCTGTTATTACGATAAAAGGCGATGTTGGTTTTTCAATGGGGGAAATGGTCTATGCAGGGGAGGAACGGCTGATAGGCGAGGTGATTTCCCTGACAAAGGAATTTACAACAATCCAGGTATATGAAGAAACCTCAGGAATGAAGCCCGGTGAAATCATTACGGGAACAGGAGCCACGCTGTCCGTAACGCTGGCCCCCGGCATCCTCAATAATATTTTTGACGGTATCGAACGGCCTCTTTCCGAGGTGGCGAAGGTATCAGGTGATTTTATCAGCAGGGGCTTCGCCGTGGATTCCCTGGATGTGCATAAGGAATGGGATACCACCATGGTGGTGAAGAAGGGTGATAAGGTCTACGGCGGAACCATTATCGCCGAGGTGCCGGAAACCCCTGCCATCATCCATAAGGTGATGGTGCCTCCAGGCATGGACGGATATCTTGTAAGCGTGGCTGCGGACGGTAAATATACCATCAATGACACGCTGGCTGTCCTGCAGAAGGCGGACGGCACGGAGGTGAACCTGACCATGGTGCAGAAGTGGCCCATCAGGCGGCCCCGCCCTTCAGCGAGAAGGTTTCCGGTTTCCCAGCCGTTAGTGACAGGGCAGAGAATCCTGGATACGCTGTTTCCCATTGCCAAGGGAGGTACGGCGGCAATTCCCGGCGGCTTCGGCACGGGGAAAACCATGACGCAGCATTCCATTGCCAAATGGTCGGATGCGGATATTATCATATATATCGGCTGCGGCGAGCGGGGTAATGAAATGACGGAGGTCCTGGAGGACTTTTCCAAGCTGATCGATCCCAAGTCGGGCAATCCCCTGATGGACAGGACCGTACTTATCGCCAATACCTCCAACATGCCTGTGGCAGCCCGTGAGGCCAGCGTTTATACAGGCGTGACATTGGCGGAGTATTACAGGGATATGGGGTATCATGTAGCCATCATGGCGGACTCCACCTCCCGTTGGGCGGAGGCGCTTCGTGAGCTTTCCGGACGTCTGGAGGAAATGCCCGCGGAGGAAGGCTTCCCGGCATATCTTGCCAGCCGTCTGTCCGCTTTTTATGAAAGAGCGGGTATGGTTCAGAACTTAAACGGCACGGAGGGAAGCGTTTCCATTATTGGTGCGGTATCCCCCCAGGGCGGCGACTTCTCCGAACCGGTAACGCAGAATACAAAGCGTTTTGTCCGCTGCTTCTGGGGGCTGGATAAGGCGCTGGCCCATGAGCGGCATTTCCCGGCCATCAGCTGGCTGTCCAGCTACAGTGAATACCTGCCCGATCTGGCCAGTTGGTATGCGGACCATGTGGGGAGCGATTTTATCGATAACAGGAACCAGCTGGTTTCCATTCTGACCCAGGAGAGCAGCCTGATGGAAATCGTCAAGCTGATCGGTGGCGATGTGCTTCCCGATGATCAGAAGCTGACCCTGGAAATTGCCAGAGTGATCCGCCTGGGCTTCCTGCAGCAGAATGCGTTCCATCCGGAGGACACCTGCGTGCCCCTGGCAAAGCAGAAGCTGATGATGGAAACAATACTTTATCTGTACCAGAAATCAAAGGTCCTGATTTCCATGGGTATGCCCATGTCCGTGCTGAAGGAGGATCCGATTTTTGACCGGGTGATTTCCATTAAGTTCGATGTGGAAAATAACAGGCTGGACAAATTTGATGATTATAGAAAGGCAATCGACAAATTCTACGATGATGTCATTGCCAGAAATGCGTAAAGGAGGCACGTCATGGCAGTAGAATATTTGGGCCTGAGCAGTGTGAACGGCCCGTTTGTAGTATTGGAAGGCGTACAGGGAGCTTCCTTTGACGAGGTGGTGGAAATTACCTCCACAGGAAACGACGGCCTGCAGGAAAAGAAGCTGGGCCGTGTGGTGGAAATCAATGATGATAAAGCGGTGATACAGGTTTTCGAAAAGACGGAAAACCTGTCCCTGCAAAATACCCATACCCGTTTTACCGGACGTCCCATGGAGATCGGCCTGTCGGAATCCTTACTGGGAAGAACCTTCAACGGCATCGGGGAGCCCATCGATAACCTGGGCGAAATCGTGGCGGAAAAAAAGGCGGATGTAAACGGCAAGCCTTTGAATCCGGTGAGAAGGGAATATCCAAGGAACTATATCCGGACCGGGATCTCCGCAATTGACGGCCTTACCACGCTGATCCGTGGGCAGAAGCTTCCTATTTTTTCCGGAAACGGACTTCCCCATGACCAGCTGGCCGCGCAGATCGTGCGTCAGGCGTCCCTGGGAGACAATTCCGATGAAAAATTCGCTATCGTATTTGCGGCCATGGGTGTAAAATACGATGTGGCGGAATATTTTAAAAGCACCTTTGAGGAAAGCGGCGTATCCGATCATGTGGTGATGTTCCTGAATCTGGCGAATGACCCGGTGGTGGAAAGGCTGATTACCCCCAAGGTGGCGCTCACCGTGGCGGAATATCTGGCTTTTGAGAAAAATATGCACATCCTGGTAATTCTGACGGATATGACTTCCTTTGCGGAGGCCATGCGTGAGGTTTCCTCCAGCAAGGGGGAAATCCCTTCCAGAAAGGGTTATCCGGGCTATCTGTACAGCGAGCTTGCCACCATTTACGAGCGCGCAGGCATTGTGGAGGGCGTGGACGGCTCTGTAACGCAGATTCCCATTCTTACCATGCCCAATGACGATATTACCCATCCTATCCCGGACCTGACCGGGTATATTACAGAGGGGCAGATCGTCCTGGACAGGGAGCTGAACGGAAAAAGCGTATATCCTCCTATCAATGTGCTGCCTTCCCTTTCCCGTCTGATGAAGGACGGCATCGGGGAAGGGTATACCAGGGCGGATCATCAGGACGTGGCCAATCAGCTTTTCGCTTCTTATGCGAAGGTGGGAGACGCCAGGGCGCTTGCCAGCGTTATCGGTGAGGATGAGCTTTCCCCTCTGGACAAAAAATATCTGGAGTTCGGCAAGGCCTTTGAGGCTCATTTCGTGGGCCAGGGGCAGGATGAAAACCGTACTATTCAGGAAACCCTGGATATCGGCTGGAAGCTACTGCATATGCTGCCCAGGGAAGAGCTGGATCGTGTGAATACCAAGATTCTGGAACAGTACTACCCGGCGGAGGAAAAAGAACAGCAGCCGGCATGACGGCAGTTTTGGCATTTGAACTGCATCCGGCACTGTTTTTGCAGGAATGCCGCAGTACTGTGAAGAAAGGAGGTAGCACATGGCGGAGAAGAATATTTTCCCTACCAAGGGAAATCTGATCATAGTGAAAAATTCCCTGGAGCTGGCAAAACAGGGATATGAGCTGATGGATAAGAAGCGGAATATCCTCATCAGGGAGCTGATGAACCTGAACGAGGAAGCCAAGGCCATCCAGTCCGAAATCAATGAGACCTTTACCAACGCCTATGAGGCCCTTCAGCAGGCAAACATTGAGGTAGGCATCCATTATGTCCAGGAAATTTCCCATGCTGTGCCCATCGAAAGCTCCATACGGATTAAAACCAGGAGCATTATGGGAACGGAAATTCCCAAGGTGGAGTACACCCCGGAGGATGCCGGTCCCAGCTATGGTTTTTACAGCACCAGGGAATCGGTGGACAGGGCCAGGGAGGGCTTCCTGAAGGTAAAGGATCTGACGATAAAGCTGTCCATGGTGGAAAATGCGGCCTATCGCCTGGCCATGAATATCCGCAAGACGCAGAAGCGGGCCAATGCGCTTAAAAATATTACCATCCCTACGTATACGGTTCTTGTAAAGGACATCAGCAATGCGCTGGAGGAGAAGGAAAGAGAAGAATTCACCAGACTGAAGGTTATTAAACGGAATATGAATAAGAAAGCATAACGGTTCCGGGTATCGGGGCTGTTATGGAAAATCCCAGGAGGCCGGATGAAAGAAATTACGAGAATTCCCCTGGAGGGGCTGCATAATACAAGAGATTTAGGCGGTTTTGAAGCGGCGGACGGCAGGCATATACGGCCGAAGAAGCTGCTTCGCAGCGGCCAGCTTGCCGGTATGACTAAAAAGGATCAGCGGGTTTTGCTGGAAGAATACAGGCTTCGCACGGATGTGGATTTCAGGACCGGCCAGGAAAAGGTGGAGGCGCCGGATCCGGTGCTTCCCGGCGTAGAGTATGTGGAGAATCCCATACTCAGCGATCAGGCCATAGGCATTACGCGGGAGAAATCCGCGGAAACTGATATGATGAAAATGCTGGTGCAGAAAATGAGCAGCAGTGAAACAGCGGCTGAAGAATATATGGACGGGCTGTACCGTGACCTGGTGATGGAGCCTTTTTCCAGGCAGCAGTACAGGCACTTTTTTGAAATCCTTCTTTCCCATGGAGAAGGCGCCCTGCTCTGGCACTGCAGCGCCGGTAAGGATCGTGTAGGCGTGGGCACGGCATTGCTGCTTTCGGCGCTGGGCGTGCCGCGGGAAACCATTGTCAGGGATTATATGATGGTGAATGAATTTACCGGGGACGTGGTGGAAGGCCATCTGGAAAAGCTGAAGGAACGCCTGCATAATCCACAGCTTATCAACTGCCTCCGGGAGCTGATGCAGGTGAAGGAGAGCTATATTTACAGTGTATTCGCCGCCATCGATGAAAATTTCGGCGGGATGGAGAATTTCCTGAAAACGGAAATGGGGCTGGACGGCGGAAGGCTGGAGCTACTCAGGGACAGGTATCTGGAGTAGAAGCGGTGTGCGGGTATCTGTATTGGTGCAGTTGATAAAAATATTATAAAATTTTTGAGAAAACGTGTTTCCAATGGCGGAGGGCGTTTTCTTTTTTATTTCTCTTTTAGTTGGTAGCCTTTTCTTGTCAATCATTTTAGGCATTTGAACAAAGAGTTTTGCATTGTGTCATCCTGCTGCAATTACTTGCACTCAGGAATGGTTAAAAGTATAATGTATATGAAGAAGGATATGTGGAAGCATCAATATATGGAGACATACAGTAGTTGAATGAAGTTCATATTTGGAGACTTAAGGAAAATTGATTTTGGTGTAATGGTTACATTGGGGGAGGAAATAAATTGAGCATACAATCGGATATTGAAATGCTTTCTATTCAGGCAATGGAGACTTACGCAAAAAGAAACCATATTACCGGTGAAGAAGCGATAAACATTTTTTATCGGTATCAGGTGTTTGAGAAAATTATGATTCAGCATGAGTATCTTCATCAGGTTGGTTTTGAGGAAGTGATGAATTATGTAGAACAAATTATTCAGGAGGATTTGCATAGTCTTACCGTATTTCATGGAACAACGAAAAGATTTGAACAGATAGACTTGAATAAATCTCATAACAGAAGAGATTTTGGGGTGGGATTTTATACTACGATTCTTGAAAACCAGGCCAGGGAATGGGCCTATAGGCTCAGTCTCCGGGAAAAATCGAAAGGTTATTATGTATATCAGTATTCTTTTGAGGAAGGAGATTTGCTTAATATAAAGCGATTTGATGGGTTAAATAAGGAGTGGCTGGAATTTATCAGAAAAAATCGTTCTATTGGAGGATTACAGCATAACTATGATGTCGTAATTGGCCCGGTAGCTGACGATAATACGATGGAGACAGTTCAGTTATATATTTCAGGTATTTTGACTGCAGATGAGGCGGTTGGAAGACTCAGATATAATAATGTTAATAATCAGATATCATTTCATAATAAAAAGGCATTGGAAAGTTTAAAATTAGTAAGGAGGACGTTCTATGAGTGATGTGATTTATACATTTCAGGGGAAAGATATAACGATGAATGTATGTATTCAAATCAGGGCGGTAGTCGATATTCTGCAGGAAAATTTAAAGATAACTTTTGAAGAGGCGATGCTGCGGTTTTATTGTTCGAAAACATATAGGATTCTGCAGGAAACAGAAAATGCTCTTTGGGCTGAATCGGCTGAATATATTGCAGACAGATATTTTGCCGAGATGGCATAGGATCGGGTATATCAGAGACGGCCAGTATTTCGTATCCTGACAGGGAAAAACAGTGGAGAGCTGGAATGATGTAATATAGGCATTCTATGAAAGGTATCCGCTTTCCGTCGTTGCCAATGAATGGTGCTATTCCTCCGGCAGCAGGGTGATGGAGGCGCAGTGCATTGCGCTGGCTGTAAAAAAGTGATTCAGGAATGCCGGCATAAAACGCCGGAGTCGTTACAGTCTCCGGACTGAGGATAAAAAAAGGAAGGGAAAGGTATGGACAACACAATCAGGATTACAGGAAAAATGAGGGAAGCAGTGAAGCTCCCCATGTGTGGAAAAGATAGTCAGGGAAATCTGTATGAGGTGGATAACTTAAGCCTGATGAAAAACGGCAGACGTTTTCTGCCGGTGATGGGGGAGTTTCATTTTTCCAGATATGAGCCGGAGGACTGGGAGGAAGAACTGCTGAAGATGAAAGCGGGCGGCATCACGGTGACGGCAACCTATGTTTTCTGGATCCACCATGAGGAAAGGCGCGGTGAGTGGGACTTTGGCGGCTGCCGTGATCTGCGGGGCTTTCTGGAGACCTGCCGCAGAGTTGGCATGCAGGTGTGGCTGCGCATCGGGCCCTGGGCCCATGGGGAATGCCGCAACGGCGGGTTCCCGGACTGGCTGACGGAAGAATTCGGCAGCAGGCTGCGCAGCAATGATCCCGGCTATCTGAAGGAGGTGCGCCGCCTCTATCAGAAGATCGGGGAGCAGGCGGCAGGAGAGATGGCAAAGGACGGAGGCCCAATTATAGGCATCCAGCTGGAAAATGAATACGGACACTGCGGAGGCGGCCCTTCCTCCCAGGAGGAATGCATGGAGCATATGCGCACGTTGAAAAGGATGGCGCTGGAAGCCGGAATGGAGGTTCCTTATTATACCTCTACCGGATGGGGCGGTGGTATCGTTGTGGACGGAGATACACTTCCGGTGCTGGGCGGCTATGTGGATGCGCCCTGGGCGGAGCATGTGCAGGAAATGCCCGCCAGCGCCAACTTTTTATTTTCGTCCTATAAACAGGATGAAAATATCGGTTCCGATCTGAAGAGACAGGAGAGCAGGCAGTTTACCTTTGACATCAGCAGAAATCCTTATCTGACCGCAGAGCTTGGCGGCGGGCTGCAGCCAACCTCTCACAGAAGAACTTATCCCTGGCCGGAAGATATTGAAGCCCAGGCGCTCTGTATGCTGGGCGGCGGGGCCAATCTGCTGGGATATTATATGTACCACGGCGGCATCAATCCGGAGGGAAAGGAAACAACCCTTCAGGAATCCAGGGCTACGGGGTATAATAATGATCTGCCGGTAAAAAGCTATGATTTCCAGACCTGTATCAGGGAATCCGGCGAGGTAAATGAAAGCTATGGAAGGCTGCGCAGGCTGCATCTGCTGCTCCAGGATTTCGGAGAAGAGCTGGCGGGGAGTGAAACCTGTTTCCCGGAAAAGCTTCCCGAGTCGCCGGAGGATTTACATACACTACGCACCACGGCCCGGGTGAACCCTGAGAGCCGGACAGGCTTCCTTTTTATTAATAATCATCAGAGAAAGCGCCGGATGGAGGAACGGAAGGATGCGGCCGTAAAGCTGGTTTTCCCGGAAAGGGAGCTGGTGATTGACCATCTTTTCCTGAAGCCGGGAAGCTGTGCGGTGATTCCTTTTTCCCTGCCTGTGGGCGAGGCTTTTCTGGAAAAAACCAACGCTTCTTTGTTATGCCGTCTGGGCAGCAGGTACTTTTTCTATGGAAGTAAGGAAGTCTGTGAAAATCCTTTTTATCAGTGGAGAGGGGAAGCCGGGGATGTGGTCACGCTGACGGAGGAACAGGCGGCCAGGGCCTGCCGTCTGGGCGATGCGTTGTATGTGACGGAATATCAGGACAGCTGTCTGATAGAGCAGGAAGGAAAAATATATCTGATTTCCAGCCATGCACAGGAAAAGGTGATCTGTTATAGAGCGGAAGGCGGGCCGAAGGTTTTCACTGTGAAGGCGCAGGAGACAGATGTGCCTGTCCGCTTTACGCCGCTGGAGACGGATGCAGAAAACCGAGCGGGGAGCGAAGCTGTCGGTAAAGCTGCCGAATATTGTGAATATGAGGTGTGTATTGGGGCTGTTCCTGTGGATAAACTTCACCAGCTGTATCTGGAAGCGGATTATGTGGGCGACAGGGCGGAGCTTTATCTGGATGGCCGTCTGGCGGATGACTGGTTTACCAACGGAGAGACATGGCATGCGGCGCTGAAACGCTTCGATTACCCTGCCAGCCTGGTGCTGCGGATATATTCCAGCGATAGTCCGATTCCCAATCCTTATGACAACCAGGTTTATTATGATCTTCCGGTGGAAAAGGGCTGCGCGCTGCGGGGAGTGAAGGCGGTTGCGGAATATAAAACAGAACTGTAAATTATATGCCGATAATTCAGAGAAATATAGAAGAAAAAAATATAGATAAGACCTGTAGGGCAGGTTGACAAAAGAAGCCGGAGAAGGTCAGATTTTTCCGACGGGTCAGCGGATGAGCCGGCGAAACAACACAGGAAACAGGAGCTTTTACAAATAAGGTAAAGGCTTCTGTTTTTTTTTGCCCGGGAAATATTTCGCGCCCGAGAAATTCCCGGCAGCCGATGAACTGTCTGGGATTATGCTGTACAGACAGGCTGTGTATCCGGGCGGAGAGGCAATTCGGTGGCGATTATCCCGGAGATAAAATGAGGTATATTGTTTACCGTTTGGTCTCAGTGGATTATTGGTGGGGGCGGCTGAACTTATTGAATCGGCTTGAATTGGGGGGAGAGGGGGTTGCAAAATGGGTGGAAAGGCAGTATGGTAGAATGGCGTGGGAAATTAGCGGGGAGTTTTTGGGGCGTGGCTTTGGAACAGGGCTGCGATCTGGGAGCGGAGATAAAATGAAGGAGTTGAAGTTATGAAAAGTTCTGGTATGAAGATGTATATGAGTAAGACTTGGGTGGTATTTGTTTGTGCTTTGGTTTGCTGCTTTCTTTGGGGGAGCGCTTTTCCCTGTATTAAGATTGGATACAGTCTGTTTTCCATCGGTGCATCGGACAGCGCGTCACAGATCGTGTTTGCCGGAACCCGTTTTACGTTGGCGGGGATTCTTGTGATTCTTTTCGGGAGTCTGATAGGCAGGAAGCCGCTGGTGCCTGCCAGGACAAGTCTGCACATGGTGGTTAAGCTGGCTTTGGTGCAGACAGTGGCGCAGTACATTTTCTTTTATATCGGCCTGGCCCATACCTCCGGGGTGAAATCTTCCATTATTGGCGCGTCGAATGTTTTTCTTTCGATTCTGGTGGCTGTGGTGGTGTTCCATATGGAAAAGCTTACGGCAAAAAAGGTGATTGGCTGTGTCGCCGGCTTTGCAGGCGTGGTGATTATTAATCTGAGCAGCGGGAGCCTGGATATGAATCTGTCCTTTTTAGGGGAAGGATTTATTTTCCTCTCTGCGGTGAGCTATGCTTTTTCCTCTGCGTTAATCAAGCGTTATTCGGAAAACGAAAATCCGGTGACGCTGAGCGGGTATCAGTTCCTTTGCGGGGGAATATTGCTCACGGGATTCGGGCTGGCGATGGGAGGGCGCATCAGTTTGGCGGGCGCGGGACTTCCGGCGCTGGGGCTTCTTCTTTATATGGCGTTTATTTCAGCGGCCGCGTATACGCTGTGGGGAATTCTTCTGAAATATAATCCGGTGGCGAGGGTTGCGGTGTTTGGATTTATGAATCCTGTATTCGGGGTTCTGCTTTCCGCGTTGTTTCTGGGAGAGAGCAGCCAGGCCTTCGGGCTTACGGGAGTGGCGGCTTTGCTTCTTGTCTGTGTGGGGATCATGATCGTAAACGGCTCGGCAGGCACGGCAAAAGAGAGGAGTCAGGATGAATTGGAAAGCGTTTGAAAAAACAGAGGCGTATATGCTTTCCTGTATGAATGACAGCGCCCATGATAAGGAGCATATTTACAGAGTGTTGTATACGGCGCTGGATATCGCGGCGTATGAGCAGGAAGTGGATTACGAGATTTTAATTACGGCGTGCCTGCTGCATGATATCGGACGGGGAGAGCAGTTTGAGAATCCGGCTTTGTGCCATGCGGCTGTGGGCGGTGATAAGGCATTTGCCTTCCTCATGGATTGTGGGTGGACGCAGGAGCGGGCCGGGCTGGTGAAGGAAGCGATTGCCGCGCACAGGTATCGTTCAAAGAACCCCCCTGTTTCGGTGGAAGCGAAGATATTGTTTGATGCGGACAAGCTGGATGTGACAGGAGCCATAGGGATAGCGCGGACATTGCTTTATGCGGGAGAGACGGGATGTCCTCTTTATACTATGAACAGTGACGGAAGTGTCAATGATGGTTCCGGAGACGGGGAGGATTGCTTTTTCAGGGAGTATAAGCGTAAGCTGGAAAAGCTGTATGATCGTTTTTTTACTGAGCGGGGAACAAAGCTGGCGGCAAAGAGACGGGCTGCGGCGGAAGCTTTTTACGGCAGTTTACTGATGGAGGCTGAGGGGACTTACCGGATGGGGAAGGAACGGCTTTCGGAGGTGCTAAAGGGCTGTTAGCAGTGTGCAGAAGAATAAGCGGTATCATAGAATAAATGGAAACCCTATATTTTTTTTGAAAAAAGTGATGTAGGGGACAGAAATTGGGCAGTTGCCAGGGGAGAGCAGGATTCCGCCTGGTAGCTGTCTTATTTTTATGAGTCAGGAGTGGCTTTTGCAAATTCTGATGGAGGCAGACTTATAAAATAAGATGGTGCTGCAATGCCGCATCATGTAAAAAAGCCGTACATGCATTGATATGTTACCATATAATGCATGGCGGCTTTTTTTACAATATATAGCAACGTACCTCAATACTAAAAAATCGGTACAACATTAACAATTTCATTCTCTTCCACATCAAACTGCCATACGGAATGCCCCGGAATCCGGTGCTCTGTCAGGTAGAAATGGCCATCAAAGGAGGTGATATAGTAGGGGGTCCCGCCGCCGATAAAGTTATCATAAATGTCCTCATAACCGCCGGAAGCAAGGGAATTCAGGTCCTTTGTACGGATGAAGGTGGCATAATCCTGATTGAAATCCACGTCGGTGGAAATGGTGATATAGTAATAGTCCTCTATTTTGGTCAGCTGGACCATCCCCGCAATTTCCGGGCTTACCGGATATTCCTCCAAAATTTTCAGATCCTTCAGCCGGGCGCGGATGATGGTGGAATTGCCGGAAACAAAATAAATTTCCTTTCCGATGATGGTGAAGGAGCGGACATAGACACCGTTTAGTTTTTCTATGGAACGGACTTCCTTCAGGCCCATGCGCGTTGAATTTTTTTCCCGGGAAAAGACATACAGTTCACCGGTCATGGAGCTGAGCGCGTAAAAATAACCGCTTGTTTCATCATAAACGATATAGTGGGGGCGTATGCCAATATCGGAAAAGGTCTGGGTGTGGATAAACCGGCCGTCCTCTTTTTCGAATACCAGAATGCGGTTATTTTCCGTATCATCCGTCAGATATACCACACCGTCGCTGGCAATGGTGTGTCCGCGGTTGATTTCATCGGTCATAACCTCCCATTCGTTCAGTTCCCTGTCCAGGGAATCGCTGTAAATGATTTCATCGTGATAGCAGTCCACCAGAAAGTAGGTATCCTGCAGCTTAGTAATATAGGTGGGGACGCTCAGGTCAAAGTAGGGATTGACCGGTATGGGGATGTCCTTTTCGTCCTTGGCAGCCTCGCTGAGCTCTGAGAGCTGGAGGAAGGCTTCCTGTGTCCTGTTTCGGAAATAAAGCAGGACTCCGGCAGCTGTTACGATAAATAAGATTATAATACAGACAGGAAGAATATGAGCTTTCTTTTTCTTCATGTAAATTCCAGGCCTTTCATCAGAAGTAATAAGATTAAGTATAGCACAAGATGGACAGGGCGCAAAGAGGAGGGGATTGGATACTTTTGCAGCTTTTTATATACATACTTTATAAAGCAGATTCTTCAGGAACGGGAAGGCGGACAATCGCAATGGTGCCTTCCGGCATATTTTTTTCAAAGGAAAGTCCATAATCAGGCCCATAAAGAAGAGTGAGCCTGGAAGAAACATTATGTATTCCGTAGCCATGCCCGTTTTTTCCTTGAACAGCTCCTGTGTTCAGAATAAACTGAGGGGACTCCTTCATGCCGATCCCGTCGTCAGAGATACAGATCTTAATGGTTTTTCTATTTTCTCTTTCTATTCTTATGGACAGATGGCCTGGTATTTTTTTACTCTCCTGCAGGCCATGTGTGATCGCATTTTCTACCAGCGGCTGAAGTGTGGTTTTGGGAATCAGGTATTCCATTAAGGAGCTGTCAAAATCCTCTTCATAAAGAAATGTATCAGGAAAACGCAGTTTTTGGAGCCGGATATAGGAACGTACATGTTCTGCTTCCTCACGCAGAGGTATAAATTCTTTGCCGTTGCTCAGGCTGAGCCGGTAAAAGGTTGCAAGAGAAGAAACGGCTTCTTCAATTTGGGATAGCATGCCTTCTTCAGCGAACCATTGAATCATATCCAGGGTATTGTACAGGAAATGTGGATTAATTTGTGCCTGCAGTATCTTCAGTTCGGCATTTTTTGTTTCCTGGCCGAGAAGATACTCTTTTTCAATCAGCTCCTGCATGGAATGAATCATGTAATTATAGGTGCTTGTTAATTCCCCTATTTCATCACGGCCCTGAATGATGGAAGATGGCAGCGGAATAAGTTCGCCTTTTTTCACATGCCTCATTCGTGAAGTAAGCCGTATGATTCTTCCTGACATGGTTTTGGATAATATGGTTGACAGAAAGAGGCAGAGAATCAGAAGAATTCCTCCCATAAAAAAAGTAAAGTTACGGTGAAGATAATATTCACTTAATAGACTGTGGGAAGGAAGCATCGTTATCAGTGTCAGAGGGTAGGACTGAAGGGACTGATGGATTACAAAATAATCGGTTCCTCCTAGGCGGAATTTTTTCCAGGAATCCAGCGTATCTGTATCAGGAACAGGTATGGAGCCGGATAACTCCTTATAAAGAGGTTCTCTATCCGCTGAGGATAATGCGATCAGACTGCCGGTTTCTTCGGATACGAGAAAGGTCAGGGCGTTGTCAAAATTATTGGGACTTATGGCCTCATTTAAATAGTCTTTAGAAAAATCCAGCCGTAAAACAGCAAGCGGGGAAGGGTAATAATTTTTATCTGGTATTACACGGGCAATGGACAGAAAAATTTCATCCTCGTGTCCGGAAAGTTCTTTGGAGGAAAGGATATAAAAGGAAGTCCGGTCCCTGTGATATGCAGAGGAAACACGCTGAAACCAGGTCTCCTCTTCAATGGAGGAATAGGTGGAATATCTGGTTGCATTATTGAAATAGGGAAAAGAATCGTCAAAAAAAACACGAATATCACAATCGGTAACTGAATTTCTTATTTGTATGGGAATGCAGGAAAACATGGCGTTTTCAAAATCGGTTCTGTCTTTGCGGATACCGCTGTAATCATAGTCCGGGCCGGGATGAGAGAAAATATCGGTAACCGTTTCCATCATAGAAAAGCTGTATGTCATGTTGTCATATTTCTGGATAATATTTTCCAGGGACAGCGTGATCTTTTCCGAAGTAGCTTCCGCGGAATTCAGCAATTTGCGTTCCAGTATACGCGCGGAATTTGTATACAGCAGCGCAGTGAGCAGCAGAATAGCAAGGACAGAGAGCGTAAGGTGGGATATAAGAAGCTTATATTCCATCTTTAAATCATACAGATAAGCAAATTTCAGTTTATTCAATAATTTCATCACATCATCCTCTTCTATGGAAGATAACCTCTGTATTCAGAAGGAGTCATTCCCGTGCATTTCTTAAACAGCTTTGTAAAGTAGTTTTGATCCGTAAAACCGCAGCAATCAGCAATATCGGATATTTTTCGATCACTTTTCAGAAGAAGGGAGGAGGCCATATCGATCCGGTAGGTTATAATATACTGATTTATTGTGGTTCCGGTTTCCTGTTTGAAAAGCTGGCTGATATAAGACTGTGATAATTTGAGGCTTTCGCTTAAAAACTGAAGTCCCAGCGCCGGGTTGCCGTAATTTTCTTCGATCAGCCTGCGCAGCTTTCCTGATACAGATAGTTCCTCCTGATTCTTCTTAACAAAGTCAAAGTAAGACTGATACAGGTTTACAGCTATGATGTGCAGATCACGGAGGGTTTTAGCTGAAGATATAACATCCCAAAGCTGCTGATTGCTTGCAGATGGAAAAGCAATGCGGTGACTGAGACAATGCTGGAACAGCTGTGAGAGTATTCCGTAATAGTTTTCCCTTACCACGCTGATCAGCCCCGCAGGATGAAGCTGATAGGATTGATACAGCGATTCAAGAAGCAGAAAGCAGGTGTGTGGGTCATTCTGTTTTACGGAGCCAAGAAGCTTCCGGCGAAAATTTTCATCTGGCCTATACTCCGGTGATTCAGGAAAACCGGCAAAAGAGACGGAATTACTGCCGAGGAAAAAATTCTGCTGAAGTCCGATTACAGCAGACTGATAAGATTGGTAGACCTCCTGTATGTTTTCAGCCAGTTGTCCGACGGCTATAAAATAGGACGTATTTTTGAACAGATAAGAGACTCTTTGAAATAATGGCTTAAAAAAACTGGAAGTTAAGGAAGAAACCATCTGTTCCTTATCCGACAGCAGATGGATGACAATTAAGTTGTCATGATGATCTCCTAAAAGATAATGCAGGCCGCTGTGCTCTAACAGTTCACCTAATTTTTCAAGCAGGCCGGAGGGAATCCCATCTCCGGTCAGAAGCTGTATCAAAATTGTCCGGGAATCTGAGAAGGCCAGAGTAGAAAGCGAGCACTCTTCCAGGAGACAGGACAGCTGGCCTGCATCCGGTTTTGGAGTGCAAAGCAGCCGGGCCAGCCGGACCTCCTTTATTTTGGCGGCAAAGGAGGTGTTGCGAAGGTTATTACAGTAAGAGACTGCTTCCTTGACGGCAGAAATTACCTGTTCAGGCAAAACCGGTTTATCGATATACTGTAGAGCATGCAGAGAAATTGCAGAGCGCAGGTATTCCTTATCCGAATAACCGCTCAAAAAGAGAATAACACAATCCGGATACAGTTCTCTTATTTTGGCAGCCATTTCAATTCCATCCATCCTTGGCATACGGATATCTGATATAATTATGTCTATCGGTTCGTTAACAGCCAATTCATATCCCTGCTCTCCGTCTCCCGCTTCCAGAAGCCGGTCAATTCCCAGGGTCTTCCAGTCAATTTTCTGCATCAGCTTTTTTCTTACATGAAATTCATCGTCCACCAATAAAAGATTCATAAATAAATCCTCATCTGCATCAGCTTATGTTTCTGGTTTTACTATACTCTGATTGTAGCATAAGAAAATAAGGGTTTCCAGGAACTTGAGGGTAAGTGGAAGAATTTACTAGGAGTCGAAGAATTTACTAATAATTTTGCGAATTCTTCCAGCAGACGGGAGAATTTACTATTGAGGATAAAGACGGGAAATTCATATAATGACACTGTAAGCCAAAGCTTTCCGGGCGGCTGTAAACGGGAAAAACCGGGTGCCCGGCAGACATTTCAGAATACAGGAGATAGGTTATGATAAAAAGAACATTTTGGCAGCAGGTGCAAAAAAACAGAACATTGCTGTATATGCTTCTTCCGGCTTTGCTATATGTGATAATTTTCAGCTATATTCCAATGTTCGGGATAACGATTGCTTTTAAGAATTATAACTACAATGACGGAATTATGGGAAGTCCCTGGTGTGGACTGCAGAATTTTGAATATCTGAAAATTTCTGGAAAGCTTTGGGCTTTGACAAGAAATACATTGCTGTACAATCTGGCTTTTATTGTATTTGGCGTTATATTCGAGGTCGGCTTTGCCATTATGCTTAGTGAAATTACAAAGAAGACTTTTAAGAAGGTTTCACAGGCATTCATGTTTCTTCCCTACTTTATTTCCTGGGTGGTAGTCTCTACCGTAATGCTTAACATATTCGGACAGAACGGGGTGCTGAGCAATATTCTTACCCATTTTGGAATTGAAGATTTCAGCATTTACCAGCAGGTGAAGCAGTGGCCTGTCGTTATGGTTGGCATCCGATTATGGAAGCAGACGGGCTACGGAACGGTAGTCTATCTGGCGGCTATTGCAGGACTGAGCCAGGAGATGTTTGAGGCGGCTTCCATTGATGGAGCAAATATCTGGCAGAAAATAAGATATATAACGATTCCCGGTCTTAAGCCAACTATTTTTATTATGTTTCTGCTGTCTGTAGGAAATATTTTCCGTGGAGACTTCGGTATGTTTTACCAGCTTGTGGGAAATAACCAACTGCTGTTGGAAACATCAGATGTTATTGATACGTTTGTTTACCGTTCTCTGATAACAACGCCCAATATAGGAATGTCAGCAGCCGCAGGCTTTTATCAGTCGGTGCTTTGCTTTGTTACCATCGTTTCAGTGAATTGGCTGGTCAGGAAAATTGATCCGGATTATACACTGTTTTAAGAAAATGAGGTACTGAAAAGGAGAGTGTTATGAAAGTAAAAAAAGGAAAAGATGAGAAGATTTTTCTTGGCATTGCCTATGTGCTGACGGTGTTGTTTGCTGTAATATGCCTGCTGCCGTTTTACCTGATCTTGGTCGGTTCCTTTACAAAAGAAAGTACGATATTGACAGAAGGCTACAGCTTTTTTCTGACGGCCCGGAATTTTTCCTTGGAGGCCTATAAAATGGCTTTCAAGAGCCCGGATACTATAGTACGGGCTTACGGCATAACCATATTTGTTACCGCAGTGGGAACAATTACTGCAGTTGGATTGTCTGCGATGACGGGATATGTACTGGCGAGACCTGATTTTCCCTGGAGAAATAAGATTTCCTTCTTTTTCTTCTTTACAACTTTATTCAGCGGGGGGCTTGTACCCTGGTATTTGATGTGTTCCAAGTTTTTTAAATTTAATAACCATGTTTATTCATTAATTCTGCCCTGCCTGTTTTCCGTGTGGAACATGATAATTGCAAAAAGCTTCATGAAGGGGATACCATTTGAATTGACTGAAGCTGCAAAGGTGGATGGGGCAGGGGATTTCCGTATCTTCTGGAAGATTATACTGCCTGCGGCAAAACCGCTGATTGCTACGATTGGGCTGTTTACCGCCCTTACCTATTGGAATGACTGGTATAACTGTATGCTGTTTATGAGTACGGGGGGAACATGGAATCTCCAGTATACGCTTCAGAATATTCTGAACAGCTCTGAGGCGCTCAAAAGAATTGCCTCCATGACAGGAATGCAGGTAGGGCAGGTGCCTACGGAAGGACTGAAGCTGTCTATGACCGTGATTGCCACGGGACCGATTATATTACTGTATCCATTCCTTCAAAAATATTTTGTAAAAGGAATGACGATAGGTGCAGTGAAAGGCTGATTATAGAGGAAATAAAGGAAAACTTTATTTATAAAATTTAAGGAGGGTTATCATGAAAAACAAATGGATGAAAAAGCTGTCAGCATTTATGGCCGTTGTTATGGCGGCGGGACTGTGCGCCTGTTCAGGGGCAAAAGATGCCGGCCAGGGGGAATCCAACGCAGCTCCCGCTGAAGAAACTGCACAGGCACAGACGGAGGAAGCCATTTCCCAGGACAGTCCCTATTATGGGAAAGGATATGATTTGGCGGAAACGGAAACCATTGTCCTGTATGTTCTTGGAGATGAACCAAAGGATATGGGAAAGGTACTGGAGGAAGTGAACCAGAAATACCTGCTCCCCAATCTGAATTCTACGCTGGATATTAAATTCCTGAACTGGAGCGACTATCAGACAAAATATTCGCTGGTGCTGGCAGGTGGTGAAAATGTGGATTTAATTTATACTGCTTCCTGGTGTTATTATAATGAAGAAGCTGCCAAAGGCGCATTTAAAGAAATGGATATGGATTTTATACAGAAATATCTTCCTTATACCTATGAACAGCAGCCGGAGGTAAGCTGGGAACAGGCCAAAATTGGAGAGAAGCTATATGCGGTACCGAAAGGAAACGCATCCTTCAGTAATTATGATTTTATTGTGGCAAGACAGGATTTAATTGATAAATACCAGCTGACCCAACCCGAAGACTGGGATAGTTTTAAAGAGTTCCTGAAAGAACTGGCTGCAGTTCAAAACGAGACAGGTGTGGTTGCGCTGAATACTAATGCGAACAGAAACCAGACGCTGGAGCCTTATTTACAGGCAAATGGATATGATTATTTCACAGAAGGCTTTGACTATTTTTATAATGCAGGCGGGAAAGCAGAGCTGCCGGGCTGGGATTCGGTAATCTACCTTTATACGTCAGATCTGTATTTAGAGTATGCAAAGGAAATGGCTGAACTGGCAGCAGCAGGAGTGTGGTCAAAGGATGCTATCAATGATACCAATGATGCAACCGCATATTTTGAAAACGGAACCTCTGGCTGCATTGGTTGGAATTTTTCAGCAATTGATGCCGGAGAAAAACTGGAAAAGGCGGGCTTGGGTACCTTTGGTGTATACGATGTGTCCCCTGACATTCATATGGCAAGAAGCCGGTACAATGGAGATATGATTGCTGTCGCTACAAATTCCAAAAATCCGGAGAGAGCGGCTCTGGTACTTGACTATATGAAGAGTGATGTGGATCTTAACCGCACGCTTCTGGGCGGAATTCAAGGGGAACACTGGGACTTGAATGAAGAAGGCCAGAGAATGGTGCTGGATGCGGCAGAAAATTACAGCTGGAACAGCTGGGCATGGGCGTTAAACCGTGCGGACGAGCCTGTGATGGCCGGGACAGATGAAAGAGAGCTGGCAATCAGCGACAGTATTAATTCCAGGGAGCTGTTTGCGGAGGTGGCGGGCTTTACCTTCGACTCATCTTCCATAGCTACGGAGCTTTCCGTTGTGAATTCCATTGTTGATGAGTATGAGTACAGCTTCTCTCTTGGAATTTATGGGGACAATACAGAAGCTAAATTTAATGAGTTCAAAGGAAAACTGGAAGCGGCTGGTTTGGATAAGGTAACGGAAGCCATGAAGACACAATACGAGGCTTTTGCGGCAAAGAATTCGTAAAAGAAAGGGTACCGGATGGTAGGAGATTACCGGAGGGTGCCCTTTTTCTATAAACAGAATAAAAGATGGGAGCAGAAAAATGAACGATTCCAAGAATATTATTTCATATAGTAAAGAGGCGCTGCTCAGAAATGGAGTGCCTTGGTTTCCTGTCATGGGAGAATTTCATTATTCCCGATATCCGGCGGGTATGTGGGAGGAAGAACTTTGTAAAATGAAGGCGGGAGGTATAGATATCGTTTCCTCGTACATCTTCTGGATTCATCATGAGGAGGAAGAAGGAAAATATGATTTTTCGGGAAACAGGGATTTGAGAGGTTTCCTTCACGCTGCCAAGTCAGCGGGACTTCTGGCTTTTTTGAGGATAGGGCCATGGTGTCATGGAGAGGTTCGAAACGGAGGGCTTCCGGATTGGGTAATGCATAAAGAATATGAAGTAAGAAGCAATGATACGGCCTATTTGCAGGATGTGAAGGCTTATTTTTCCAAGCTGGGAGAAACGATACGGGGACTGACATGGGAAGACGGAGGCCCGGTGCTGGGAATTCAGATAGAAAATGAATATGGCTGCTGCGGGGGGCTGACGGGAGAGGAGGGAGAAAAGCATATGCGTTGTTTAACGGATATGGCGGTGAATGCCGGTCTGAAGGCCCCTCTTATGACTGCGACTGCCTGGGGAGGCGCCTGTACCGGCGGACTTCTTCCTGTGATGGGCGGATATTGTGACGCCCCATGGGCTCGGGAAATAGAAAAACTGCCGCCGAATGTAAATTATGTATTTACACCGGAGAGAAACGATGCCAATATCGGAAGTGATTTTGGAAAGAAGGAGACCGCTGGAAAAAAGGAGGAGTTCCCTTACCTGATGGCTGAACTGGGCGGCGGACTTCAGCCCACAAAACACAGAAGGCCGGTTGCATCTGCTGCGGATATCGGAGCAATGTCTCTGGTGAAGCTGGGGTGCGGAGCTAATCTACTGGGGTACTACATGTATCACGGAGGTTCGAATCCGGAGGGAAGAAATACGACCTTGCAGGAAACGAAGAAAACGGGATCATGGAACGAACTGCCGGCATATAATTATGATTTTCAAGCACCTGTCGGCGAATATGGGCAGGTACGTGAAAGCTGCCGGGAGATAAAGCTTCTGAGCATGTTCCTCCATGATTTTGGTTCCGGATTGTGTACTATGAAGCCGGAATTCCCCAGCCCTGTTATGGATGATGCGGGGAATCTGGAGACACTTAGGACTTGTGTGCGTCATAACGGAGAAAGAGGGTATCTTTTTGTAAATAATTATCAGCGTCTGTATCCTATGAAAGAGCATAGGAATGCAGTGCTGCATGCTAAAATCGGTACGAATGAGCTTTATTATCCCGCCAGAGATATCAGGAACGGAGACTACTTTTTTTACCCTTTTAATATGCCAATTGGTGAGAGTGCAGAAATTGTGACAGCTCTGGCTACTCCGCTTTGCATATTGCACAGGAGGAATGAAAAAATTTATGTTTTTTATTCTGATACAGAGCCAATGTACCGGATAAAAGGAGATCTGGGAAGAAATAAAATTGTGACTCTGTCCAGGCGGGAGGCGTTGGATGCGTGGAAGGTAGAAATTAACGGAGAAGAATATCTTTTGATTACCGGTGGGGAAATAAGAGAGCAGAAGGGACAAATTATTCTTCGCGGAATCGTCGATGAAGAAAATAGAAAAACAGAATTTGCTTCCTGTCCGGCGCTGCCGGAAAGCCCGGCGGGATTTAAAAAAATAAGAGAAGAAAAGCTGGCTTATTATGAAAGAAAAGAAAAAAAAGAAAGGACAAAGGTTTTCTGGAAGCAGGGTAGGCTTGAGAAAGGGTTTCGTGAATATGAGCTTTCCGTGGAGTATCCGCAAGAGAGCATGCAGGAGTGTTATCTTAGGGTGGATTATGAGGGAGATAGCGCTGAGTTGAGGATTGGGGATAACGTATATGCAGATCATTTTTACACGGGGCAGGTATGGGAAATTGGGATGAAACGGTATCATTTTCCGGTTTCTGCCAAGCTTAGAATCCATCCGCTTAAGGAAAGCGCACCGGTGTATCTGGAAAGACAGCCGGTTATGGAAAACGGCAGGGCACAGCGGTTGAAAAATATAGCGGTCAAAGAGGCCTGCGAATATGTGCTTTGGGAAAGAAAGGAGGAAAGCCATTTCCTGGCACCGTTCCAGGGGCAGGAAATGACAGACATTGCCCTGCATTTTAAGTGGACTAAGAAGGCGGGGAGCGAAGCGGTAGAATATGTGCTGGAGCTGGCGGATAATCAGGAATTTGTCAATGCCCAGGAGATGGAAGCAACTATTCTTTCCGATTCCGAGGTGGGATATTATTTCCCAAAAACAGAGGAACTGCCGTATTATGAAGGTATTTGGCATGCCAGAGTAAGGGAAAAAAACGGAGGCAGTTGGTCACGGCCGGTAAGTTTTTATATAAATAAAAAGCACGGGAAAAAACCGGTGAAACGGGAAATCAACAGGGAAAATCCGTGGTTTACTATTTTTGATTACAGTGAACATGACCCCGCTGAGGTATGGATGCTGCTTCCGGAAGAACTCAAACCATATACAGGAATGGGCCTGATCGCGTCTTATAAAGCCAGGGCGGATAGAGTGATTGATTATATGCTGGATGAGGATGCAAAGGGATATTTATGGCATCTTGGGGCGCTGGGACCGCATGAGACACAATTCGGGAAGTATACAATCACGAGCCTGTCCGAAATTGAATATGTGATACAGCATAGCCGCAATCTGGTGAGCATAGGTTTTGTAGAGCAATACTTGGGCACGAAGGAAGAGGGGTATTGGAGAAACGAGTATTTCTTCCGTCTGCTTGCTTTATGTGCAAAATACGGAATTGTATTTATTTATTCGGATGGAAATCGAAATAATCTGGAGCTTGCGGCCATGATAAAAAGACCGTTTTTTATGAATAAAATGAGGGAGTATGCAGATTATTTTATTTTTTCCTACAAACAGAATCACGCACATGCAGCATATTCCTGTTTTGGAGCTCTGTTGGGGGCATGGATAGACGGAGCTTGCAGTCAGATTGGGGTACAGCCGGAGAACTGGTATTGGAATGATGCCGGATTCAGGGATAAACCGGGTGAATGTTATGGATATCTGCAGGGAAATGAGCAGCAGATAACAGCTTGTATGACGGTGGAAATGCTTCTGACCGGGTTGTCGCTGGGGGCGGTGAATTATTCCTGTGAAGGGGAAAGCTGGCTGATAGAGCGTGGGCCTCAGGATAAACTTATATGGTCAGCCCAGGGACTTGCCGTGATTTCTTTTTTCAGGGCAGTTATTCTGTACAAGCTGATTCCTGATAAAACGGAGATTCAGAAGAAGATACGTGCAGCGGTGGACTATGAAGGTTTTATGCCGGAAGCTTTAGGGGACGCATGGACGGGAGGAATTCTGCGGGAAGCATTTATGCCGGGATATCGAATCCAGAATCAATTCGAACTGTTCCCCAAGGAATCAAGGTTTTACTATTTGCCTCTTGTTACGGATCGACAGCAGGCCTTTGCAGGAATGGCAAAGCTCTATGCGGGCTCTGTCAGCAGCATGGAAGCATATGAAGCGCTTTGCCGGCATTATCCGTCAGAAGCAGAGGGAAATGCATATTATGCGGTGTTTCAGGAACTTATGGTAATTATGCATTCCCAGGAAAATGAAGAGGAGGCGCAGTGGTTTTCCATACCGGGGAAGGATGGTTTCCTTCTGCAGATACGCGGCGCTTTATCGCTTTGGCAGTATATAATTGTTAGAAGCCATAAGACGGGATGCTATATTCATGTAAATAGCGAAAGAGGAAAAAATATCAGGTTCAGCCTCAGATTGGCCAGCAGGCCGGTCTGGTCGTCAAATTCAGAGAATATAAGCTTGGTATGGAAGGATGGCTGGCTGGAGGCAGTGGTGAAAGGGGATGGTCTTCCTGTGGAATTTACGGTCGCGGACAGACAGGAAGAAATGGCGGCTCTTGTGCCACAGTATCATAACAAAGAAGAAAAGAAATTACAGCTGCTGTCAGAATTGCCGTGGACCTATGCGGAGACTTCCCAAAACTGTCCGGTACAGAAGAATGCATGCGCAAATACTGCATATGGCAGGCTTCCGCTGGCGGTAGGCCATCTGCGTTACCGCTATGGACTGAGCATGGGAAATCATACCAGAATTGTATGGAAGCTTAATGGAAAATATCGGCGCCTGTCGTTTGGGTATGGATTTGATATAGATGCCTGGATGCCGAAGATATTGGACAGGGACAATATCCTCTGGGACAGGGCAGAGAAAACAATATGCATGAGATTGCAGCTGATAGGGGACGGAAGGAAGCTTTTTTCTTCTCCCAGACTGACAGGTACCGGAGGTACCTATATAGGGGAAGCGGATTTAACAGACGTAAACAGGCTGGAAATCATTGTGGACGGGGAGGTATTTTCGGAAGATCCGGGCGCTGGGGTATATCTGGATTTTTTGAATCCGGTGCTTGCTTAAAAGAGGATTTCTGCGCAGACAGATAAAGAATGAGAAGAAAGAAATAGCCGCATTAAAGTGGCAGAAAAGGCCGAATTATGATAGAATATTTTTAACAAAAGAAATTACATAGGAGAAAGGAAAACTTGGCAATGAAAAACTTTTTAAAGGAATTCGAGAAATTTATCATGCGCGGCAATGTCATTGACATGGCGGTAGGCGTTATTGTCGGCGCGGCGTTCCAGGGCATTGTGAACAGCCTGGTAAATGATGTGATTTCGCCGTTGCTGGGACTGATTGCCAACACGGATCTGAGTTATCTGGTGCTTACGGTGCGGGGCGTGGACATTAAGTACGGTTCCTTCCTGACGGCGGTTATTAATTTCCTGATCATGGCCTTTGTCATTTTCCTGCTGGTGAAGTTCATCAATAAAATTGCTGAGCTGGGAAACCGGAAGGACAAGGAGAAAACGCCTGAGGAACCGGCAAAGCCGGCTACGAAAATCTGTCCTTACTGCAAGAGTGAAATCCCTGCGGACGCGGTAAAATGCTGTCACTGCACCTCTGATTTGGCGGAAAAAATATCGGAGACTGTCTGAAAAAATGTTGCAACAGCTGAGAACGGTAATGGTTATATGGACTGTTACCGGTTAACCGGGCTGCTGCGATCTGTTCCCATAAGCAGCAAGACGGGCGGACTGTGCGTGAACTGCGGTCCGACTGCACATCAGCCATCCGGCAGGAAAGGCCGGACAGGAAAAGGAGGGACTTGTTTATGCAGAAAAAAGTAACGGTTACCATCGGTCGTGAATATGGAAGCGGCGGACGTGAGGTCGGGGAAAAACTGGCCGAAAGGCTTGGCTTCACCTTCCTGGACAAGAACATCCTGAATGAGATTTCAGGAAAAAGCGGCATCAGTGTGGAAGAACTGATGGAAAATGATGAGAAGCCTTCCAGCCCGTTCCGGGAATCCTTTATCCCTTATGATTTTGATGCGGATACCCTGAGCGAGCGCCTGTTTGACATGCAGGCTGATTTAATCCTGAACAAGACAAGAGAGGAATCCTGTGTTGTGGTGGGACGGTGTGCGGATGTGATTCTGGCCTATCAGGACAATGTGGTGAATGTGTTCATCTATGCGGATATGGAAGATAAAATTGATCGGATCATGAAGCTGTATTCCCTGGAGGACAGACAGAAGGCCGCTAAGCTGATTAAGAAAACGGAGAAAATCCGCAGGAATTATTATCAGTACTATACTGATGAAGTCTGGGGAGATAAGAGAAACAAGGCTCTGATGATCAATACCTCTGCCGCCGGTGTGGATGGCGCGGTGGATTTGATTGAGGCGTATCTGAAAATGAAGGGGTATGTGGAATAGCCGCTGCTTTTCAGAGAGTGCAGGAAAACAGAGACAGTCTGATGTTGGGTTGTTCTGATTGCAGACAATGGCTAATATGCTCTGTTACATAATATTTTTAGAATTAAAAGTACTTTGGTAAAGCAATATGTCTGTTAAGGCACAGGGAAGAAAGACTGCCGCACTAGCCGGGATTAAAATTGGCTGATGCGGCAGTTATTTATTTGGCAGTAAGAATCATTTATGGATATATCTTATTTTTATGGTCCGATTCCCGGAAAATATCTAAAAGTTCTTTCCGGAAAGTAATTCATCCCCAAAGGCAACTCATCCCCGGAATCATCCCGTCCTTCCGCTATCTCATATGGTAAAGCAGTCTGCGCAGCCGCCCGCAGCCATGCAGATACTGCTTTTCCAGGGAATCAGTGTACTGCTCAAGCTGCAGGATTTTTGCTTCCCCGGCTTCTTCCCCACCGAAGCGGATGCTCTGGTACAGCGTACAGATATCCGCAAAGGAACCGGTGGCGGTATCCAGCCTTCCGGCGGCGCGTTTCCCATAAGCGGCCAGGGTTTCCCCGGCTTCTAGGCGCAGATCCTGCATTTCGCCCAGCAGCAGGACCTTGCGCATCCGGTTTTCCAGTTTCCCGGCGGCATCCAGACGGCGGTAGGAACGTCGCCTGAGTGCGCTGCGGCAGAAGAGGAACAGCGCAAGAAGCAGGAAAAGAGCTGCGATGAGCAGGACTGCCTCCAGAAAATGAATCAGCAGTCTGCCGCTTTGCTCTGCCAGATAACGGGCCGGTAGGCTGTCCTGCGTCCAGTCATCAGTGACAGCGGTTTCCTCCTCCTGGCTTTCCGGCACCGGCAGTGCCGGTGCGGGAGTGCCGCCCTGCGCGGGTAAGTTCCAGGCGGTGTTTGCAGCCTCGTAATAGCGGGGCGTAGGTTCAAAAGGAACCCAGCCGATGTTGGGGATATAGCCCTCAGCCCAGGCATGGGCGTTATCTGAGGTAATCATTACCTGGTTTCCCTCTGTGCGCCGCGTACCCGTGGTCACGAAGCCCTCCGCATAGCGGGTGGGAATACCGCAGCAGCGTCCCAGGACCGCCATGGCTGTGGCAAAATAAGTACAGTAGCCTGTCTGGCTGTCAAACAGGAAATAATCCGTAAAATCCTGTCCTTCCGGGCACTGGGGAGGAGAGGTGGTATAGGCAAGCCGGTTCAGCCAGCCTTCAATGGCCTTCATACGGTCATAATCTGTGGATAACCCTTCCGTAATTTCCTCCGCCAGTGCATAAACTCTTTCCGGGACCGTATCCGGAAGCTCTGTATAATTCTTATAGATATAGCACTCTCTTTTTTGCTGCTCCTCATCCAGGGCCGGAGGCTGCGCCCAGGCCTCCTGGCGGAGAAGCTTCTGTACCTTTTCACTGCCCCAGTTGATATCCATGCAGAGGAAGGAATAGGTGAAGCCCACGCTTTGCGCCTTTGGCAGGAGGATACTGTCATTACGGGCATCCGGCTCCTGGTTGATAAAAAAGAAGCTGGCTGTAAAAGGCGGATAAAAAACGGTCTGCGTCTTCAGGCCTTCAAACCGCAGGTCAAAACGGCAGGAGCGCATCATTTCCAGCTGCTCCTGGGAGGTATAGATGCTTGCATCGAGAGCATCCGTCAGTTCCTGATAGTTCAGCAGATATTCCTCGCCGGAATAGGTTTTATCCAAAGCCCTCTGTTCCCAGCCGTGTCCATTGTAAAAGTCATGGACTGTGCCGGTAAGGTACAGGGGGGATTTGGTCCGGCTCCCCGTGAGTGACAGCTGGCCTGCGGAGGAGGAAAACAGCCCGCCGTTTAAGTGCCCGCTGCCAGTGTAGCCGGTAAAGGAAAGTGCATAGGAATCCTGTCCCCCGGAAAAAAGAGAGCCGATATGTATGATCAGGGCATTTGCCTTATCCTCTGCGGCGGCGGTCAGCTTACGCAGGGTGTCCCAGTGCATGGGCGCTTCCTTTGCCGGCAGCAGTCCGATAATAAGTACGGCGGCCAGAAATACAGGAGTCAGATAAAGCAGGTTCCCGGCGGGCGGCGCCAGAAAGACAGAAAGACTTTTCCGCAGGGAGGGAGACTGATTTTCCATCCCCTGGTTCTGAAAGCAGGCAGCAGTTTCCGAAAGAAAAAGTAGCAGGCAGAATAAAACAGGCAGCACATTCCATTTGGAGAGCGGAATTTCCTGCGCGGCACACAGAAGCAGGATTACAGTCTGGATTAGCAGAAGAAGTCCCTTCAGCCACAGGCGGCTTTCCGACAAATATGACAGAAGCCCGCAGAGCAGTACGGCAGTTCCCAAAATCAGAAGGAAAAAGTAGAGCTGCAGAGCGGTTCTGGCGGAAAGTGCCGGGAGGAGCCGTGCGGAGGAGGCGGATTGGGGCAGGGAAGATAAGTTCCGGGCACAGGCCTGAACCAGGGAAGCTTCTTCCTGTGAAAGTGCAGCGAAGGCATTCCTTTCCCGGAGAAAGAGGAACGCGCCGGCAAGCAGTGCCAATAAAAACAGCCCGCCCCACAGGGGAAGCCGCAGATTTTTTTCCGAGGACCATTTTAAGAGGAACAGGCACAGGGCAGAGACAAGGAGAAGGACGGCCGGGGAGAGGAGTTCCGAGGCCTTTTCTGCCGGAAGCGGGAAAAAGGCAGGCATGCCGAACAGATCCCAAAGGCTTTTCAGGATCATCAGGCTTCCCGCACACAGGCAGGAGGAGGCCATTAAAGCATACAGTTTCCGAAGTTGCAGAGAATCAGGTTTCATAAGGCAAGTTCTCCCACATTGATGAGCAGCGCTTCCGTCCCGGCCTGTTGTTTTTCACTTACGCTGCGGACAAGATCGTCTGTTACCGAGGCGGTTATCAGGATACAGGAGCCGCAGCCGGAGGAGGCCGGAACGCTTTCCCAGACCTGGTTTAGCGGATAGGGTGAGGAAAAGGAAAGTTCGGAGCATTTGTCGTAAAAGGGTTCGAAGCCAGTGCCGGCGTCCACCAGCATTTCCCGCAGCGTATCCTCCATAAAAAATATCCGCACAGGGATATTTTTCAGATAATAATCATGGACGAAGGAAAGGGCGGTTTCTATAATGTTGTCTTCCTTCTGCAGCCTTTTTTCTTCTTCATCCTCTATGGGGGACAAATCCATAAAAATAATGGTCTCAAACAGCTCCTCCGGCATCTGTTTACGCACCAGCAGCTCACCGGCCCGGGCGGAATTTTTCCAGTGGATATATTTTATGGGATCTCCGGGAAGATAGGAACGCAGCTCAAAATCAGGAAGCTCCTGCAGCCGGGATACCGGAAAAAGCGTGTTTTTGGGATCCTGCTCCTGGAGGACCACCCGAAGCTGTTCCATGGGGATGATACGCGGCCTGGCGGTCAGGCGGATCTGGGACATCAGCGGATAGGGAATGGTGAACAGGCCCAGAAAATCCGTGACCTCCACGCTTTTTACGCCCACCGGATAGGTACCTCTGTATTTACAGTACATTTGTGTGTCCACCCTGATTTCCTCATGGGGCGCAAGGGAGATTACGCCGGGATCAGAGGGCTTCATGCTGACCATGCTGTCGAAAAAGTGAAGCCGTATGTGGGTAAAGGGCAGGATATCCTCGTTGGCCAGCAGCAGTCGGTAGGGGACCTCCTGGGCCTTTACCACAACGCGGGATACCTCCTGGACAATTTTGAACCGGTAAAAAACATAAAGAGAATACAAAAATGCCAGGATGGGAAGCGCAAGTGCAAAATAGAAAAGCAGGTAGGAAATATTCCCGCCCCGCAGGCTCACCAGGGCCGTCGCGCCTGCAAGAAAAAGAAGGTAAAGCAGCCTGCCGGGCCGCCGGATTCTTTTATTTTTTCTTTTCTTTCTTTGTTTCGTTTCCTTTTTCATAGGACAGGCACTTTGGCTGCGCGCATGGCTTCCTGCAGCACATCCTTTTCTTTTTTTCCTTCCAGGCGGGCCTGGGCTGAAAGAATCAGGCGATGGAGCAGCACCGGCTGTGCCAGGGCGGCAACGTCCTCAGGCGTGGTGAAGCTGCGGCCTTCCAGATATGCGCGGCTTCTGGCGGCGCGCACCAGTGCTATGGCGGCCCGGGGGCTGGCGCCGAGGGTGAGATATCTGCTTTTCCGTGTATTGCGGGCGATTTCCACGGCATAATCCATAATGTCATCATGAACCGTGATGCCCTGGATTTCCTTTTTCATTTCAATAATATCTTCTCTTGCCGTTACGGGGGCAAGCTGCTTTACGGCCTCTCCGTTTAAGGCCCTGCGCACGATATCCGCCTCTTCCCGTTCCTTTTCCGGGTATCCCATGGAAACCTTCATCATAAAGCGGTCCAGCTGTGCTTCGGGAAGCCGGTAGGTTCCCAGCTGTTCCACGGGATTTTGCGTGGCGATGACCATAAAGAGCGCAGGCAGGGGCATTGTCCTGCCGTCCACCGTGATCTGGCGTTCCTCCATGGCCTCAAGAAGGCTGGCCTGGGTCTTGGGGGAGGTACGGTTGATTTCATCGGCCAGCAGGATATCGTTCATGACCACGCCCGGAACAAAACGGAATTCCCCGGTCTGCATCTGGTAGATGGACATGCCGGTCACATCCCCCGGCAACGTATCCGGCGTGAACTGGATGCGGGCAAAGCTGCACTGGATGGACTGGGCCAGCGCCTTGCCAAGCGTTGTCTTGCCGACGCCCGGAACGTCCTCAAGAAGAAGATGGCCGTCGGAAAGCAGGGTGATGAGGGCATATTCAATGACCTCCCGTTTCCCTACGATAACGGTCTCCATGTTGGAAATGATTTTCTGTAAGGCTTCTGACTGGGGCATGAGGGAACCTCCTTAATTTCCGCGGGGATTTGGCTTTCGCGGGCATTGGGACGGGTGCGGGCGCTAAGCCTGATAACGGTGCGTTATGGTTGTGGATCTTATTAATTATACCATAGCAGGGTGATGTTCGGATGTAAATGGATAAAGAGGGGAAAAGTTGGATAGAATTGGGGCAGTTTTCACAGTCAGGGGAAGGAAAGAAATTTGCTTCTTAAATCGTTTCGGAATATTTTTTCCATTCTGTCAAAAGCAGGCGGCTGGAATATTAATACAGACAGAATTCAAACCGGAGTACGCCGGCCATTGGTCCAATAGCAGCATGCTGCAGCGCCGGAGAGAGGCAAAACGGTATCGGAGGGATTGCCGGGACTGTAGCAGGCGCGGAGATAGGTGTCCGGATTGTTTTTAATCCAGGGAGGGACAGACCTGCTCCTCCATGTAAACAGGAGATGAGCAGTTGGAATTATGCAGCTCGCCTCCCAGAATTAAAAGGAACGATCGTGTATGTGAAATGTGGGGATGCCGTAGGAATTGGGCGCTATATTAGGTATCATCAGTAGTAATTTTCCTCCTTTCTTTTTCTGTTTTACAGGGATATTGTACACGCTTTTTTTATTTTCCTATAAAAATCACAGAAAATAAATAATTCAGAAATATAGAAACAGAGGGTTTATGAAAAAAATACTGCATGATTATTTGTATTATACAAACAACAGCTGGCTTATAGCCGCCGCCTCCTGTATGAAGGAAGAGACAATGGAGTTAAAAGATGGTACAATAACCTTGACTCTGCCGCCCATGGGAGCGGCACTGATTACCATGTATCTGTAATACACGGACCAAGGGAGGAAACATATCATGAGCTATGAAATTAAGAATCCGCTGCTGCCGGGCTTTTATCCGGATCCATCCATTGTGAGGGTGGGGGATGATTTTTATATGGTAACTTCATCCTTCTCTTTTTTCCCGGGAGTGCCGATTTTCCACAGCCGGGATCTGGCGCACTGGGAGCAGATAGGGCACGTTTTGGACCGGCCGTCACAGCTGCCTCTGGGAGCGGACTGGATTTCAGGAGGTATTTTTGCACCTACACTGCGTTTCCATGACGGGGTATTTTATATGATCACAACCAATGTGGATCATGGCGGGAACTTTATTGTTACGGCAGAGGATCCGGCGGGGCCGTGGTCGGAGCCGCACTGGATTGAGGGGGCGGTAGGCATCGATCCTTCTCTGTTCTGGGATGATGACGGAAAAGCTTATTATACGGGAACCGGAACCGGGGATATGCGGCACAACCATATCTGGATCAGTGAAATCGATTTGCAGGAATTCCGGCTTGTGGGGGAAAAGAAGGACATCTGGGGCGGCTCCCAGGTGCTGGCCTGGTGCCCGGAAGCGCCCCACCTGTATAAAAAGGACGGCTGGTATTATCTTTTGATCGCGGAGGGCGGCACGGAGCATTTCCATGCAGTAACCATTGCGAGGAGCAAAGAGGTGATGGGAGAATACACAGGCTATGACGGCAATCCCATCATGACCCACAGACATCTGGGGATGCAGGCGGAAATCGCCAACACCGGACATGCGGATATTGTACAGCTGCAGGACGGCAGCTGGTATATGGTGATGCTGGCCTCCAGGCCCTACGGCGGTTATCACAAAAACATGGGACGGGAAACCTTTATTGCCCCCATGATATGGGAAAACGGCTGGCCTGTGGTATGTCCCGGCACCGGAAAGCTGGATTGGACCTATCCTGCGCCGGATCTGCCGGAGTCGCCCACGGAAACAGCCTGGGGTATGGATGATTTTGATGGGGATAAGCTGGGATTTCCGTGGAATTATCTGGGGACCCCACAGGAAGGCATGTTCCGGCTGGAGGATGGCGCTTTGAAAATCAGGGCGGCTGCCAGGCCGATGGAACCGACGGACGAAGAAACCATGGAAAAAATCCATGCAGGGGAGCTGCCCAACGTAAACTGTGCCGGATTCGTGGGACGCAGGCAGCAGCATATGAGCTATACCGCCCGGACCCGGATGCATTTTGCGCCGGAGGAAAAGCAGACGGCGGGACTGATTCTGCTGCAGAACAATTATCATTGTCTGAGGGCGGAGCTGACAAGGGAAAATGGGAAGCGTCTGCTCCGGGTGGTAAAGGGATACCTGACCCAGGATGGGGAAATCACCTTCCATGATGTGAAAAGGCCTTACCAGAAGGAAATCTGCGGTGAAATGGAATGGAATTCGGACACGGTGCTGTTGGAGCTGAAAGCGGAGGGACAGAAGAATACCTTTTGTGCGACGGACGCCGAAGGCGAAGTTTCTGTGCTGGCTTCCGATCTGGACGGAGGCTTCCTGGGCTCTGAAACCGCAGGCGGATTTGTAGGCGCATATGTGGGGATGTTCGCTAGCGGAAACGGCAGGGAAGGGGAGAACTTTGCTTCCTTTGATTTCTTTTCCTATGAACCTGAGGAAGAGTGAAGTCCCATATTAAATGGAAAAATCCAGGACAATAAATAAAGCCTGTACCCGGCGGCGCGCTGTTCACGCAGCAGCAGGAAGGTAACAGATCGAAAAAAAAGGGTGACTGCCATGGCACTGATGCCGGGCAGCCTCCCTATTTCATTTGCGGATACTTTTTTATAATAATCCTGCCGCGGATTGAACGCCTGCCGCTATTCCGTCAGCCGTAATCTTTCCGTAACGCTGTCTTTTGAAATCTAACGGTTATCCTGCGTGGGATAAGAAAACAGATCGCCATGGCCAGCAGAAGCACGGAGAAAACTGTTCCGATTATCATAATGGATCCAAGGGATGTTTTGTTTGTTTCAATGCAGGTGCTTTGTGCAAGTATGTAAATGTCCGGATTTTCTGCCTGCATTTCAGTAAGGAGCTTGGGGGCGGCGTCCTGCGCCCCGTCATTTACATTTAATATTTTGGGGCTTGTTCAACCTGCTTGTAAATGATGAAGATTTCTGCTATAGTAAACCCATCGGGAAAAGTCACTTTCCCTAATTATTCTTATATCATATTTTTTAACGGCATTTCGCCAAAAGTTTCATTAACCAGCTGAAAAAAGATTGAGAGATACGGAAAGAATGCGTATAATAATATCAGAAGATCACTCTTTCCATCCTTTCCGTATTGGAAAGGAGTGCAGAGAGTGAAGATAATATCACCCAAATACGATTATTGCGCAAAGGAGCTTTTCCGGAATGAGGTAGTGCGCAACCATTTTTTAAGCGATATACTGGAAATACCAGTGGAGGAAATACGCTCCTCCCGGCTGCTGAATACGTTTTTGTGGAAGCGGTACCGCAGCCAGAAGCAGGGGATTCTGGATGTGCTGATTGAGCTTAACAATAACATCAAAATTAATATTGAAATCCAGGTACAGGCCAGCGCCGACTGGGACAAACGGCAGCTGTTTTATCTTGCAAAGATCTTTACGGCAGAGGCGAATAAGGGAGAAGATTATTCCCGGCTCAGGCGCTGCGTGGCCATCAGTATCCTGGATTTCAACCTGAGTGACGGCCCGGAATACCACACCGTATATCTTTTCAGGGACAAAAACGGAATCCCATACTCCGATATGATGGAGATACATACGCTGGAATTAAGGAAGAACCTGGTGGGACAGAATCGGATGAATGACTGGATTCGTCTGTTTAATGCGGAAAGCGAGGAGGATTTGGATATGATAAAGACAGAAAATGCAGGGATTCTTGAAGCAATTCGTGAGGTGAAGGTTATGAGTCTGAGCAAGCGGCTGCGCGCCCATTATGAAGCGCATATGAAGGATGTACGGGACCGGAAGGCGAGGGAGAAGTATGTGCGTATGGAAGGCGAAAAAGAGGGATTTGAAAAAGGGCTGCAGAAAGGGATAAATGAGGGGATAGAAAAAGGAATGGAGAAAGGGATAGAGATTTTTATCTCAGATAATCTGGAAGAAGGGAAAAACAGACAGCAGATTATCGAAAAGCTGGTAAGCAGATTCGGACTGTCAGAAAAGGATGCCATAATGCTTGTGGATAAATATACAGACAGGCAGCAGTAACCAGCTATTTGGGTGTGTCAAATAAACTGTGTATCACGTGCAGATTATTCGACACACCTCTTT
>NZ_QVLV01000004.1:0-500 GCF_003435485.1 Eisenbergiella massiliensis
CCCATCCGGAAATTCCGGGTGCAGGCAGAAGGCGGAACCTCCTGCCGGATCAGCTTCCGGATTCCCCGCTGGGCAAAGGGCGTGAACCGCATCCTTGTAAACGGCGAGGACATGGGCCTTTCGGCGCAGCCGGATACCTGGGCCGTGCTGGAACGGGAGTGGCAGGCGGACGATGTTATCGAGATAAGCCTTCCTTTTTCCCTGGAATTCAGGCCTGTGGATGAAGAAAACCCGGATATTGCGGCGCTGTGCTTCGGTCCGGTGGTTCTGGCGGCGGATAAGATGTCCCTGCTTGACGGGGACATGGAGCACCCGGAGGAATGGATCACATGCATTGATGAAAAACAGATGCTGTTTAGGACTGCGCCCGGACACGTATGTCCCTATCCCCAGGCGGTGAGGACCTTCAGGCCCTATTACAAAATCCCCGTCATGGAATGGTATTTTATGTATGTAAGATTTCAACAGAGATAGGAAAAGCCGTATGCGGGAAAGCCGCA
>NZ_QVLV01000004.1:510-393724 GCF_003435485.1 Eisenbergiella massiliensis
AAGCCGTATGCGGGAAAGCCGCACGTACGGTTCTGGAAAGGATTTCATATCGTGAGATATGATTTTACTAAATTTTTAAAGATCAAATAAGCATAAATGCAAGAAAAACTATTAAATTCAAACAGGAGGAAAGGTATGAAAGCAAAAAAGATTATGAGTGTATTACTGGCGGCATGTCTGACATTGGGACTGGGGGCATGCGGGAGCGGTACGGCGGGGGAAAATACCGCCGGAACCGTATCCGAGCAAAGCGCGCAGGCGGAGGAAGCTGCGGAAAGCCAGGCACAGGGGACTGCTGCGGATATATCGGAGGAGGTGACCCTGCGGATTTATGCAGTGGGTAACAGCGGAGATATCCATCAGGATGAAATCTATCAGCGGATCAATGAGATTACGAAGGAAAAAATTAATGCGGTCATTGAAGTAACCATGCTTTCCTGGGGGGATTATGTTACCAAACTTCCCGCGATTTTAGCATCCGGTGAGGATTATGATCTCACCTACACCTCCAGCTGGTGCTATTACAAAACAGAAGGACCCAAAGGTGCTTTCTGTGAACTGACAGAGGATATGTTAAAGACCTACATGCCTAAAACCTATGTGGAATATCCTCAGGAGGCGTGGGAAGAAGCAAAACTGGATGGCAAGATTTATATGATTCCCTGTGTGGGTAATGAATTTGAATCACATGGCTACATTATCAGAGGCGACCTGAGAAAGAAATACGGTGTGAATGAAATCAAGACCTTGGATGATCTGGAAGCCTATTTTGCAGCGATTAAGGAAAATGAACCCGGCATGACACCGATTAAAGGAACTGCAAATGAAGGACTGAATACGGCGGCAGTCGTCTTTCCCGCGGATTATGTGCTGACCTATGCGATTACCACGGACGGGTTGGTAACACCCTATGATTCTCCGGCGGAGCTGAATGACAGGGCATATATGGAAGAGGTTCAGGATTTCTACAGACGGACGAAGGGCTGGTATGACAACGGCTATATTGCGAATGATATTCTGTCCTCGAAAACTACCAGTGAGGATTATTTTAAGGCCGGACAGTCGGGACTGCTGTTTACCAATATTAATAATGCTTCTGATAAGAGAAAAGCGATTCTGCAGGATAACCCGGATTGGGAACTGGAGTATGTGGACTTTGAAGGGGATTCGATGGTGGAAAAAACAGCGTATATTTCCAACGGCATGGCGGTGGGACGCAATTCCAAAAATCCTGAGCGTGCGCTGATGTTCATGGAACTGTGCTATCAGGACGAAGAACTATATGATCTGATTAACTATGGCCTGGAGGGCGTTACCTATATCCAGAACGAAGACGGTACGATAGGAACACCGGAGGTAAATAACATGCAGGAAATCCAGATGGATAATCTGGGCATGGGCATCCGCAATATCAAGTTCGCCAAGGTCAGGGAAGATGAGTGGGATGTGATAGTTGCAAAGAAAAAGGAATATGAAACAAAGTGTTATACCAGCCCTCTGAACGGTATTACTTTCAATATGGATGAGGTAAATGCGGAGCTGGCGGCGATTAATAATATTTTTATTCAGTATGAGCGTCCGCTGATGTGGGGAATTGTAGATGATACGGATGCCAAGCTGGAGGAACTGATGAAGATGTATGATGACGCAGGCATGCAGAAGGTTCTGGAGCTGGCAAACAAACAGATAGCAGAGCAGATCGGAAAATAAAACACCGGAGGAAAATGCCGTTTGTAAACCGCAGGGGAAGAAGAACGGCATTTTTACAGGAGGAGATTTATCATGCGGAATGGGAAGCTTTGTGTGGGGATCATTGGGTTGCAGGGATATGGGGGAACTTATTTTGCTTCCCTGTCCACATTACCATGGGCAGAAATAACGGCCATATGCGATAAAAATGAAGAGGTGCTGCAAAGAAACGCGAAACAGCATGACATCCGGCTCTTTTTTACAGATTACACAAAAATGCTTCAGAATAAGGAAATTGACGTGGTATTTATCGCAACACCGCATTTCCTTCATTATAAAATGACGATGGATGCCCTGCGGGCAGGAAAGCACGTATTCTGTGAGAAGCCTCTTGCCATGAACCGCGGGGAGGCAGAAGAAATGAATGCACAGGCCGAGGCAAAAGGACTGCTTTTATCCTGCCATTATAACAGGCGGCAGTCTGCCCTGGTAAAGCTTTTGAAGGAGGCTGCCGACAGACAGACCTTTGGCGGGATTTATGCGGTCCATGTGAAATGGATGGCAAGGTATACTCCATTCATGTTTTCAGAGGACTCTGCCTGGAGACGGGAAAAAGCAAAAGCCGGGGGCGGCATACTTATTGGGAGGGGATCCCATATGATTGATGCGGTTCTGTATATTATGGATTATCCGGGAATCAAATCTGTTTCAGCCAATATAAGCTCTCGTCTGACAGGTCTTGAGGTGGATGATTATTGCATGCTGATGCTTAGATTGAAAAACGGAGCAACAATTACAATAGAATGCAGCTATGAGAATAATATTCCGCAGTACCAGGAGAAAATTGAGTACCAGATTTTCGGAACGAAAGCCGGTGCTTATTGTGCGGAGGAAAATGGAAAAGAATCGGTGCAAATAGGCTATTGCAGATTCCCTGAAAATCAGTGGGTGGATATTTCCGATCAGTATCGGGCGGAAGATTATGCGGAGCGGGAACCGGAAAGTATCATTGCGGACTTCATGAAAGCGCTCAGGGGCGGCACGAAGCCTCTGATTGACGGAAGGTCGGCCGCGTATGTGACTTCTATCATAGATGCAGCATATGCGTCTGCAGAAGAGGGAAGGGAAATAATTCTGGAGGAATGCCATGTATCAGAGGGAATATGAAAAAAGAATCCGTGTGGGACTCATCGGTGCAGGATCCCATGCGTACAGGAACCTTCTTCCGGCACTGCATTACCTTCCCGTGAAATTAGTGGCAATTTGTAACCGGGGCCGGGAAAAACTCGATAAAACCGGAGAAGAATATCCCTGTCATTGTTATACCTCTTCTGAAGAGATGTATGAAAAGGAAAATCTGGATGCCGTAATCATCAGTGTATCGCCCCAGATGCATCCCGTCCTGGCCAAGGACGCCCTGGCCAGGGGAATTCATGTATTTCTGGAAAAACCGCCTGCCATGTCTGCACAGGAAATCAGGGAACTGGCAGAGGCAAAAAATGGGTGTGTTGTATCTGTGGGATTCAAGAAAGCATGTATGCCGGCAGCGCTGAAAGCCAGGGAGATCGCATATTCTTCTTCTTACGGAGGGTTAAAAAGCCTGCTTGCGGTATATCCCATGTCCATGCCTGCCCAGGGGGAACAGATTCTTGAAAAACGGGAGTTTACAAACTGGCTCGGCAACGGCTGCCACCCGTTATCCTTCCTTCTTTCCATAGGCGGGAGGGTACGCGCGGTAACGGCGCTGTGCGGTGCAGAAGGGCAGGGGTGTGTCGTGCTGGAATTTGAAAACGGTGTTATCGGAAACCTGCACCTGGCCGACGGGCCGCATCCGGTTGAGCAGTACCAATTGTTTGCGGAAAAATGGAATCTGTTTATAGAGAATACAGATACGGTCGTATTAAACAGGGGAATTCCTTTTCAGTATGCTTATACGGACAATTTTGCCCCGGAAGGCGATGAGAGCGGAGCGATTATCTGGAGACCTCAGAACTGCCTGGCTACGCTTGAAAACAAGGCGCTGTACCTGCAGGGTATTGTGCAGGAGCTGGAGATTTTTTGCCATGCTGTTTTAAACGGGGAGGATACGGGCTATACATCCCTGGAATTTGCGTTGGAGGTAATGAAGGTATATGAGGCTGCGCTGCGTTCTGCGGGCAGAAGGATTGAAATAGAAAGGGGATAGTACAGGATGGAAAATCTGTTGTATTCAAAAATTAAGGGCTGTCTGGCAGGAGGACTGATAGGGGATGCCATGGGCGCGCCGGTAGAAAATAAAACCTACCGGGAAATAGAGAAAGAATATGGTACGGTTTCTGATTTTGAGGGAGAAGGAACTGATGATTCTGCCATAAAGCTGATTTTATGCGATGCTGTCCTCGGCAATCAGGGAAGGGTCACGGCAGATGAGTTTGCGGAATCCTTTCTGAAGCTGGAGAAAAAGTATGTACACCTTTTTTTCATCCCTGTCCGTAATATGCTGGAGAAGGTAAAAGAGGGGCTGGTTCTGCCCGTCAACGCAGGGGCAGGAAATATGCACAGCAGCAGCTCCGCCATGGCGATTTCCCCTATGGGGATTATCAATGCGGGCAATCCGGAAAGAGCCGCCATGGAAACCTTTGACGTGGCCGGGCTCATTCATGCGGGTGAAACTGGTTTTTGCCGGGATGCGGCCTGCGCCATGGCAGCAGCCGTTGCGCAGGCCATGAAAAAGGATGCCGATATGGAATCGGTGCTGGAAGCTTCCACGGCCTGGCTTCATAAAAAGAGTGCAGGAGAAATGATTTCCTGTATTCAGGAAACGCTGGATTATGCCAGAAGCTGTGGGGATTATGTGCAGTTCCGTAAATGGTTTTATGAAAACAGGCTGAGAACAGTTACCTGTGATTCAAGAGAAACGGTGCCTGCAGCACTGGCCCTGTGTTATCTGGCGGGAGGAGATCCGGAAAAAAGTATTCTCTATGCGGTTAATTTTGGAAGGGATGCGGATACCATAGGGACGATGGCCGGCTCTCTTGCGGGCGCATTGAAGGGGGAAGCCGGAATCAGGAAGGAGTGGCTGGAAAAGCTGTATACGTATAATGACCAGAGTGATTTGGCAAAAGGCTTATACGATGTAGTATCTCTGCGCCTGGAGCAGGAAAAGGAGCATGTAAAACAGCTGGAGGCCATGCTCGTCTGAGCTTTGGCTGATTGAAAGCGCATATAAATGCGCGGAGAGGAGAATTTATGGACCAGACAATTTGGATCGCCTGTGACCATGGCGGATATCTCCTAAAAAAAGAGATTATGAAATATCTGGAGGAACAGGCGGTCCCTTTTCATGATTGCGGAACGGATTCCGAAGAGATTGTGAGGTATCCTTATTATGCCAACGCGGTTGCGTCGGCAGTATCACAAGGGCGGATCGCCAGAGGAATATTGTTATGTTCCACAGGTGTGGGAATGAGTATTGCTGCCAATAAATATCCTCATGTGCGGGCCTCTTTGTGCACTTCTCCCACAATAGCCCATCTGACAAGGGCGCATAATGACTCCAATATCCTGTGCCTGGGCGGAAAAATCACAGGTGTTATGGAAGCCCTGGCCATCCTGAAGGAATGGCTGCATACGGATTATGAGGGCGGCAGACATGATATCTCCCTGGGGCTGCTCAGGGAGTCGGAGAAGGTTTTATGCAGCGGCAGAAGCTGGGAACCGAAGCTTGCGCCGGAAGATGGGAAAAAGGAGCTGCAGTGTGAAAAGGACAGATAAGCTATGAACGCTAATATGCTGATTGGATATCAGAAAATAATATCAATCATTCTATTGATTCTGACCGGTTTCCTTCTTGGGAAACGCGGTGTTATTACCGAACAGACACAGAACCGGATAACAGATCTCCTGATGAAAGTGATTATTCCATTTTCTGTATTTTCATCCTTTTTTTCTCCCTTTACAACCGATAAATTACATACGTCCCTTCAGCTGTTGCTGACGGCGTTGATTTTTTATCCGGTAAATCAGCTGCTTCTGGGCAGATTCGTATTTGCGGGATGCAGAAAGGAAGAGGACAAAAGAAGACTGTTTGTATTCAGCAATACCTATTCAAACACGGTATTCATGGGGTATCCGTTTGCACAGGCGCTGTTCGGCAAGGAGGGGCTTTTCTATGCTTCCATGTTCAATCTACCCTATAATCTGTATTTGTGGTCTATGGGATACTGCTATCTGACAAAACAGCCAATGAATAAACAAGGAGTAAAAAATACGCTGACGAATCCGGTAATTCTCGCCTGTTTTGCAGGATATCTGTGGTGGATGGCCCGGGGAGCGCTGCCGGCCGGGAATACAATCTGGCTGCAGCCGGTGCAGGAGGTGTTTGAAATGGTGGGAGCCTGCAGCACGCCTCTTTCCATGCTGGTAATAGGCTCCCTGGTTGCCGGAACCGGTCTGGGAGGGATCATTAAAGATGTGGCCGCCTGGTATTTTTCGGCGGTAAAGCTGATATTGGTTCCCGGAATTTTACTGTTGGTGCTTTTGGTTCTGGGTATTTCCGGGGGAGGCCTGGTGATTCCGGTGGTAATCGCCGCTATGCCGGTCTGCGCTACGGGAGGCATTCTTGCAGCAAAGTATCATGTTAAAAAAGAATATGCGGCATCTCTGGTTGCTTTTACTACCCTGCTGTCGGTATTTACCATCCCGGTCTGGCTGGCATGTCTGATAAAATTTCTATAGAGAAGAGCTATTGTGACAGCGGCCAGATGCAGATCCGGTTGTATCCTGCTTTTAAACCTTCCAGCGGACCGGGGACTGGCTTTAGCGCACGCTTTTGTCCCAGATAGTCGCGGTTCCATACGATGGGGCTGCCGTCCGGATTCTCATAGGGAACTTCCGTAATGCGCGGCATTTCCAGATCGGGGGTCGCATATAGGGAGGTTTCCATGTGAAAAAGCTCTTCGGGCAGGGTCAGTTCCAGCCAGACTGTCCCGTTTTCTTCTGCAGTGATTTTTACCTGCGGGTCGGCGGATGAGCAGAAAGCGCTTATCTCCCTGTCATAACCCTGCGCGCCGTTTAAGTAGGCATTGCCATTGATGTAAGCGGGCTGTTTTACCTGCATGAACAGGTCTAAATCTCCGTTGCCGAGAGCCGCCACTTTTTCCGTGTATTCTTCCAGAGAGGCAGGGCAGCCGCAGTAGCCTTCCGTACCGTAACAGGAATTTTTGACATTTTGGGGAGCGCCGCCGAGAAAAATATTCTGGTACAGGCGGTCATCGCCGCTGTAAACGGCAGCGCTTCCGGCAATTGCCGTGGTGTGTGCAAAGTGATAGGGCGTGGAGCGATCCAGGGCACCCACACGCCGCATAATGCCGCAGCAAAGGTTATGCAGGTAAGCGCCGCCCTGCGCCACATTGTCAAAATTGAAGGCGGAAGCGAAAATGTTGTTGTCCGCCAGGTAGGGACCATGGGTGGCTTCCACCATCAGATCCCGGTTATTGGCATAAAAGAGGGACTGACTGACTCTTGCGCCCTGCGCCTGCCAGTCCAGCCAGATGCCCAGACGGCAGTGGTGGATGCAGTTGTGGTGCAGCTGTACATCAATGGCGGCATGCAGCTTGATACCGGCAATTTCAAAGCCGCAGAATTCGCGCTTCATGGCAATGTTATAGATGTGGTTGTGATGGATCTCACTGAAGACACAGCCCATATGGCCTACAATGCCGTTCTGGCCGCAGTCATATATGGTATTGCCGCGGACAACGTGGGAGCCGATGGTTTCTTTGCTCCACCCGATCTGCCTTGCGCGGAAAACGGCTTCCATCTGGTACTGGTAACCGGGCTTTCTGTGGGTGAGGGTGCTGAGATTATGTCCGGTGGAGGCTTCCTTTCCCAGGCTGATGCCGCTGCACTTTGCGTCGTGGATGATGTTATTTTCAATAATCCAGCCTTTGCTCCAGTTGACGCCCAGCAGTCCGGGCTGGTCGGCGGTGGGCGGCGTCCAGGGACATGCGGCCTGCGCCATTTCAAAGTTTCTGACCGTGATATAATTTAACCCGGTTTTCTCCGGATAAAAGCAGCACTTGCGTACATTGATTTCCACCAGCGCTGCGTTGGGGTCGGCGCCATGGAAATTGGCATAAATTACGGTATAATCTTTTTCCTGGCAGGTGTACCACTGGTAAATAGAATCCACGGGATGCAGCAGTGGTTCTCCCCTGCCAAGCCAGGGCAGGAAGACGCCCTCCATACGAAGCGCCGGATGTTTCACTTCCTCCAGGGAAGCGGCTTCATAAAAAGCTTTTCCGTTTAAATACACCTCTCCGGGGTGTATTTTTTTATCTGTGGGGGCGGCGAACCAGTCTCCGCCCAGAACTTCGGTATAGGGATTATAATCGCCAAAAAAACTGTTGGGGAGCATTGCTTTCCAGACGGTCCCTTCTATATGGCGCCAGCTTTGGATGCGCTCAGAGCCTTTGATGATCACTTTTTCACCGGGAGCGGCTTCGTAGGTGATGCGGCTTGTACTGCTGTTCCCGCCGTGGGCGGGCTTTACCCATTCCCTGTATTCTCCTTCATGGACAATGACGCGGTCGCCTGCGAGGGCGAGGGCAGCGGCTTTTGAAATCGTGCGGAATGGATTTTCAAGTGTGCCGGCGGCCTTATCGTTGCCCGTGCATGCTACATGATATTCCTTCAAACTTTTTTCCTCCGAATAAAATTACCGGTAAGCTGCCGGTAAGGGGTTTGGTCTGTCTGTCCTGTCTCCATGCTGTTTCGTAACGCGTATGGCAGAACGACTCCGATACAGTTTTATTATGGGACAAAGGGCTGAAATTCCTAGTCAAAAAAGGAAGAAAATGCCGGAAGTACAAATATTAAACCCTGATAGAGAGCAGATTACGGGTATAAAAATCCAGAGAAAGAGGAAGGTACCGGATTTATACTTTCAGGAAAAATGAGAGAAATGTTATGATGTCCCTGAAAAGAGAAATAAAATGTTACTGTTCAGCAGGTCTTGAAAAGGAGACGTATATGAAACAATATAAAGCAGTCATTTACGGTGCTTCCGCCAAGGGCATCGGCATTGCGGCACAGCTGCCGGATCAGGTTCTGGTTGTAGAGAAAACAAGCCTGGCCGCAAGAGAATTTGCAGGTGCGCTGGTCATGGGAGAAGGAAGCTGGGAGGCAAAGACAGAGCCGGGAAAAAAATTGACGGAGCGCTATCGTCAAAAAGGGATTTTAATGGAAGGAAGGCCGATTCAGATTGCGGCTGCTGCGCCCGTAATGTTTGAAACCATCCGGGATGCCAAAATCCAGGTATTGTTCGGGACGGATATCAAGGTCAGCCGGACAGACGGAAAGCATATTGTTACCTGCTGTAATGATTCCGGGGTTTTTCAGGTCTGCGCGGAGCATGTCTATGACTGGGAGCAGGAAGCCTCGTCGCAGCCGGAGTACGGGAAATACATCAATGCAATGCTTTACTGTGAAAACCCGCAGCAGGCGGCTGCCTGGGAAAACGGCTGCGGAGGAATCCGGGTGCTGGAATATGCACATCCGGATATGAAAATCCTGTGTTATCCGCTCCACCGGGAGGACGGCTGGATTACGGCGAGGGAAAAGCTGCATCGCTTCTGGAAAAACCGCCCGGCGCAGCTGGCGTCATGGAAAATGGTATCTGTGGCCTCCTCCTTTGCATGGCTGAAGGAAACAGGAGAGGATGGTAAAAAGCTGCAGCCGTTGTACGGCAATTTACTGGGCGCTTTTGAAAGCGGCGTGGAATTGGGGAGAAAATGGAGGGAAGAGGAATGCTGTTAAAATTCAAAACTCAAAACCGGCGGGAGAGTGTTCCTTTTTTACAGCCTGTGGAAGAACTTCCCGTCTATGACCTGATCGTGGCAGGCCTGGGAACCGCCGGTGTGTATGCGGCGCTGACGGCGGCAAAACAGGGATTGCGCGTGCTGGGGATAGAAAAATTGAACTGCTGCGGCGGTACCGGGACTGCAGGGGATGTGCATGGCTACTATTTCGGAACGCCCGGCGGAATCTATGAGGAGCTGGATGAAAAGGTCCGGGAGATGGAATCGGTTGGATATATGCCTGTGGTGGGACTTAATCCGGAGGCAAAGAAATATGTCTGCGAACAGGCATTAATCGACAGCAAGGTGGAAATCCACTATGAAAGCAGGGTCACGGGCGTTTTAATGGAAGAAAATACTGTCTGCGGCATCCAATGGATAGAAAACGGGGAAGAAAAAACAGCCCTGGCCAAAATCACGCTGGATTGTACAGGGGAATCGGGAATTTGCGATACAATTGGATGCCGGATGGAACGGGGCCGTGCGTTTGACGGGCAGGTGCAGCCATATTCCGTTGTGCAGCCTGAGATTGTCAACGGTCTGGTTGAATTTTATCATTACCTGGACTGCGGATATATGGACGCGCTGGATGCAGGGCAGTATGCAAAAGCTTGTGTGGATGCCGCCTGTCTGTTACATTATAATTTAGAGGATTACAGAACACGCAGGGTGCTGGGGATTTCCATATTGCTGGGGCTGCGGGAAGGCCGCCGTATTGTGGGGGAAGAAACCGTGGAGCTACAGGACTATCTGGAGGATCGTATGACAGATCATCCGGCCTTCTATGCCTATTCCAATCTGGATAATCATGGAAGGGACCTGGCATTTGAAAGCGAGGGCTTACAGGACTGGCTGGTCGCTTCCAGCCTGTGGGGAATCAATATTTCCGTGCCGGTGCCCCTGGGCTGCTGCATCCCCAAAGGATATGAGGGCATTTTGGCGGCAGGCAGAAATATTTCCATCGGCCATGATATCGCCTCCTGTGTCAGACAGCGCCGGGATATGCAGAAATGCGGGGAAGCGGTCGGCTGCGCGGCGGCACTTGCCATCAGGAAGGGGATTTCTGTCAGAGAGGTTCCTTATGAAGAGCTGAAAAAGCAGCTTCTGGCAACCGGCTGCCTGAAGAAGACGGACGACAGTGGCATCTGGGACATAGAAGAGGGCAGATGGCACAGGACAGCGTGGCTTAACGAGGCCGGGGATATTTATCAGGGGCTGAAATCCAACAGGCCCGGCATTGCCATCTGGTCCGCCAAAAGAATGGGAAAATGCGTGGAACACAAGCTGGAAGAATGGCTTTCGGACAGTGACCGGAATGTGGCGCGAAACAGCGCGCTGGCGCTTGGAATCCGGGGTAACAGGAAGGCATTGCCAGCGTTGCGGTGTATGGCAGAGGAAAGAGATCCCTATGTACCAAAGACCAGCAGAAAATACAACCAGCTGCGGGGGCTGTCCGCCGTTTACCTGCTGGGCAGGCTTCGGGACGGAGAAGCTGTGGGGATACTGGAAAAAATCATGGAACATCCGGAGGATAACCGCGGACAGGAATACCAGTATGATAGTTTTATCCGTAGTCAGAAGGAATATGGTTTTCAGTTTTTCACCCATGCAGTGATGGCGCTTTCCAGGATTGCCGCTGCCCATCCGGAACTGAGCGGAGAAATTACCGGGAAAATACAGGAGGCAATGAAGGGTCCGTTTTTTGAAAGCCTGTTATCCGATACTTCTGAAGATGCAATTTATATCAGCTGCGTTGCGCGGAATATGCGGGAGTTAATAAAGTGAGGAAAGAGATGAACAGAATCGTAATTCTGGATGGATATACAGAAAATCCCGGAGATTTAAGCTGGGAAGGATTTGGTAAATACGGAAGCTTCACGGTTTATGACAGAACAAAACCGGAGGAGGCGGCAGAAAGGATCGGAAATGCTGAAATTGTCCTGACAAATAAGACGGTGCTGGATGAGGGCATTATGGAACAATGCCCGAAGCTGCAATATATCGGGGTGCTGGCGACAGGCTTCAATGTGGTGGATGTGGCTGCGGCAGCCAAACGCAATATTGTGGTTACGAATATTCCGGGATATGGGACAGATACCGTTGCACAGTATACAATGGCGCTGTTGCTGGAGCTTTGCCACCATGTAGGGGCGCATTCGGATAGTGTTAAAAATGGAGAGTGGGATGCAAACCCTGACTTTTGTTACTGGAAATTTCCGCAGATGGAACTGAGCGGCAAGACAATGGGAATTGTGGGTTACGGCAGAATCGGAAAGAAAGTGGCGAAGCTGGCAGAGGCCTTTGGCATGACGGTGCTTGTTTACTCCGGCCATGTTGTAAAAGAGGAAGAGCTGTCGGAAAGAATCCGGCAGGAACCTTTGCAGGAACTGCTTCGCAAATCCGATGTGATTTCCCTTCATTGTCCGCTTACCCGGGAAACAAGGGGATTGATCAACCGGGAAACAATTGCGCAGATGAAGGACGGGGTTTTACTGCTCAATGACTCCCGCGGCGCTTTGATTGCAGAAGAAGATTTAAAAGAAGCTTTAATCAGCGGAAAAGTGGCAGGGGCGGCAGCAGACGTGCTTTCTGTGGAGCCGCCAATGGGAAATCCGCTGCTGGATGCGCCCAATATGCTGATCACACCCCATATCGCATGGGCAACAAAGGAAGCAAGGCAGCGTTTGATGCAGATGGCGGAGGAAAATTTGAAAGCGTTCCTGGAAGGGACACCTATACATGTTGTTTCATAATTAAAAAATATTAGATGCAAAGGTAATTTACAGGAGGAAAGTAAAATGGCAGGATGGACTACCCTGGAAAAGCTGTTAAAAGGAGAAATTATTCAGAGAGAGGAAGAAGGCTGCGACGTAACAGGATTTGCGAAAAGGCTGGAGGAAGCGGCAGGGGATAACGGCAGGCTGAACCGTTTATATGACGAGCTTATGGAATTGAAGCCAGGGGAGGATTTCCCTTTTGAAGAACCGGACAGCCTGGAGGAAATCAGGGCCTGCCAGCCGAAGGCAGAGCCATGGAAGCCGGCGGCAGGGGAAATTGACTATGACTTTTTCTATGGCGCATGGCTTGGCAGGTGCTGCGGCTGCGCCTTGGGAAAACCGCTGGAAACCGGGGTGTTTATGAGCGGCAAGGATGGTATCCCCGGCTGGAAACTGGCATATGAGTGGTTCCGGCAGGCCGGTCAGTATCCGGTGAAGACCTATACGCCCATAGCTTCTCCTGCAGGCAGCGTTTATGGGATAGAGACTGTGGACTATGGCAGGAAGAGTACCCTGGAGAATATTGAGTATATGGAAACGGATGATGATATCCGTTACACCGTGCTGGGGCTGAAGCTGATGGAGGAAAAAGGAACGGATTTTACCACGCTGGATGTGGGACATTTCTGGCTGGCCAACCTGCCCTATGAGATGGTATGCACGGCGGAAAAGCAGGCGTATCTGAATCTCTGCCAGGAATATGATCTTTTAAAGGAAGGCAAAGAAGAGGAATTTATCCAGTGGGTAAGAAGCTATCGGAATCCTTACCGTGAATGGATTGGGGCACAGATCAGAGTGGACGGCTATGCCTACGGTGCCGCGGGAAATCCCGGGCTGGCCGCAGAGCTTGCTTTTAAGGATGCCTCTCTTTCCCATGTGAAAAACGGTATTTACGGCGCCATGTTCTGCAGCGCCATGATTGCGGCCGCTTTCACGGAAAAGGACAACCGGAAAATCATAGAAGCAGGTCTTTCACAGATCCCTGTAAACAGCAGGCTTGCAGCCGATATTAAAACAGCCGTCCGGATTGCGGAATCAGCAAAGAGCCAGCTGGAGCTGCTGGAGAAAATCTGGAACGAATTTGCACATTATAATGCGGTTCATACCAACAACAATGCAGCGCTCTGCGCGGCGGCAATCCTGTTTGCAGGAGATGATTTTGAAACAGCCATCACAACGGCTGTCCTGGGCGGCTGGGATACGGACTGCAACGGCGCTACGGTTGGTTCCGTCATGGGAGCAAAGCTGGGGGCAGGGAAGATCCCGGAACGCTGGAAGGCCCCGCTGCATGATACCCTGTATTCCGCAGTGCCGGGCTTCCACCCGATAGCGATTTCAGAATGTGCAAAGAGAAGTCAGGACGTTTACCGGAAAGTAACGCAGAAATAGTAATAGTTCAGCCCTGTCTGAATTTTTACCGGAAATAAGAAAGGAGCAGGACATGAGAAAGGTATTGAGCCGGCAGGAGGTTATCGATGCGGTGGAGCGGAGGGGCTGTAAGAATCCCCCGGCATTTCTGCATAAGTTTTGGGGAATGGGTTTACAGGAAAAATATGGGGAACAGTTGAACAAACTGGCGGATTTGTACCCGGATGATATTTGTTCTATATTTTATACGGAGCCCGGCTATGATGTTTCACCTACGCAGAATCCGGAGTACCGGTTTGGTTTCAAGGACTATCGGAATGCGGAGCGGCACAGCATTGGGGAAAGCGCGGTGCTGCTGGATGACTGGAGCGAGCTTGATCAGTTCCTGGCACATTTTCCGAACCCTTCCGAGCCGGGAAACTTTGATGTGGTACAAGAGGCGGCAAAGAAGGCGGATGGCCGTTATAAGCTGGGCTGCTTCTGGAGACTGTTCCATGAACGGTTCTGGTCTGTCAGGGGAATGGAAAACCTGATGTATGATTATTATGACGAGATGGATAATTTGAAGCTCATCGGGAAAAGGCTGGTAGAATTTTATAAGGTGATTATAGACAAATTCGCGGCGGCCGGCTTTGACGGCATTTTCACCTCCGATGATCTGGGGCATCAGCACGGGCCGATGATGTCGCCGGAGATTTTCAGGGAACTGTATTTCCCGCTGTATCAGGAAATTATCGGTTATACCCATGAAAGGGGAATGCATTTCTGGCTGCATTCCTGCGGTGACAATACGCTTCTTATGGATGATTTGATAGAAGCGGGCCTGGATGTGTTCCATCCGGTACAGAAGGGATGCATGGACGGGCAGGAAACGGTGCGAAGGTTTGGCGGCAGGATTACCTTTCTGGCGGGAATCGACGTACAATATCTGATGCCCAACGCTTCCGCAGATCAGGTACGGCAGGAAATACGGCAGATGAAGAAGCTGTTTAACGTGGATGGAAAAGGAATGCTTCTGGCTATGGGGAACGGCATTATGCCGGATACCCCTCTTGAAAATATCAAAGCTGCCCTGGATACAATTTTTGAGGAGGGCTGAAAAAGGCGGCGGGAGCGCTGCTCTCACCGGGCCGTGTAACAGTTCAGCCTTCGGCCGAACTGTTACGGAGCCGGCCTTTTAGGCGGGCATAATCTTGACTTGCCCGGACGATTCGGGTATGGTAATACTGGCGCGGCACTTTCGGAAAAATGGAGGAATGGTTTCTATGAACGGATTACGGAAAATGGCTATGGAGAATAAACATCTGAACCGGATTATTTTTGCATCCACTGCGAGTCTGGCGGTTATCGTGCTTCTGCTGACTTATATTCTGTCTTCTCATTACGAAACCATGGCATGTGAGGAAATCTACCGGAATGCGAGCAGCAGCATCAACCAGACCACCAGCACGGTGCGTTTTTTGTCGGAATCCGTAAACAGCCTGCTTCTTCAGTGCGCCCAAAGCCCGGAGGTCAATAAGCTTTTCCTGGCGCAAAAATACAGCGGTACGGAGCTTTACAATGTCAAGCGGAAGCTGGATACCTTGCGTTTTAATAATTCCAAGATTTATTCAATTTATGTATATGACAAATATGGAAAGACAATTTTTGAATCAGGGGAATTTTCCCAGGGGTTTGAAAGCTCGGCGGAGGATTTTTATGATACGGGCTTTGTGGAATATCTGGATAAGCTTGATACCGTTAAGGTGTTTACCCCTGTTGTCAGAACCGTGCCGGTCATCCGCAGCAATGCGCCGGAGTCTTCCATTAAGGTGCTTACCTTTTTTTATTTTGAACCCTATTTCGGGGCGGAGGAGAAAAATACCATCCTGGCCTTCAATGTGGATATGCGCTGGATGAGCGACGCGCTGGGCTATTTTAACGGGGCCAGTCCCAATGGGAACAACATTGAGATTGTTAGCAGGGACGGAACCGTGATTTTCTCCGGGAAAGAGGCGCAGATCGGAACGCAGTACGGGGACGCGGAGGTGCTGGAAAAAATCCGGAATGCGGAATCAAAGTATGGCTATTTTGTAATGGATGGCGCTAAAAGGCTGATTTCTTACTCCCGCCCCAATCAAACCGGCTATGAAGACTGGATTTTTATTTCCAGCAGTGATTTAGGGATGGTCCTGAAGCCTATCCGGGAGGTCAAGCATTTTGTGTACCTGTTCACGGGCATCATTCTGCTTGTCAGCATAATTGGTCTTGTGGGGATTCTGCTGCATCTGGGCATGCCGATTAAGCAGGCTTTTAACAAAGCGAAGCTTTTGGAAAAGGAGCAGGAGGAAAAACGCAGGCGGGAAGCGGCAGAATATATGAAGCTGCTTTTAGCGGGAGATATGGAAGAAAATACGAACCTGATCCGTGAGCGTTTTGAGCAGCTGCATATCGCTTATGATTTTTCCGCAAAGAACCGTTTGGTCCTGATTTCCATGGATGACAGGAACAGTCTCCGGCGTAGGTTTCGGAGCGGCTATCCGGAGGTAGTGCAAAAGATCAATGAAAAGCTGGAAGAGGTTTTTGGCCGGTATTATGAAAATCCCATCCGGGTGGACTGGCAGGATGGGATCACATTGATGGTGGTCTGCTTCCTGGATATGGAAGAGGAGGAACAAAAGGCGCGTCTTCAGGAAATTTTTGATGAAATTACGGATGCGCTGCAGCAGGAGGTACAATGCGGCGTCAGCTTTTCCTTAAGCAGTACGGGGCAGTCCATCAAGGATCTGCCGTTCCTGTTGGCGGAGGCGCTGGAGGTACATACCTATCGTTATTTATACGGTTACGGCCAGCTACTGACGAATGATCTGATCCGGGATGAGAAAGAGACGGCCTATGTATATCCGAAGGAACAGGAAAAAGAAATCCTGTCCGCCCTGTTTGCGGGAAAGGAAGAGGAAGCGCTTGCAGCCTATGGGAAATATGTGGAAATGCTGTATCCCATGACGGTGCCGGAAATCAAGATTTCCTTTTTGCTGCTGGCAGATGCGGTTAAGTATGCCTCCCGCAATACGGTGGTGGAAACCTCCAATGTACTGCTGAATTTTGAACAGTTTTTTGCAAAAATACAGTCCCTGGAAACCATAGAGGAGGTCAATCATCTGTTCACGAACCTGTTTCGGGAAATTGCAGAGATAATCGGGGCGCAGAAGAGTACCAGGTACGCGGAACTGGTGGATCAGGTGAAGCGTTATGTAGGTGAGCATTATGGAAAAATCGATCTGTCCATCCAGGAAATTGCGGAAAGCATGGATATGTCAGGGGCATATCTGGGAAGAATTTTCAAACAGCATACGCAGATGGCATTTACGGAGTACCTGACGCGGTATCGTCTCAAGGTAGCGTGTGAGGAGCTGCTTGGCAGTGAAAAAACGGTCAATGAGATTTCAGACAGCATCGGCTTTACCAATAGCTCCTATTTTTACCTGGTGTTTAAAAAGTATCTGAATTGTACGCCTACACAATATCGGAAAAATGAAGCAAAAGAATGAAAAAAGAGGAACCAGAATGCGGGAAACACGCATTTTGGTTCCTCTTTTTTCATCAGGACAGGCAACATGGCAGCGGGCGAAGGGGCATCCGCATGTGCGAAGTTTGAGGCAGGGGAAAAGCGGCACTGCAATTTTCGTAGATTCCATGGATATCCCCATTTTAGTGTTTCGTTAAGGCGCCTGCTGCGGGAAAATAAGGTGGGAGGAAGAAAAGATGGACGAAAATTTTTTACTTCAGACGCCGCTTTCCAGGCGGCTGTACCACGGGTGTGCTGAGAAGCTGCCGGTTATTGATTACCACAACCACCTGAATATAAGGGAACTGGCAGAGGGGACGAATTACCCTGACCTGGCGCGGCTGTGGCTTATCAGCGATCCGTATAAGCACAGGGCAATGCGCATCTGCGGCGTAGACGAGTTCTATATTACCGGCGGAGCCTCCGATTATGATAAGTTCAGGAAATGGATGTCCGTTCTGCCCAGGCTGATTGGAAATCCATTGTATGACTGGTCAATCCTGGAAATGAAGCGGTGTTTCCGGATCGAATTACAGCCCGGCGTGACGGATGCGGACTGGCTTTGGGAGACGGCAGGCAAAATGCTTGCCCGGCCGGAATTTTCTGTGCAGGCGCTGCTTGACCGTTTCCATGTGGAATATGCGGCGCCCTGTGCGGCAATTACGGAGGATATAGCGGCATTGGAGAGGATGGGGAATGCCGCGCCGTCACTGCGCGGGGACGGCCTGACGGACACAGTCCGCCAAACGGCAGACGGCCTGGAGCAGCTGCTGCAGCTGCAGATCCGTACCCTGGAGGATTATTATGCCGCGATCCGCCGCAGGCTGGAGGACTTTGCCCGCGCGGGCTGCCGGTTCTCGGATCATGCCCTGGATGATGGCTTCTTATATAAAAAGCCGGGGCAGCCGGCGAAGGCGCTGTTTGAAAAGAGCAGAAACGGCGGACTGCTGACGGAAGAGGAAAAACAGGGACTTTCTTCCGAAATCCTCCGGTTCCTTTCCGCAGAATATGCAAAGCTCGGCTGGACCATGCAGCTGCACATTGGGGCGCAGCGTTTTACCAGTTCCAGGCTGCGTGCGGTGGCGGGCCCGGCAGGCGGCTTTGCCGGAATCGGAAATTGCTGCAATGTCAAATCCCTGACGCAGATGCTGGATGATTTTGAAAAAGAGCCTTACGGTATGCCAGGGGTGATTCTTTTTACGCTGAACCCGGCGGATAATGCAGTGATGTCTGTGCTGAGCGGATCCTATAGCCGGGACGGTGCGGAAGGGATAGTACAGCAGGGGCCGGCCTGGTGGTGGTGCGACCATCTGTACGGGATGCGGGAGGTATTTGAGAATCTGGCGTCCTTTGGAGTCCTGTCTGTTTTTGTGGGAATGACGACGGATTCCAGAAGTATTCTCTCCTTTGTGCGGCATGAGTATTTCCGCAGGGCTTTTTGCGGATGGCTGGGAGAAAAGGCGGAAAAAGGGGAATGGGACGTTTCAGAAGCGCAGTTAAAAAAGCTGGTGGAGGATGTGTGCTATTTCAATGCCAAAAAGAGGCTCCGGTTGTAATAAATGAAAGGAAGAAGGTAACTGTAAAGGAACTGAAGCAGTTACGGAAGAGGGAAAAGATATGCATTTTAATGTAAAAGAGGACATTATACAAATAACATCCCTGTGGCAGGGAGAACGGTTTGAGGACGGAAGGCCGAGAGTGCCGGACAAATATTTAAAGGCGCTCCATTCCCTGACCCTGGAAGAGGTATGGAAGCCAATCTTTGTAAAGGGCTATGAAAATCAGTTTGAAGGCAGGCTGAAGCTGCTGCATAATGACGGCAGGAAATTGATTGGCAGAGCGGTAACGGCTTCCTTTCTGCCGACCAGGCCGGATTACAATCAAACGGTAATGGAAATCGGCAGAAGCGAAGGGCGGACAGGAACATACAACCAGTGGGTGATTGACAGCCTGACAGAGGGCGATGTGTGCGTGGTGGACATGTATGACAAAATATATAAGGGCACCTTCCTGGGAGGAAACCTGACCACGGCCATTGCCGGGAAAACCAAAACGGGAGGCGGCGTAATCTGGGGCGGAATACGCGATGTGGAGCAGATGAAGCAGATTCAGGAGGTACAGGTTTATTACAGGGGAATTGATCCCACCCCTATCCGGGAATTTGTGATGGCGGGCTTTAATACGCCGACTAAAATCGGAAACGCGGTCTGTCTGCCGGGGGATATTGTTTTCGGGACGGACGCCGGCGTTTTATTCATTCCGGCGCATTTGGTGGAGGAAGTGGTTGACGGCGCGGTAAAAACAAAGGTAAAGGATATGTTCGGCTTTGAAATGATTACGCAGAACAAATTTACCACGGCACAGATTGATAAAAATGTATGGACGAAGGAAATGCTGGATCTCCTGGTGGATTATATCAATACCAATGAGGCTGCGGCCAAATACCGGGATATTGACTGGTCGAAGGAATACGGCCTGGCAGCCAACGGGGATCCGACGGACACCCAGTCCGCATTATAAGACAGGGAGGAAATTCAAATGAGTCATTTATTTCAGGATCAGACAGCGGTGATTACAGGGGCGGGCGGCGTGCTCTGCTCGGAAATTGCAGTAAAGCTGGCGGCGGAAGGCGCGAAAACAGTGCTGGTAGGCCGGACGGAGGAGAAGCTTAAAAAAGTGGAAGCACAAATCCTTGCGGCAGGCGGAGCCTGTATGGTCCGCACCGCGGATGTGACGGACGAAGCCGCCATGGAAGCGCTGGCGGATGAGGTGGAAAGGACCTGTGGTCCCTGCCGCTATCTGATTAATGGTGCGGGGGGAAACAACAATAAGGCAATTACCACGAATTTTACCTATGAGCCGGAGGAGCTGCAGGAGAACAAGCCGGAGGATATGGTGGGATTTTTTGACCTGGATATGGGGGTTTTTGAAAGCGTTGTCAAAATCAATACCCTGGGAACGGTGATTCCGGCCAGGGCGTTTGCCAGACAGATGGCAAGAGCGGGAAGGGGCAGTATCCTGAATTTTGCATCCATGAACAGCACCCGTCCGCTCACCCGCGTTCCGGCCTACGCTATGAGCAAGGCCGCCGTGGTCAACTTCACACAGTGGCTTGCCACCTATCTGGCGCCGGCGGGAATCCGGGTCAATGCGGTGGCACCGGGATTTTTTGTCAATGACAGAAGCAGGAAAATCCTCTTTGCAGCCGATGGCAATCTGAGCAAAAGAGGGGAAAATATTATGAACCATACGCCGATGGGACGTTTTGGCGAGGCGAAGGAGCTGTGGGGCTGCGTGTCCTGGCTGCTGGATGATGAAAAGGCCGGTTTTGTAACAGGGATTACAGTGCCGGTTGACGGCGGTTTCCTGGCGCACAGCGGCATCTGAGGCAGGAGAGGTAACGATGATTATTACAGACTATCTTAGGAGCAAAAGGGATCTGACCTGGGATTATGCAAAGCAATGCGGCGTAGGGCACGGTGTCATACGCCTGCCGGAGGATCCGGCGTTTGATATCTGCGATTTGTCCCATTGGCAGAGTGTTTATAAAGAATTTACGGATTTTGGGATCAAACCGATAGTGGTGGAGCCGATGCCGAATGCGCTGCATGACCATATCAAGGCGGGAGATGAAAAACGGGACGAATCGATTGAAAAAGTCATCCGGATGCTGCCCATCATGGACTGCCTGGATATCCGTACCATCTGCTTTAATTTCATGGCCCATGTGGGATGGTACCGCACCGATTATAACATAGAGGAAAGAGGCGGCGCCCTGGTAACCGGCTTTGATGCGGCTGCCTGCCAGGACAGCGGTATGGAAATCACGCAGGAGCAGCTCTGGGAAAATTATACCTGCTTCGTTAAGGCAGTGCTGCCCTATGCTGAGCGGTATGGTATCCGGCTGGCGCTCCATCCGGACGACCCGCCGGTCCCCAGGCTGGGAAAGGTATCCAGGATTATGATCAGCCATGAAAATATCAAAAAGGCTATCGAAATCGGGAACAGTGATTTCCTTGGCATTACCATGTGCCAGGCCTGCTATCAAATGATGGGGGAGGACCTGTTTTCCGTCATCCCTGAAATGAAAGAGAAGATTTTTTTCATCCATTTCAGAAATGCAACGGGCAATAAGTACCATTTCCATGAAACCTTCCATGATAACGGCGACATCAGAATGGGAGAGATGCTCGCGCTGTATAAAAAGTGCGGCATTGACGTGCCGATCCGGGTGGACCATGTCCCCACGATGGCAGGGGAAAAGGAAAACTCCGGCTACACGGCGCTGGGCAGGCTGTATGCCATCGGCTATCTGAAGGGGCTGCTGGAAGGGCTTGGGATGGAGTGAAAGAGGAGGAAAAAAAGTGACAACTAAAATCGTATTTCCCTTAAAACGGCTGGGGGCGGTAGCGCCAAGAAACGCCGCGGAAATAGAAGACTCCAACTGGTTTTTGGGTTGTGAAACGCTGGACCGCGATTATGCGGATTTTGATCAATATAAGGAATATCTGTGTCCTCTGGGAATAAAATATCTGCGCTTTCAGGGCGGCTGGGCAAAAACAGAAAAAGAGCAGGGAGTCTACGACTGGAGGTGGCTGGATCACATCATTGAGGAGTCGGTTGGCAGAGGGCTGAAGCCCTGGCTGCAGACCGGATATGGGAATCCGGTATATCCCGGCGCAGGCGGGGAAAATCTGGGCGCGGGCATGCCGCTGTCCGAAACCGGACTGGCGGCCTATGAAAGATGGGTCGGTAAAATGGCTGCCAGATATGCGGATAAGGTATTTGACTGGGAAGTATGGAACGAACCCAATTTTGGCGACAACAAGGTCAATACGCCGGAAATTACCGCGGACTTCAACATCCGGACGGCTCGGATTATCAAAGAGATTCAGCCCGGGGCAAGAATTTCGGCGCTGGCGCTGGGCCATATCGATATCGACTACGTGGAGCGTTTCTTCCAGTATCTTCACGGGCATGATGCCTGCGGCCTGTTCCATAATGTAACCTATCATGATTATTCTTATAATCCTGACGGAAATAAGCTGGCAGTATATAAAATGAGACAGATCGTGGAAAAATATGCGCCGGGCCTAATCCTGAGGCAGGGAGAAAACGGCGCGCCTTCCGAAGGCAATGCGGGGGGCGCCCTGGCGGATTATAACTGGTCGGAACTGTCCCAGGCCAAATGGGACGTGAGAAGAATGCTTGAGAACCTTGGGAATGATATCCAGTGCAGCGTTTTCAGCATTGCAGAAATGCAGTACACCGGAAATGGCCCGGTCCAGAAGAAAAATGCAAAGGGACTTTTGAAAACAGATGCCGGGAACAAAGTAACCGGATGCAAGCTGGCCTATTATGCAGTGCAGAATGTGACGGCTGTTTTTGACAATACGCTTGAGCGGATAAAGGATGCTTCCTATACGCACAGCCTTGCGGAAGGCGACGGCAACAGATACTGGATTAGCACGGACAGAAGTATTGCAGTGTATGGATACCGGCATCGGGAAACAAAGAAAAGGGTTTACACCATCTGGAAGGATGATGCGATTCCGGGAGACGACTGTGAAATGACCTTCCTGGATTTCGCGTTTGCAGGCGGCGGATTCGAGGATCCGGTATTGGTTGACATGATTACCGGCAGCGTGTATGAGATCCCCGCAGCACAGTGGAGCCGGGAGGGGACAATTGACAGGTTCCGGAGGATCCCGGTTTATGATGCCCCGGTTCTGATTGCAGAGAGAAGCCTGATTCCCATTGCACGGTAATAAGTCACTATTTTGGTTTCAGACCATTTTCGTGAGGTCACGAAAATGGTTGACTTGGGTAGTGGCGCAAAACGAAATATCAAAGATTATATGCTTACCAGATACGCTTGCTATTTGATCGCTCAAAACGGTGACCCCAAGAAAGAAGAAATTGCCTTTGCACAGAGCTATTTTGCTGTGCAGACACGAAAGCAGGAACTAATAGATGAGCGTATTGCTTTAATCGAACGTACTGAAGCACGTGGCAGGCTTCGTGAATCAGAAAAGCGCCTATCACAAAATATTTATGAGCGTGGCGTAGACGATGCGGGGTTTGGCCGCATCCGTTCCAGAGGAGACAAGGCATTGTTTGGCGGCTATTCTACACAGGAGATGAACCCTCTGAAGATATTAAAAAATTAGAACGGCGGGTAAAATCACAGGAGAAAAAGCTTGCTGAACAGGCAGGGAAATTGCCGCAAATACAAAATGAGAAGGATGCAGAGTGATGGCTGAATATACAACACAATGAGTATTAATATTTTTTATCCAATAAGGAATTGTTATAGTATAAAAAAAGGTCACATAGGAGCGTAGTTGCTCTTGTGTGACCGTTTTTTTTGTTCCCTTAATATTTGGACAGCCGTGGATTACGGTAAATACTTGTTTAAGAAGGAAACATATTCGTCCTTCGCTGAGGCAGGGGCGCTCAGGTTCAGATACAGTCCCTTTGCGCCGATGTCTTTGGCAATCGAATCAAAGTCCTTTCTTGCGCCAAGCACATGGATATTTTTACCGGCCTGGCGGATCTGCCGGTATACCTCCGGCCATTCCATGGTGCGTGGGGCTCCGTCTCCGGGACACCACTGGATCGCATCCAGCTGCCGGATTGCAGCAATCTGGGGAAGATGGGGCAGTTCGCCCTTGCCGTCCAGATGATAAAGCGTGTGAGGAAGGAGCGTACACAGCTGTGTCAGATCATCGGCAACAAATTCCCGGAACATGTCGGGACTGATCATATAGGAAAAATCACACTGTACCACATAGGAGGGTTCGCTGCAATAAAGGCCGGACCAGTCGGAATAGCCGGGATTTACCGGCTGCAGGATTTCATTCAGCTCTTTGTAATAACGCAGCCACAGCTCCTGGATTTCCCGGCTGACGCGTTTTACCTCCTCCGGCTCGTCATACAGATCATAGAGAAGGTTCTCCGAGCCGCGCAGCGTGGCGACAATGTCCATAATGCCGCCCAGGTCAGGCATGCCCATCAGGACATTCCCCTTCCATTTCCTGATGCCGGCGCCGTAAATATCTTTGATTCGGTTGAACCAGAGGTTGTCCGGCTGATATTCAAAATGCATTTCGCTAAGCTCCAGCTCTTCTGTGGGGTGGAACCAGACATTGCCGGAGGAATTATCCAGTGTCGCCCCCAGGAAGGCAGCCAGGACGCCGGGACCGAAAACGTCGAAGTTTACCATGGGGAAGGCATCCCCCAGATATTCCTGCTGCTCTAAATGAGCGTTGATGCGTTCAACCACATCCTCCGGGCTGATGTCCAGCCGGTGGCAGTTTGCCTGACTAAGCAGGGGAATGCTGCTTGTACAGGGAGCTTCCTGCTGGAGCGTCAGCTTGATGGCAGGACGTTCCAGTGTCCGGTTCCACCAGCTGTCGTAGGTTTCTTTGATTCTGTCCCAATCGTCTTTTCCGAATTTGATACTCATAGGGTACCTCCTTCTTGTGATAGTGTTTGTCCCCGGCCATTGATGGACCGGCGCAGAAGACTTCATATTTTCCGAAAAAGATCATCCGATACGGATGCCGGCAGGCGGTGGAAATGCTTCTTTTCAAAAGGAATCCATAGCCTGCTGATGCCCCTATTATAGAAGAGACAGGATTCAAAGTACAGCCTAAATCTGAGGTAAAGGCAAAATGTACACATATTATAGAAAATTATAGAAAGGATACGCTTCCCATGGGATTATAAAAATCCGTAATTCGGGCAGTATCGCCCATTTTGACTACACGGGGAAAGAAGAGGATGCTAAGATTTGGGCAGATAGGACAGACATGGATGAAAACACATGCTGCCGGATAAATTTCAGATTTTCAGAGAAAGGAACCTGTATTATGGAGAAAAAGCAAAAAGCAAAGGCTGCAGCCTATTCCGGCACGCAGCCAGGACAAAACCCCGTGAAAAATATTTTAAAAGAGGTACGCAGAAGAAAACTGTTATTTCTAATGCTGCTGCCTGCTATCGTTTTTTTCATTATTTTCTGCTATGTGCCTATGGGCGGCATCATGCTCGCCTTTAAGGATTACAACTACGGGCAGGGAATCTTTGGCAGCCCCTGGGTCGGCTGGGCGAATTTCGAATATCTTTATAAGTCCGGAACCCTGTGGCGGGTGACCAGGAATACAATTCTATATAATATTGCATTTATTATACTGGATTTGGTTACGCAGGTGGGAATTGCAATCCTGCTAAATGAAATAGGAAGCAAAATCTGCAAGAAGCTGTCACAGACCCTGATGTTTTTACCTTATTTTGTATCTGCCGTTTTGTTGGGAGCGTTTGTGTACAATATCTTCAATTATGAGCGCGGTACGCTGAACAATATCCTGATGTCTCTGGGAATGGAGAGATATGATACCTATAGTAATATGTATGCCTGGATTTTTATCCTGTTGTTTTTCCATATATGGAAGGGACTGGGCTATGGTGTTGTGGTTTATATGGCGACCATTACAGGAATCAGCAGTGAATTTTATGAAGCGGCCCGTGTGGACGGGGCGACCCGGTTCCAGCAGATCCGTTATATCACGCTGCCGCTGCTGAAGCCTACCATGATTATACTGACCCTGTTTGGTGTGGGGAAAATCATGAAAGGGCAGTTTGAGCTTTTCTACCAGATTATCGGTGCGAACGGAACACTGTATCCGGTGACGGATATTATCGATACCTACGTGTTCCGTATGACAACAACAAGCTTTGATCCCGGTCTTGCGACGGCGGCGGGTCTGTATCAGTCCTTCTTCGGATTTGTGCTGATTGTGACAGTCAATTATGTGGTGAAAAAGCTGAACCCGGACTATGCATTATTTTAAAAGGAGGCGTCTATGAAAACATATAAAAGTGAATATGGGGTAAAAATTTTTGCATATGTCATTTCCATCCTGACAGCAATTATTTGCTTCATCCCCTTCTGGCTGATTGTTATCGGTTCATTTACCGCGGAAAGTGAGGTTATAAGAAACGGCTTTGCTTTCTGGCCGAAGGATTTTTCCATGGAATCCTACAGGATGGTATTTAAAGTCCCGGAAAAGATTTTCAGGTCCTATGGCATAACCATTCTGATCACGGCGGTGGGGACAGGGCTCAGCCTGTTTCTTACCACAATGGCAGCCTTTGTGCTCATGCGTAAGGATTTTAAATACAGGAACCAGATTGCCATGTTCTTTTATTTCCCGTCCATCTTCAGCGGCGGTCTTCTTCCCGGCTATCTGCTGATCGTTAATGGCCTGCAGCTCAAGGACACCCTCTGGGCTTTGATTCTTCCGGGGCTTTTGGGAGCCTGGAACATTTTTATGATGCGTAATTTCATGACGGATATCCCGGATTCCATTATGGAATCGGCAAAGCTGGACGGCGCTAACGATTTCGTGATTTTTACCCGGCTTTACCTGCCGCTTTCCAAAGCGGGGCTTGCAACCATCGGGCTGTTCATTGCGTTGGGATACTGGAACAACTGGGCAAATGCCAAGCTGTATATCAACAGCTCCAAATTATATCCTCTGCAGTATCTGTTATACCAGATGTTTTCCAATATCCAGGTGCTCAAGGATGCGGCGATGCAGAGCGGCGTAGCCATGGTGGACCTGCCGGCGGAAACCTTCCGTATGGCAATGGCAGTGGTGACCACCGGTCCGATTCTTCTTTTATATCCCTTTGTACAGAGGTACTTTGTAAAGGGAATTACGGTAGGAGCGGTCAAAGGCTGATACTATAAAACCGGAAGAATGCCGGGATGTATCTTAATTTGACTGGATTTACAATAAATTTTTACTTATAGTAGTAAGCAAAGAGAGCGATTCTCTTATCGGCTTAAATAACAAATGGAGGTATGAAAATGAAAGGCAAAAAATGGTTAGGAATGCTGACCGCATTATCCCTGTGTGCATCAATGCTCGCTGGATGCGGCAGCGCAGCAGCATCGGAGGAAAAAGCGGATACGGCAGCAGCCGGGACAACAGCAGAAAGCGGTGCGGCAGAAAGCAGTACGGCAGCAGAAGGGACAAACTTTGATGAGGAAGTGGAGCTGTTAATGTACTGTATAGGTGATGAAGGCGGTATCTATGCAGATGAAGTGCTGGATAACCTCAATGCAATGCTGAAAGAAAAAATCAATGCAACCATCAAACCAGTTATGGTATCCTGGGGTGAGTATAAGGAAAAGATGCCGTTAATCTATGCCAGCGGCGAAGCGTATGATCTGGTATACGTGGCGAACTGGATGAACTACACGTCAGAAGCGCTCAAAGGGCCCTTTTTGGAGCTTTCTGAGCTGATGCCCAAATATGCGCCCAAGACCTATGCGGAATTCAAGGAAAGCGGCGCGCTTGATACGGCTCTGGTGGACGGCAAGCTTTATATGGTGCCTTCCCCGACCACGGATTACACCACCTATGTGACGCTCTGGAGAGAGGATCTGCGGAAGAAATATAATGTTCCGGAGATTACAGACTGGGATTCCCTGGCAGTTTATATGGATGCAATCAAGGAGAATGAGCCGGATATGCTTCCGCTGGCAACCGGTCCTCAGATTTTCCTGAACATGCTGCTGATGACTGAAAATGACTGGGGCCAGATGACCGCAGGAAAAAGCAGCACGGCGGCAGGCGGTGTTGTTATATGTAAGGATGAAGCAGGAAGCAAGGCATTCAATCTCCTGGATACACCGGAATACGAAGCCTATGTAAAGAGAAACCGTGAATATTACCTGAAGGGCTACTGGTCCAGAAATGTGCTTTCGGAGACAAGAATGCTGGCGGAAGCATTTGAAGCCGGACAATCCGCAATTACAATCGGAAATAAGTCCAATATACTGCAGATGTACCAGAAGATAAAGGCAAACAACCCTGACTGGGAACTGGACTTTAAGAATTTTGACGCAGGCTCCTATATAAAAGTATCCCCGACCAATAACGGTATGGCTATCGGCGTTAATTCCAAACATCCGGAACGGGCAATGGCATATCTTGAACTGATCAATCAGGACGAAGAAGTATTCCGGGCAATGCAATACGGCATTGAAGGAAAGACCTATGTTGTAGATGAAAACGGCTGTAAAACAACTCCGGAGGGCGTAGATCCGTCCACACTGGCGCTGCGCAATCTCGGCATGGGAACCCAGGTGGAAAAGTTTATGTTCAAGAATGCAGCGGATGAGCAGAAGGTATTGGATGAATTTGACAGCTATGAAAGCAATGCCGTATACTCCCCGCTGACCGCCTTCGTTTTTGATGATTCTGCTGTGGCGGCGGAATGCGCGGCAGTTGCGAATGTGCTTACAGAGTACAAGCTGCCTCTGGATTTTGGCGTATCGGATCCGGAAACAGCGCTGCCCGAGCTGAGGGAAAAGGTAAAGGAAGCAGGAGTCGATAAGATCATTGATGAAGTCAACAGACAGCTGGAAGAATATTTCGCAGCACAGTAAATAGGAAAGGAACCGAAGGTGAAGAGATTTGCTTTCGGTTCTTTCTGCAAGGAGGGATTTTGTGATGACAGGGAGAAGGGAAAATTATCCCTTCCCGCACAGGGGAGGATATAAACAGGGATTTTTGCCGAACCGGAGCCGGGAAAAAATGAACCGGGATCTGCAGCATTTATATGAAAGCTGGAAGGCGCTTTATCTGACAACGGAGGGCTGTCTGGAAGGGGAGCTGCGGGTATCCGGCGGAAACTGCTATCAGTTCGGAACCTGCTCGGAGGGCACCGGCTACGGCATGCTTTTATCCGTATATATGGCGAATGCCCAAAATCATGCCCATGAGGAGTTCGACAGCATTTTCCGTTACTATAAAAATCATAGCCTGCCGGAATGCGGCCTGATGAGATGGGAGGCGGATCGGACGGGAAAGGATCTGAGCGAATATGTGGCGCCGGACGGGGATCTTGACGTTGCCTTTGCCCTTTTGGCGGCGCACAGGCAATGGGGAAGTGAGGGAGAGATCTGCTATCTGGAGGAAGGAAAGGCACTGGTTGGCAATCTGATGGCTTATACGATAATCAAGCCCCAATATCTGATTGCCAGGGCGCAGCTGGAAAATCCGGAGGGGCTCTCCTGGGATTATACCATGTCCTCCTATCAGATTCCGGCATATGCGCGGTTGTTTGCAGAGATAACAGGGGATGCCGGCTGGAAAGAGGTCAGGGATGCGGCATACCGTCTGTTCGCTTATTTTTATAAGCTGAATCCGGATACGGCGCTGGCCCCGTTCGTATTTCATCTGGATACCTTCGGGCCGGGGGGCGGCAAGCCCTATGTATTCAGCTATGATTCCTGCCGGGTCCCGTGGCGGACAGCGCTGGATTACCTGTGGTACGGAACGGATGAAACGGGGCTGGCCCATGACTATCCGCACCGGAATGCGGTATGGTTTTCCCGGTATATGGAGAGCCTTAACTGGGACTTCGACCGGGTGAGCGAACGGTTTTTGCTCTCAGGCATGCCGGTGTCGGAAAAATGTTCTCCCCGCAATATAACCGCGATGCTGGCTCCCGCGGCGATGGTGGATGAGTCCACCCGGGAATTGCTGGACAGGTCTTATGACTATTTAAGCAGGCAGGAACCGATGCTGGAATGGCCCGGCGATTATTTCCAGGATACGCTGGTCTTACTGGGGATGCTGACGATTACCGGAAATATGCCGAATTTTTATACAACAGAACCATACCCGGCTGATAAAGCGCTGTGACAGGAAAAGGAGACGAGAATGGAAAAAACATCATATTCTTTCCAGGACTGTTATGCGGTACTGGAAAACGGAAGCTTGCGGATTGGAAACGCTGTTGTGGAAAGAAGCTGGCGCATGGAGGGGGAGCTCCCGGCGGTCTGCTCCCTGAAAAATAAAAAGACGGGAAAGGAGTGGCTGGACTGCGGCAAAGATGCGGACTGGCTCTGCGCCCGGAAGGAAAAAGATGCCTTTTTCCATGAAGCTTTTCTGTCAGGGAAGCCGCGCAGCCTCAGGATGGAGGCTGGCAGCGATGATGACTGCGGAATCGGGAGGGAGCATTTAAAGGCGGCGGTGGTGCTGGAATACGCGGACTGTCAGCTTCGGTGGATTCACAGGATTTATCCGCAGACGGCAGTCCTGCGTTCCTGCCTGCAGGTTGTATGGAAGGATGGCCTGGGAATGAAAGAACAGGAAGAGCAGTGTGCGCTGACAGAGGAAAAACCAGGGGAGAAAAGAGAGATGCTGCCCGCTGCGGGGACGCAGTTTTACGCACCGGAGCCGCAGGGAGACTATCAGGATGCATTTCCGCTGGCGCCTCTGCACTGTAAATGGAAGAGTGTTTCCTTTGTGGACAGAACGGATGATTATGATAATCTGGTACATACTGACCACGGAATTTTTAACCGCAGGGAAAGCCGGTATATTAACGGAAATTTGTTGTTTGCCGAGGATCCGCTGGATAAAGAGGGGCTGATTTTTATCAAGGAGGGCCCCACGCCACTGGCTTATCAGGGGAAGGTCAAAGCCGATTTCTATGTGAAGGGAAACAGTGTTTTTCCGGTAGGCTGGGGGTTTGACCGGACAGAGTGCAGCAGGGCCGGCGCACTGACTGCTTATGGAAGCAGTGTGGTTTTCTGGGATGGAGAAAGAGGGAATGCGAGTCTGGCGCTGCAGGATTACCACATGGCGCTGCATTCGTTTTCCGAGCAGAAGGATGCTTTTGTGATGTCCAATACCTGGGGGGATCAGTCCTGCGATGGAAGGCTCAGTGAACAGTTTTTGCTGGAGGAATTGGAACAGGCGGGAAGGCTTGGGATTACGCTGTATCAGATCGACGACGGCTGGCAGAACGGGACCAGCGCCAATTCCGTAAACCCGGGCGGCGTCTGGAATGGCTATTATGCGGCAAATGCGGATTTCTGGGAGGTAAATCCCCTTCGTTTCCCCAACGGTTTGGAGCCGGTTGCGGCCTTTGCCAAAAGCAAAGGCGTGCGTCTGGGACTGTGGTTTTCTCCGGATTCCTCCCATGAGTTTGCCAATTGGAAAAAAGACAGCGAGACATTGATAGGGCTGCACCGCCGGTATGGGATTGCGGCTTTTAAGATGGATGGCGTGAAGCTGACCTCCAAGGTATCGGAAGAGAATCTCACAAAGCTGATACAGCAGGTGCTGACGGAAACGGATGGCAAGGTGTTCTTCAATATGGACGTGACGGCGGAAACCCGAAGCGGCTATTATGGCCGAATCCATTACGGTTCCCTGTTTGTGGAGAACCGTTTCACCGGAAATTTCGGGAAATGGCCCAATTATTATCCTCACCGGACGCTGCGGAATCTGTGGATGCTGTCGGAGTACATGCCGGCCAGCCGCCTGCAGATGGAGTTCTTAAATGTAGCCCGCAATCAGGAGCTGTATGAGGGCGATCCGCTGGCGCCTGCTGTATGCGGTATGGAATATTCCTTTGCGGTGACGATGTGCGCCAATCCGCTCGCCTGGATGGAGCTGACAGGTCTTAATGAGGCGGAGGCAAAGGTGCTGGAGAGGATCCTTCCGCAGTACAGACAGGTGCAGAGCGACCTTTTATCAGGCTATGTCCTTCCCATCGGAGAAGAACCGGACGGCACGGCATGGACGGGATTCCAGTCTGTGAAAACAGAGGATAAGGGATATCTGCTGCTTATCCGGGAAAACAGCAGTGAGGAAACCTACCGCTGTCAGCTGCGCGGGCTGGCGGACTGCAGGCTGGAGCTGGAAGGCATTCTGGGAGCTGCCGGGCAGCGTTCGGTACAGGTGGACGGGGAAGGGCAGGCGGCATTTACGCTGCCGGGAGCGTTTTGTTATGCGCTTTACCGTTATCAGGTTGCGTAGAATGAGGCATGCGTTTGTTTATTGATAAGAGCAGGCCTCTGATAATCAATACAAAACCCCGGAAGCCTCCTGAATCCCAACCCGGACAAGCTGCTCCGCCGCGAAAGTAACTTCAGAATGCAGGAGGCATTCCAGCTTCGCGGCAAAGCCGGAGGCATCGGCTTGCTCCAGATACGCCAGAAGGGCATCAAGATGGGGAAGATAATAGCCGTTCTGCGCCTCCGGGGTGCCGCGCATATTCCGTATGGCATATCCCCATAACAACTGCTGGAACAGGGAATCGTATACCGTCCTGACGGCCTGCTGGGGAGCGGTATGCAGAATAAGCTCAAGAATACCATAAGGAGCCAGCTCGCAGCGGTTACGGCGGCGGAGCAGCAGCAGCCGTTCCTTAAATTGCTCCCTGCCGGCATCATCCAGCCGGGAAACTGTAATTTCCGTAATCCTCCTGCAGGTCAGGGCAAACGCCTGCAGGCTCTGTACATAATCCAGCAGCCGTTTCCTGACTATGGGCCGGGTGAAGTCGCAGTTGTCCGCGACCTTTCCCAGCGGCAGGATATAGGTACCGATTCCGTTGACCGTTTTTGTTACGCCGATACTGCCAAGCAGGGAAAGCGTACGGCGGATGGTGATGACGGAAACCTGTTTTTCCTCAGCCATTTTATTCATTGATGGCAGCATGGCGCCTGCCGGATAGAGGCCCCAGCTGATGCCGCTCAGGATTTCCATGCATAGGGAATAGCAGCGCTGTGATGCCTTTTTATAACTGCTCCATTGAAAGGCTTCCTGACATTCGGGCGCAGAGGAAGCGCCCAGGTTATCATAAAACAGGCATAAAGCCGAGGATACCTGCGCTTCATAGGCATCTATGGCAGCCGAAAGGCTGTCCCAGTCCTTTTTCCGGCACAGATCAATTCTGTGCAGCATCGGATTGTATTTCGGCTTCAGGCCCTTCAGATTTTCAGGGATGCTTAAAAAGGGCACCAGGAAAAACATACTCACCTGCCACACTAACCGCATCAGCAGGTCATTATGTAAGGAGCCGTAAATCATCTGGAAAAACCGGATCATAATATAGGGAGAAAGAATATTTTGGCTTCGGGCAAGCTGCTCCAGTTCCTCCAGCAGCCTGCTGGAGGCTTTTTTAAACGCTGTCAGCTGGGCTTCACTTAGCAGGAGCCAGGTGGAATGATTTAAATCGATCAATGAACGCCTCCGGCAGGAGAAAAACTCTCGCACATTCTGCCGGATGTCCTCACTGCTGTAATCAGATGTTACCCTGGCGCCGATGTTTTTTGATATTTTGATCAGTCCGTCCTGCTGCAGCTGCTGATAGGCGGCGCGGATAGTCTTGATGGAGACGCCGAACAGCCGGCAGGCCTCATCCATTGTGGGCAGCTGCTCCCCGAACCGGTATACCCCAAAGCTTATCTGTGTTTTCAGGACACTGTATACTATCTGCTGCAGTTCCATGATATTTTCCATATTCTTGTTCCTCCGGACAGGCCATATCTTTCCATTGCATGAACATACAGTATTCAGTATAGCATTTTTAAAATGTGAATTCCACTTTCGACAGCATAATAATCTGATCAGGCCGGTTGCTATTTCGGCCTTGTTTTGTTATACTTTTAATAAAATACCAAGTGATCAAGGTTAGCTTTTTTGTATTCTGCCCCGGCAGCGGGGAGAAAACGGACATTAGGATACCGGAAAGAAAGTGCTGCTTATGCAGACAGGAAAGGTACAGCGGGTGAGGCAATGAAAAAAACAACGGTCGTGGATGGACAGGAAATCAGGGGAATTCCCGTGGAAGGAACCCGTCCTGTCTCCAATTGTTACACGGATGGTCTCCCGGCGCAGGGCAGTCTGTCCGATAAGATTACGAATAAGACGGACGACGGCATTTATGTGATTGATAAGGGCTCCTGCGAGGTTCTCTATGCCAATGCATCCCGGCGCTTCCTGTCATCCGGACAGGGCTGCATCGGGAAAAAATGTTATGCCGCCCTTTTTGGGCAAAAAGCCCCCTGCCGCCATTGTACGCTGAATACCCATGGGGCTGACGGCATGGCGCATGAAATGGTGATCGAAGGCTCCGACAGGTGCTTTGTTACGTGGTTTCAGGAAACGGACTGGAACGGAACCCCTGCGTATATCAAATATATCCGCGACGTTACGGAGGAGGTGCACAACCGCAGGGAGAAGGAACGGCTGGCCATGTACTTCCAGACGGTGCTGGAAAGCCTGCCAGGGGGGATTTCGGTTATCCGTTGCGGACAGGACGGGAGCATGAAGACGGAATATATATCCGACGGTTTTGCCGCCATGACCCATATGACTGTGGAAGAGGCCATGAAGCTTTATGAAACTGATATTTTTGCGGGGCTCCATCCGGAGGATGCTGCGGCTGGCCGGCAGAAGCTTGCGGAATATGTGGAGCACGGCGCCGGCCATTGTGAGCTCACGGCCAGGATGAAGCTGGGCGGCGGCGGATATATCTGGGTAAAGGATACGGTATCTCTGCAAAAGACGCCGGAGGGAGGGTGCCGCCTGTATTCCGTTTACACGGACATTACAGGGACCGTTGAGGAAAAAGAACAGATGAACCGTCAGTATGAGGATATTATTCTGCAGCATTACCGCACTCCCGGCCCGGATACCCTTGTGCTGGGACACTGTAACATCACGCAGAATAAAATACTGGAGATATGGGATGCCACCGATTCCGGGCTGTTGACAGCCTATGGTGATATCAGGGAAGATTTCTTTTTAGGCCTTTCCGGCCTGGTGGTGGAGGAGGAAGAACGGAAGGCGTTCCGGGATACCTATTTGAACGCGCCTGCGCTGGCGGCTTTCCGGCGGCATGATATGAAGCGGGAGATGCAGTGCTATGTCAAGCTGCCGCGTGAGGATCATGGCCGGTATGTAAAAATCAGGATGGAACTGGTGGAAATGCCTGATACCGGTGATGTTATCGGAGTTCTTACTGTAACAGATATCACGGAAAATACCATAGCCGACCGGATCCTCCATCAGCTTTCCGTGACCAGCCATGACTATGTAGTGGATCTGGATTTGGGGAAGGACAGCTATCGTGTACTCAGCTGCAGCCAGAATGCCCATTGTATACCGCCGCCCTGCGGCTGCCACTCTGCGTACATAGCGGCAATGGCAGGGAAAACAGTCGTCCCGAGGGATCGGGGAAATTATGAAAAAGCGCTGGAGCCGGAGGAAATCCGCCGCCGGCTGTCCGACAACGGGCCGTATACCTTTACCTATTCCATTATCGATGAAAAGGGAGGCATCCGGACTAAAAACATGACGGTTTCGATCACGGACCTGCGGTTGGACAGGGTCTGCCTGATCTGCACCGATATTACGGAGTCGGTTGTGGAGCAGCAGGGACTGTTGAATATGCTGGCTTACACCTTTGAACAAATGGGATTTCTGGATATCGGCAGCGAGAGCTTTACCATGTACAGCCGCCGGATGGTCCTGGAAAACCTGCCTCCTTACTTTGAAGCAAGCTATGGTGATTATGTAACTCATTTTACAGAAGAATGCGTTCCCGGGGAAAAACTGGAAAGGGTAAGGGAGCAGTTTTCTCTGAAGGTTATGCTTGCAAGGCTGGATAAGGAGCCGGCGGGTTATGATTTTGTATTCCAATGTCAGAGAAAAGTATCCGGCCCGGGGAAATTTCCCTGCAAAGCGGAAGACGGGGTGCACTATAAACAGGTAAATGTTCTGTGGGGAGATGAAAACCACCGTACTATCTGCATGGTGCATGCGGATGTGATGGATATCCTGACCGCGGAGCAGCAGGCCCAAAAAGAGCTGGAGGAAGCGCTGGCCCTTGCCGAGGAAGCGAATCAGACCAAGAGCAATTTCCTTTCCTCCATGAGTCATGACATCCGTACTCCCATGAACGCCATTGTCAATATGACGGCGCTGGGGCTGCATTATATAGACGATAAGGAACGGGTGGAGGGCTGCCTGAAAAAAATCGAAATTTCCTCCCAGCACCTGCTCAGCCTGGTGAATGACGTGCTGGATATGAGCAGGATAGAGCGTTCCGGGGTGGTCATGAATCCGGCGGTTCTCCATCTGCCGGCGCTTTTGAAGCAGATTTCCGTCATCATGGAGCCGCGGGCCAGGGCAGGCGGACTCAAGTTCAAGGTGCAGGAGGAGAACATTAAGCATTCCTTTTTTTATGGGGACGCGCTGCATATTAAGCGTATCCTGATTAATCTTCTTAGCAATGCGGTTAAGTTTACGCCGGAGGGCGGCGAGGTGCTGCTTTTAGCGGAAGAGATACCGGCTGTCCAGGCAGAGGACCGTATCAGATACCGTTTTTCGGTCCGCGATACGGGAATAGGAATGCGGGAGGAGTTCCTGGCTCAGGTGTTCGACCCCTTTGCACGGGACAACAGCGCTGCCCAAATTGAGGGGACCGGGCTGGGCCTAAGCATTGCCAGGGGGCTGGTTGAACTGATGGACGGCAGGATTACGGTGGAAAGCAAGCTGAAGGAAGGCTCCGTATTCCGTGTGGAGCTGGAATTTGATAAAGCGCAGGAAAGCAGCGCCGCACGCACGGAGTTAAACGGGATGCTCCCTGCGGCGCAGCTGCACAGGAAGCTGCTGGAAGGCCGCAGGTTCCTGGTTGCGGAGGACAATCAGATCAATGCGGAAATCATACGTGAGCTGCTGGCTGTCTATGGGGCGGGCTGTGAAGTGGAGCCGGACGGCGCACAGGCGGTCAGGGCGTTCCTGGAAAAGGAGCCGGGGACCTATGATGCCATTTTGATGGATATTCAAATGCCTGTGATGAATGGATATGAGGCGGCAGGCGCAATCAGGGCATTGTCCCGGCCGGATGCGGAAAAAATACCGATCATAGCCATAACGGCCAACGCTTTTTCCGAGGACGTGCAGAAGGCCCTGGAGGCAGGGATGAATACCCATGTGGCAAAGCCCATCGATATGAACCTGCTGGGAGACGCGCTGCGTATGGTGCTGGATAATGGCCATACTCCGTAAGAAGGCAGGAACAAAGCAAAGCTGCGGTGAGGAAAATATGATAACGGCATGGAGCGGACAAATGAAAAATAAAAGAATAAAAGGTATGAAGCGATGGATTTCAGTTCTTCTGGCAATGTCGGTTTTAATGCTATGTATTCCATCCCGGGCAGCGGGGAAAACGCCCCGTGTGGTCAGGGTTGCTTTCCCGCAGGTGAAGGGTCTTACGGAAACGGCGGAGGATGGGACCCGTTACGGCATGGTGGTGGATTATCTAAACGAAATAGCAAAATATACCGGCTGGGAATATGAATACATAGATACCGAAAGCCAGACTATGGTTGATGATTTTCTTGACGGCAAATTTGAACTTATGGGCGGAACCTATTATGCGGAAGGCTTTGAAGCTTTTTTCGCTTATCCGGATTATAATACCGGCTACAGCAAATCAATTCTGCTTGCCCGCCAGGAGGATCGCAGCATCAGGACAAACAATCTGGAATCCCTGAATGGAAAAACCATAGGCGTATATGAAAATGCAAAGGAAAATATCCGGCGGTTGAAAGAATTCCTGGCATTCAACGGGTTTCATTGTACCTTAAAATACTATAGCAGTGAAAGCTTTACAGACGGCAATCTGTATGCCAGGCTGGAAAACGGTGAAGTGGATCTTCTTCAGGGCAACAGTACGGAGGGAGGAGACCAGTTCCGTGTGGCGGCAGCCTATGATTCTCAGCCTTTTTACCTTGTAACCAACATCGGGAACCAGGAGGTGCTGGACGGGCTGAACATGGCCCTGGAAAAAATTACGGACGCCAACCCAAGCTTTGGCGCAGAGCGGTACGCAGCCCATTACCCGGACAGAATGTCTGCCAGCGTTCAGCTGACCGAAGGGGAGCTTGCCTACATCAAAGAAAAAGGACATGTTACTGTGGCGGTTCTTAAAAACTGGCACCCGCTGTTCTGTGCGGATGAAACGGACGACAGCCATAATGGTCTGGTGCCGGATCTTCTAAGGGAGGTTTCCGCCTATTCAGGGCTGGAGTTTTCCTATATATATGCTAATACCTATATGCAGGCGATTCAGATGGTAAAGCGAGGGGATGTGGATATGCTCGGCTTTTTCCTGGGTACCGAAGCGGATGCCGCCGATATGGGCCTGGCGCTCACTGCGCCCTATGTAAATATGAATAACATTATCATACGCAATAAGGCTTCAAGCTATCCCGGAGAAAACCTTGTGTGTGCAATTGTGGAGGGACAGCGGCTTCCTGGTGACATCCATGCGGCAAAGGTGGTTGCCTATCCCGGCGTCAGGGAAGCACTTTCGGCGGTAAACCGGGGAGAGGCGGATATCATCTACGGCCTGTCCGCCCGAATGGAACGGGATATCCAGACATATCAGTTCGTCAATCTGGTTCCGGTAACCATCGTCAATGACAGCGATGATCTGAACTTCGCGCTCATGCGTCCGGCCGACCCGGATCTTCTTACCATACTCAACAAGGCGCTGGGCAGCCTTTCCACCGACCAAAAAACAGAGCTTCTGAACCGGAATATGGTTTCCATGGGGGCGGGGAACCTTTCCATCATAGATATTATGAATGCGAATCCCCTGTTATTCATTTTGATCCTGTCGCTTTTCCTGGCAGCGGTTATGACCGCCGTCCTTCTGGTGAACCGTTCCCATACCAAAGCGGTTATCATGGAAAATAACCTGGAAAAGGCGGAGGCGGAAAGCAGGGCGAAGGGGGATTTCCTCTCCCGCATGTCACATGAAATAAGGACGCCCATGAACGCTGTAATGGGACTGACGGATCTGACCCTGATGAAAAATAATATGCCGGAGGATGTCCGGGAGAATCTCATTAAAATACAGTCCTCATCCCGGTATCTGCGGGATCTTATCAATGACATCCTGGATATGAACCGACTTGACAGCGGTATGCTGTCGATTGCCAGGGAGCCTTTTTCCCTGGGACAGCTGCTGGACGAACTGCAGGGGATGATGGAAAATGAAGCAAAAAGACGCGGACTGTCCTATACCCTGGAACAAGATATTACACACAATGACCTGACTGGTGATGTCATCCGCCTGCGGCAGGTGCTTACCAACCTGCTTTCCAATGCGTTCAAATTTACCGAGCCGGGGGGAAGCGTCTGCCTGCGGGTAATAGAAAAAGGAAGCAGCGATGCCGGCGCTGAGTATTCCTTCCGGGTGAGCGATACCGGTGTGGGAGTTTCCGAAGAGGATCAAAAGAGGATTTTCAGCAGCTTTGAACAGGTGGGGACGAATTATTCCAGAAGCCAGGGAACCGGCCTGGGGCTTGCAATCAGCAGCAGCATAGTGGAGCTGATGGACGGCCGCCTGAAGGTGAAAAGCAAGCCGGGCTGCGGAAGCGAGTTTTATTTTACAATAACCCTGCCATACGGCGCTCCCGTGGCCGCAGCGAAGGAATCCAGGGAGAGTCTGGCTAAGAGCGGGCTGCTGAGGGGAATCCGTGTGTTGCTGGCGGAGGATAATGATCTGAACGCGGAAATTATCATGCAGCTGCTGGAAACCCAGGAGGCGGAGGTGATTCGCTGTGAAAACGGCAGACTTGCCGCAGAGCAGTTTGAAAACAGCGAGGTGAATGCAATCCGGGTGATACTCATGGATATCCAGATGCCGGAAATGAACGGTTATGAAGCGACGCGGGCTATCCGGGGGATGGATCGGCCGGATGCGAAAACGATTCCCATCATTGCGATGACGGCCAACGCCTTTGCGGAGGATGTCCGGGCGGCTGCGGATGCCGGCATGAATGCCCATCTGTCCAAACCGCTTGATGTGGAAAAAATGTGGTCCACGCTGCGCGGGGTGCTGGAAGGCGGGGCACAGGAGTAGGCGCTGCCGGTAAGCCTGGGCGGCGGGGCACAGGAGTAGGCACTGCCGGTAAGCCTGGGCCGCGGGGCATAGGGAGAACGCCTGCAGTTTGACATTCATGCAGGACGATATTAGAATGAAGAAAAAGCTCAGGTTTGCATAAACAGACGTAAAGGGGGAAATATGTCGGAACTGCTGAAAAACAGGTATCATTACGAGTCTATTCATGAGCTGGCTTTGCGTGTAAAGGCCGTGTATCCTTCATTTCTGGAGGAGGATTTTGTAAAGTCTGTTATGAACGGGGCATGGGAGAGGTTAGAGCTGAAAGCCCGTATGCGACAGATCTCTGTGAATTTGGGCAGATACCTGCCGGACGATTATGAACAGGCGATTGACGTCCTTTATAAGGTGGCGGCAGGTTATCCTGAAGGGTATAACGACTTTACTTTCATGTATTTCCCGGATTTTGTTGAAGTCTACGGACAGGAGGAGCGCTATTGGGATTTATCCATGGCTGCGCTGGAAAGCTTTACCATATTGTCCTCCTCTGAATTTGCCGTGAGGCCATTTATCATAAAAAATGAAGAGCGTATGATGCGGCAGATGGCCGTCTGGGCCGGACATGACAATGAGCATGTCCGGCGTCTTTCCAGTGAGGGCTGCCGGCCGCAGCTGCCCTGGGGACAGGCCCTTACCTGCTTCAAAAAAGATCCGTTGCCGATCCTTGGCATTCTGGAGCGGCTGAAAGCCGATCCATCGCTGTATGTCCGCAAAAGCGTGGCCAATAACCTGAACGATATTTCCAAAACACATCCTGGCCTGGTCATAAAAACGGCAAAGGACTGGTACGGGAAAAATGAGGATACGGACTGGATTGTGAAGCACGGCTGCAGGACGCTTCTGAAAAAAGGAAACAGGGAAGTGCTGGATATTTTTGGTTTTGCGGATGCCGGTTGTGTGGAGGTTACCGGCTTTGCACTGGATGACGCGTGTGTGGCTGTCGGGGAAAAGCTGTCATTTTCCTTTACGGTCGAGGCAAAAAAGGTAGCCAGAATACGTCTGGAATATGGGATTGATTATGTAAAGGCAAACGGTACGCGGAGCCGCAAAATATTCCAGATATCCGAGATAACCTTACAGGAAAACGAGAAGAGGAACTACACGAAAAAACATTCTTTTACAGAGGTGAGCACCAGAAAGCATTACCCCGGCACCCATTCGGTTACGCTGATTGTGAACGGCACCGGGGTGGGGACGCTGGATTTTGAAGTATTGCCTGCTGAACAGTTACAATAAATCATAATTTCTTCTCGGCAAATATATGGATATAATCGGAAAAGGGGATAATCATCCGCTGCGGCATAGCTAAGAACTATGCCACAGCGGTTTTTACTGCCATTCCCTGCCTTACTCATAAACTTCAATGATCACTTTTTCTGCGATAAACTCATCTCCGTCAAAGTACCCCTGCGCTTCCAGGCCGGTCCCGTCCTGAAGCTCAGAAAAAGCTGCTTCCTCTTCTTTAATGTCCTCACCGCCCCCTTTAATTGTCCAACGCAGGAATACGGTTGAATCCATGCACCGGATGGTCACCAATTCCTCCGCCGGGCTTCCGGCCTCCGGCATCACAACAACCGATCCCTGCCCACCGTCGGATTCCTCATACAATGTGCGGCTGAGTACAAAAGAATCCTGGGAAACACTTCTTACTTTCCCTCCGATGAAAATCAATTCCGGGTTTTCCGCTTCGCTGTTTCCCGCGGCCTCATTCCCTGCTTCCTTGTTTTCAGGCGCAGTGCTTTCCGGCCCATTGTTTTCTGCGCCTTCCCTATTTGCGCCATCCTTTTCAGATCCGCCGTCATCCTGCCCCTGCTGCGATGCATCCTCTGCCGTGGCTTCGGCGGCAGGGACGGCCTGCGGGGAGGCAGTGCTGCTGTTTTCTGCCGTCGGAGTATTTCCACATCCTGCTGCCGCGGTAATCATGAGTGACAGAACTGCTGCTGCAAACATATACCTTCTGTTCATCTTTAATTTCCTCTCTTTATATTATTTTACAGGACAGAACCACATGCAGTCCGGCCCCGATATATTTTCTATTATAGATATGATTTCTCTAAGTCATATCTAAGTGGTGCGGAAGGCCCGGGCAGTAACCTTTTTGTTTGGCTTTACAACGTGGGTAATTGTCCATATGTAGTAACAGTTTAGATAGGACTGTGCATTCACTGCGCAGTCCGTGAGAAAACGTGGCGGCAACAGGTATCCGGCCACACGGAGGCTGTATGAATCTGATATTAGATCCGGTGCTGATTTTGGCACAGCTTGCGGCTGATATCTGTACACTATGCATCACGGCTGCCATGTGAAAAAAGGAAAAGGCACTGCACATGCTGCAGGCAGCCTGAAGGGCAAAGAGTATAAGTGCCGGAGGTATCCGGGAGATATGGGGAATAAATGCCGGATTGCTTTTTCCCCATAGCCGGAATATGATGGATATAACAATCGATGATGGTGAACTGCGTAAGTGTTTTGCCGGGTTTGGGGGAGGAAGAAAAAAATATGGATTTACAATTGAAAAATAAGGTTTTCTTAGTGACCGGAGGAAGCAAAGGAATCGGAAGAGCTGTCGTACTGGAATTGCTGAAAGAGGGCGCAAAAGTTGTTGTCTGCGCAAGAAATGAAACAAATCTGCAGGAACTGTCTGATAGTGTGCCGGATAAGTATCGAAGCAGTCTGCGCACATTACCGGCTGATGTTTTATGCGAAGAACAGATGAAACAGGTAACGGAAAAGACTGTTGCGCATTTTGGAAGGCTTGACGGGGTTGTTGCAGGCGCAGGCGGAGGCTCCACGGGAACAGTACTGGAAACATCGGCGGAGGATTGGCGCAGCCAGTATGAGATTAAGGTCGGCGGCGTCCTGAATACGGTGAAGCCCGCAGTAAAGGAGCTTTTAAAAGCAGAGGCCCTCAGGATTGTAATTATCAACGGAATAACGGCCAATATCCCGGATTCCCATATGGCGGCGGTAAGCGCTTCCCGGGCGGCGGTTAAGCAGGTCGCTTATATGCTGGCACAGACCCTTGCGCCGGAAATATGTGTAAATACAATAAATTTAGGTGCAATCGATACGGATCGTCAGCTGGCCAGATATAAAAAATCCCAATCATTATTGAGCTTTGAAGCCTGGAAAGAGGAGGAGGCGAAAAGGAGAGGGATTCCCTTCGGCAGGCTTGGTCGGGCGGAAGAAGTTACGCCTGTGGTTTTATTGCTGCTGTCGCCGCTTTCCTCCTATATAACAGGCAGCTCAGTTGATATCGACGGCGGGCTGAATATTCACTGGAAATAATAAGAAGTACGTAAAAGTCACTATGACGGAATGAAGTTATATGATACACTTTTCATGGCGGAGTGATTGGACATCAATGTGTAAAAAGTGATTAGATATCAATATGTAAAAAAGCATCTGACAGGGAGGAAAATTATGAACTGGGAGCCATGGACCGGCTGTTATAAAGCAAGCGACGGCTGTACGAACTGCTATTTTTACGGACCGTATGCGAAACGCTATGGGCAAAACACGATACAAAAAACGGACAAATTCGACTGGCCCATACGGAAAAATGCGAAAGGCGAATACAATATCAAAGGGAACAAAATTCTTGCGACCTGCTTTGCCACTGATTTTTTCCTGCCTGAAGCGGATGAATGGCGCAAAGAAGCCTGGTCCATGATCAGGGAAAGAGCAGATATAGATTTTTTAATCCTGACAAAGCGGATTGACCGTTTTCTGGTATCGCTGCCTGAGGACTGGGGAGAAGGGTATGACAATGTAAATATCGGCTGTACTGTTGAAAATCAGGAACTGGCCGACGCCAGGCTTCCCCTGTTTTTATCCTATCCGATAAAACGGAGGTTTATCGCCTGCGCGCCGCTTTTGGAGGCGATAGATTTGACGCCTTATCTGCATGGCGTGGAGCATGTTACCGTCGGCGGGGAAACGGGACGGGAAGCGCGCCTGTGTGACTATGACTGGGTGCTCAATATCCGTGAGCAGTGCGTGAAGGCGGATGTTACCTTCTGGTTTAAAAATACAGGCTCATTTTTCAGGCGCAATGGCGTAACCGAAAAAATAAACCCGTATAAACAGACCGGTATGGCGAAGGAATTAGATATAGATATTTTAAACGGGAAAAGGTTATTTTAACGGGAGGAAGCCCAGCATTTCATTCCCCGGGGCAAACCTGGCGGCGGGAAAGCAATTTTCAAATACGATTCGGCACGGAAACGGAGATATATGCAGATAGATGGACAGAAAAAAACTTGTCAGCGAAAGCATTGATTATATCATACAGCATTTGGAGGAAGAATTATCCCTGGATACCGTAGCTGCGCATTTTTTTATATCAAAATTCTATTTCAGCCGGATCTTCAGGGAAGAAACCGGGGAAACTCTCTATTCCTTTATTAAACGCTGCAGGGTGGATCAGAGCGCCGTGGATATGAAGCTGAATCCAACAAAGGCGATTACGGACATCGGTTTGGATTACGGGTACAGCTCTTCCAACTACAGTTCTGTATTCAGAAAGCGTCATAATACCTCGCCTGCGATGTTCCGGCAGTCCCTTGCGACGCGCAGCATGCCCGTGCCGTTTGCCCCGGATCGGATTGCCCGCTTCCAAACTGCGGAGGAATATGCCTCCCGGATGGAGCTTTTGGAGCTGGGGGATTTTTTTGTGGTGTATGAGCGGTTTATTGGGAATTATGCGGAGCTTGAAAAGAACTGGTATCAGTTTTTGGATAAATACAAGGCACTTTTACGGGAGGACACTATCCTGGCGGAGCGTTTTTTTAATGATCCGGCAATTACGGACCCGACGCAGTGTATCTGCGATATATGCATGTCGGCGGAACCGGACTGCGGCCTGGATAATGTAACGTGGATCAAAGGGGGAAAGTGGCTGGTTTATCATTTTGATGGTGAAATCAGGGATATTTTTGAAACACTGCAGGGGATTTTCAGCGTTTGGCTGCCTAAAAGCGGCTGCAAAATGGCGCAGCGGTACGGATTGAATATTTATCACAGCATCGACAGGGAAAACCACAGGGTGAAAATGGATTTATGTATTCCGGTCTGAAAAAAGCAAGAATTCAGAAGTCGGCAGGACAGCTTCCTCTCTATAATAAAGAAGGTTTGAAAAATCTTTTTTATTGAGGAGAGGAGGTTTTTTTATGCAATTTTTATACATTTGTTGTATCAAAGGAAATAAATGCAGATAACCGGAATGTTACACAGGATAAAAGGGAGAAAATTATGTTCGATATAAGAAAAATACAGGAAGATGTAATCTATAAGGCTGTCAAAGCCGAAAGCGATGAGGAAACCGCAAGAAAAGTGGTATATGGCGGGCAGCAGACAAAGGCAGAAAATAATCCAGAATGGGTAAAGGCGGCAATGCACCGCCTGGAGAACAGCTTCGATAGCGGAACCGTGAAGCAGATACGGAGGAACTGCCAGTGCGGTTACGGGATGGAGGAAAAGCTTGCGCTTGTAAAGGAGCTGAAGGCGGAAGCGTCAAACATAGAAGAATTTGCGGCTTCCGGGAAAGCAAGGGCGGCCGGGCTGTTCTGCAGGGATGGTGAACTGTTCTTACAGTTTGGATTTTGTCCCTGCCCTATGCTTGCCGAGGTGGAGAGGCTGGAGACAGACACCTGGTGCCAGTGTACCACCGGGTACAGCAAGGTCCTTTTTGAAACGGCATTTTCCTGCAGGGCAGATGTGGAGCTGCTGAAAAGCATAAAGATGGGCGACGATGTATGTCTGATGAAAATCACGCTTCATAACCCTGTCTGGAGGTAAGGGACACGCCGGAAAGATGACTGCTGTTAAGGCATATTTGTGCGGCCGGCGCAGTAAGTGTACAGACCTGCCTGGACAGTAACCGGGCCATGGGGACAAAACGCAGCAAAAATTGTCATGAATGGTATTTTGTTTTCTGCTATGCTATACTCCGGATGTTTTTAGGGGCTGAAAGCCAAAGGAGAGAACAAATGGAAGAAATGGACAAAAAATGCGTGGGCCGGACGGCGGATATTGTTGTGCACGGGCTGACCCAGAATAATCTGAAGCATGTAACCTTCAGAATACCAAAAGAGAAAATCACAGTGTTTACCGGAGTGTCCGGCTCTGGCAAATCCAGTATTGTTTTTGATACCATTGCCGCAGAGTCACAGCGGCAGATGAGTGCCGCCTATCCTGCATTTGTGAGGTCAAGGCTTCCCAAATACCCCAAACCGGCGGTGGAGCGCATAGACAATCTGACGGCCTCCATCATCGTGGATCAGTCCTCTCTGGGCGGGAATGCCCGTTCCACTGTGGGCACTATCAGCGGCTTATATGCCAGCCTGCGGCTGCTTTTTTCCAGGATAGGGAAGCCCGCTGCGGGAACGGCGTCCTACTTTTCCTTTAATGATCCCAACGGGATGTGCAAGACCTGCTCCGGCCTTGGGAAGGTCACAAAAGTAGATATAGGGGTTATCCTTGATCCGGATAAATCCTGGAATGAAGGCTGTGTAAAGGATTCCCTGTACCGTCCCGGCGCCTGGTATTGGAAGCAGTATGCACAGTCCGGCCTGTTCGACCTGGACAAGCCGGTCCGGGAATATACAAAAGAGGAATATAACCTGCTTCTTTACGGCTCCCGTGACGGCGGCGGAGAGCCGGAGGATCCGAAGGTACCCGGGCTGTACAATTTTTTTACAAAAAAGCTCCTGAACCGGGATATCAGCAATAAAAGCAGACATACCCGGGAAAAGTCGCAGAGCCTGGTGACAGAAACGGAGTGCACCGCCTGCCATGGAAAACGGCTGAATGAGGCCGCCCTGCGCTGCAGAATCAACGGTTATTCCATTGCGGATATGTGCGGGATGGAGTTGACGCAGCTGAGGGAGGTTCTGTCACAAATATCGGATCAAACGGTATCGGTGCTGGTGACTACCCTGATCGAGGGACTGGACAGGATGATCGAAATCGGCCTGCCCTACCTGCATCTGAACCGGGAGACGCCCTCCCTTTCCGGCGGCGAAGCGCAGCGGCTGAAGCTGGTGCGGTATATGGGCAGCAGCCTTACCGGCATGACCTATATATTTGACGAGCCAAGCGCCGGGATGCATCCCCGCGATGTGGGCCGTATGAACCGCCTTCTGATGCAACTGCGGGACAAGGGCAATACGGTCCTGGTGGTTGAGCATGATAAGGATGTGATTTCCATTGCGGATCATGTGATAGATGTGGGGCCGCTGGCAGGACAAAACGGCGGTGAGATCGTCTTTGAAGGAAGCTTCCGGGAGCTACTTTGCGCCGATACCTTAACGGGAAAGGCCATGTGCCAGTCCCTGGCGTTGAAGCTTGCGCCCCGGCGTCCTGCGGGCAGCCTGCCCGTACGTGATGCCTGCCTTCACAATCTGAAGCATGTGGATGCAGACATTCCGCTGGGAATCATGACCGTTGTAACCGGCGTGGCCGGTTCGGGTAAGAGTACCCTGATTTCCCAGGTTTTTGCAAAACAATATGAAGATGATATCGTGATGATAGACCAGGGACCCATCACGGCCACCAACCGTTCTACGCCAGCCTCTTTTCTCGGTTTCTTTGATGAAATACGGAAGCTGCTGTCCCGGGAAAACGGCCGGCCGGAGAGCCTGTTCAGCTTCAATTCCACCGGGGCCTGCCCGGTGTGCGGCGGAAAAGGCGTCATTGTGACCGAGCTTGCGTTCATGGATCCGGTGATAACGGAATGCGAGGCCTGCGGCGGCGTGCGGTATAATGAGGAAGCGCTTGTCTGCAGGTATCAGGGAAAAAATATCGTGGAACTGCTGGGGCTGACCGCTTCCCAGGCAATGGAGATATTTGAGGATGCCAAAATCAGGAAGCACCTGAAGGTGATGCAGCAGGTGGGACTATCCTACCTGACGTTAGGTCAGCCGCTCAGTACGCTGTCCGGCGGAGAGCGCCAGAGAATCAAGCTGGCAAAGAACCTGGGAAAAAAAGGACGTATTATTGTGATGGACGAGCCGACAACAGGCCTGCATATGTCTGATATCGAAAACCTGCTGAAGCTGTTTGATATGATCGTTTCCTGCGGAAATACCCTGGTGGTAATTGAACACAATCTTGATGTGATAAAACAGGCGGACTGGATTATCGACATCGGCCCCGATGGAGGGAAAAACGGAGGAGAGGTGGTATTTACAGGAACGCCTGAGGAGATGATCCGCGATGCCAAAACGCTGACGGCGGACAGCCTGCGGGCAGCGTGTGGTGTATAGCCTGACGGAGGGCATTATAAGATACATGAATAAGAGCTGCGCGAGCAGCTCTTAAAATATTGCGGGAAATAGGACGCTGTTTTGTAAGGGGGGGAAGAAACGGAGTAACAGTTCAGGCAGGTCCGTGCATTTACTGCGCAAACTGTGGGAAAACGTGATGGCAGCAGGCTTCCGCTTCTCACCGAAGGCGAGTTTTGATGGGCGGATGCAGTAACAGCCAGGCCGAATGCTGAGCTGTTACGAAAATGAACAGTAGTACTATATTTTACAATACAAATTATAGAATATAGTGTATAATTAAATAACTTGTTTATGATATTTCATTAAAAGAAAAGGAGAAAATATATGAAGAAATGTGTTTTATTTGTAATATTGGAGCCGTATGCCGACTGGGAGGCTGCTTATCTGTCCTCGGCCCTCTATATGCTGGGACGTGGAAGGTTTGAAGTTAAGACGGTATCCCTGACCAGGGAACCTGTGGCCTCCATCGGCGGTTTCCGTGTACTGCCTGATTATGATATTAATTCGGTCCCTTCCACATATGAAGCGCTTGTTTTAATTGGGGGACTGGCGTGGAGAAATGAGGAGGCCCGCAGGATCAGGCCCCTCGTTGAACAATGCAGGGAAAACGGAAAGGTTTTGGGCGGAATTTGCGATGCCGCCGCGTTTTTGGGAACCGTGGGCGCCCTGAATGATGCGTATCATACAGGCAATGACCTGAATGATTTAAAACAATGGGCGGGAGAGGCATATACAGGAGAACAAAGGTATGTTATGAAGCAAGCCGTCAGGGATGGAAAGATAATCACGGCAAACGGCACGGCTCCATTGGAATTTGCGAAGGAAGTGCTGTTCGCCCTGGAGGCGGCTCCGGAAAAAATAATCACAGAATGGTATGATTTCCACAAGCTGGGCTGCTACAATGCAGAAATGCCCCAGGATGCCACCAGCTGGAACGACTGATCCGGTCGCTGCTGCGGAAGGGAATACGCAGAGTTATAAAAAGCAAGTGTCTGATAAATCAAGCGTATAATAAACACACCGGCCCCAAACGGAGGGATTATGGCTAAAAACACAAGGAAGCATTCGGAAGCGGTAAGAAAAAAAGTACTGACGGCAGCAGTTATCTGTGCAGTCCTATTGATTTTGGCAGCAATCATCGGCACAGGACTTCTGAGGTCAGCGCAGAAAGAGCAGAGAAAGAGGGAAGAAAAAGCGGGGGTCTTTGAACCTTATCAGCCTTATGGGCTGGTATACGACAAAAAAGAAGACAGACTGTATTTTAACGGAGAACAGGTTCGATATTTTGAAGATATTACCGATACGGACCGTTATATAAAATGGCCTAATAAAGCCGGTGCTGTGGATGTTTATGCAGAACGGGATACAATAGGGGCGCTTATCGGGGTAAGTTCCTTCAGCCAACAGGAATATGCAGACAGAACGCCGTCTTTGAAAGACGCGGCAGGTGAGTTAGAAATCAGCATCAGCATCGATGGCTATACAGACGATGTGGAAGAGATGGTAAAAGAACGGATTGAGGATGCCTATGAGGTTTACGGTCAGTATGGTTTAACATATGATGCAGATTCTGATCGGCTGTATTATCATGGCGAACTGGTGGGATATTTTGAGGATACATCGCTGAAGCATTATTTCGGACCGTTTGAGGACAGTATGGTTAAAATTTATGCCGTGCGGGATAAGCAGGGAAATCTGACAGGATTGGATGTAGATGAAGGTACAAAATGATTATTTGTAACTGCTGTCAGAACAAAGAATAAGAAAATGATTCAGGATGGATTTTTACAGAAGCTGTAAAGTAACTGAACAGACACTATTTTTCAATAATACGGCGCAGTCAGGGAGGATGCCATGGAAATTAAAATTATAAATGAAAATAAGAAACAATTCATCGATTTACTGCTGCTTGCTGATGAACAGGAGTCTATGATAGACAGGTATCTTGAACGCGGAGAATTGTTTGCCTTATATGATAATGATTTAAAAAGCATATGCGTAGTTACAGAGGAAAGTCCCGATACCTGCGAGCTTAAAAGTATCGCTACCTATGAAAAGTGGCAGAATATGGGCTATGCCGGAAGGCTTATACAGTATATTTCCTCATATTACAAAGATAAATATAGAACCATGCTTGTGGGGACAGGCGATGTCCCTTCCACCCTGCGGTTTTATGAAAATAATGGATTTACACTTTCCCACAGGATTCCTGACTTCTTTACGGATAATTATGATCATCTCATTTTTGAGGAAGGGGTACAGCTTGTGGATATGGTTTATTTAAAAAAAGAGTTGTAGAGGGATCGGTGCACAGCGGTAACTTTGAATAAGCTTCTCCTCAATGAGCGTATAAGAGCCGTCCTAATGGCAGCAAAAGTCTGTTTTTTATAATCTTTTAAATAGATGTGAAATGGTTTCCGCTGTGTTATACTTTAATAAAAACAGCATATACCCTGCAGCAATCCGTGCAGGTTAAAACCACAGTGATAAAAGGAGCGGCTTATGCAGCACAGATATGATTACCTGTTTTCCTCGGCGATGAATATATACAAGTATCTGAATATTGAACTGACGCAGTTAAGGCATGTCATAGTGGGAAAGGAATGGTGCTGCACGCCCCATGACAATGTGAACCGGCTTTATATCACCCTGGGCGGCGAGGGCGCGCTTATTACGGAATCGGGAACCCTTACGCTGCAGCCCTACCATATTTACCTGATACCGGCGAAGCTTCCCTTTTCCAGCCAATGTGATACCTATCTGGAAAAACTGTATGTTCATTTCAGGGTTTTCATCCTCCCGAATCAGGATCTGCTGTCGGAGCTGGATCACATTCTGGAGATTGACAGCTCCAGGGAGGAGATTGAACGCCTGAAGGAGGTGCTCCACAGCGGCGATATTTCAGCGGTTCTTCCCTTCCGGCTGAAGCTGGATCAGATTATCCTGGGCGCGGTTCAGCCGTTTGTGGAAAAGTATTCCGACGATCTGTCAATCTATCTTAAATTTGAAAAATTTTTCACTTATACGACCACTCATATTTATGCGGACCTGTCGATAGGCGATGTGTGCCAGAATATCGGTACCACGCCCCGCAAGCTGGCGTATCATTACAAAAAGGCCACCGGGCAGAGTGTAAAATCATATCTGAATACCATATTGTTAAACCGGATTAAGTTCCTTCTTCAGACGACCGATATGTCTGTCAGGGACATTTCTGCCGAACTGCATTTTAATAATGAGTTTTACTGCTCCCGCTTTTTTAAGAACCAGGTCGGCATTTCCCCCCGGGAATTCAGGAAAACGGCAATATGAATAATGAAATGGCAATTCATGCAGGGAAGGAGGAATCCTTCCCTGTATTTGTGTTGCCCGGACGGGAGGCAAAAAAAGTGATTTTGTAAAAAAGTGTATGTTTTTAGCCCCCAAATGCATGGACTCCGTATCAACAGGATGTTATCATAATCACATAGAAATCAGAGCCGTGATTTCAAACAGGTCACTGTAATTGGAGCTGCTATTATGCCAAGTTCAGAGTATTTATATTTTGCAGAAAAATTTCGTACCTCCCCCTTTGACAATCCCCGCAGGATAGGGTATGCCAGGCTGCGGCAGCTTCAGGAAGAGCGCATTACTTCGGAGGATGCCGGCTGTCCAGGGGTTTTACAGCACAAAACCCGCATTGGAAATCTACAGGCGGAGTGGCTGGTTCCGGAAGGGTGCCCGGGGAATAAAGCAATGGTGTATATCCATGGAGGCGGATGGTCGTTGGGAAGTATCCGTCAGACCCGTATTTTTCTGGCGCCTATGGCAAAAAAAATCGGTTTTGCCGCGGTACATTTCAATTACAGGCTGATGCCGGAGCATCCCTTCCCGGCAGGTATGGATGACTGTTATTCATTCTATTTAGGGCTGCTTGAGAAGGGCTGGAGGGCGCAGAATCTCGCGCTGGCGGGAGAGTCGGCGGGGGCAAATCTGGCATTGGCGCTGCTTCTGAGGCTGAAGGAGGAAGAGCTTCCCATGCCGGCGGCAGCGGTTCTGATGAGTCCGATTACCTTCATGGATACCATGGAGGGAAGCCATACGGAGATGGTGGATTTTGATTATATCCTTGCGGAGGACAGCTTTATTATAAGCGATGTGGCGGAGCTGTATGCACCGGGCCGGGATAAAACGCACCCATGGCTGTCGCCTCTTTACGGGGATCTGTTGGGGCTGCCGCCTATGCAGCTATATGTGGGAACGGATGAACTCCTTTTTGACGATGCCATACGTTTTTACAGGAAGAGCCGCAGGGCGGGAAACCAGGTGGAACTGATAGTGGGGGACCATATGCCGCATTCCTGGCCGATTTTTATCGGGGATTTTCCGGAAGCGGAGGCAGCGGTATTGAAGATGGGGGATTTCCTCAGGCTGTATCTGCCGGAGGAGGAACAAAGGCTGATGTCGGCCTGTGATACAAAAGGAAAGGACAGGGGGGCTTGCGATGGCAATAAATGAGAGGGAAGGCTTATTTTCTCCCTGTTCCGAATGGATTTGGCTGTGTGGGGCCCCGGAGTGCAATTGCTACGGGCAGTTTCAGAGAAGCTTCCGGCCGGCGCAGGCGCAGGGGCGGGTTAAGCTCCATATCAGCGCGGAAGGCCAGTATGCGGCTTTTGTGAACGGGCAGTATATTTCGTCGGCCCAATATGCTGATTTTCCGGATTACAAGGCTGTGCAGACACCGGATATCACACCGTTTCTCCACAGAGGTGAGAATCTGCTGGAAATCAGGGTCTGGTATCCCGGCAGGGACAGCTCGGTCTGCCGCCGTGAGCCCCCGGGGCTTCGGTTTGAAATCCGGCAGGGGAATGTGCTTTTATGCGGCAGCGGCGGAAGCTGCCGGGCAAGGCTCCTTCCGGGCTATATACAGGGAGAGGTGGAAAACATCACTCCGCAGCTGGGAATGACCTTCCGCTGCCACACGCCGGAGCCTGTGCTGTGGGAAAAGGCGGCTGTTGTCCAGAAGGAGGCCCGATTGGTTAAGCGGCCCGTAAAGGAATTGCTTGTAAAGGATTGCCGGAAGGCCCGGATCATGACGCAGGGGGTCTTCCGTATGGAAGCGGAGGGCAGCATCGGAGAACGGCTTCAGAGAGCAGGGCTTTATTACAGGGAATTATCGGGTCTTGCTTATAATCCTGGTGAATATGGAAGGGAGCTGCCCAGGCCTTCCGGGCTGCATCTGAAGACAGAGGAGAAGGACGGATTGTTTCTCGCCCTTGATTTGGAAAGAATGACAAGCGGTTACCTGGCATTGGATATTACAACCCCGGTCCCTGCCGAAATAGAGATTGGCTTCGGGGAGCATCTTCAGGATTTGCGGGTAAGAACAAGCGTGGGCGCAAGATCCTTTGCCGCGGCATATGCTTCCGGGCCGGAACGCAGCCGTTTCGTGCACTATTTCCGCCGCCTGGGCTGCCGGTATCTGCAGCTGTTTATCCATTGCAGGGAGGCAGTCATCTATGAAGCCGGACTGCTTGAGGTACAATATCCGGTGGATGAAGCTCCGGTTTTTGCGTGCGGCAGCCTGCTGCACACTAAAATTTATGAGACGGCAAAACGAACGCTCCATCTGTGCATGCACGAGCATTATGAGGACTGTCCCTGGCGGGAGCAGGCGCTTTACGGCTTTGACAGCCGAAATCAGATGCTTTGCGGCTATTACGCTTTCGGGGAATTTGACTACGCGCGGGAAAATCTGCGGCTGCTTGCTCTTTCCCAGCGGGAAGACGGACTTTTAGAGCTGTGCGCCCCAGCGAGGGTGCCGGTCAACATCCCGAGCTTCAGCCTGGCTTTTATCATTGCGCTGGAGGAATATTGCAGATACAGCGGTGACCTTGCCTTCGGTGAAGAGATGCTTGAAACCGCGGATAAAATCCTGGACAGCCTGCGCGGCCATATACATAACGGGACGGCCTTTTGCTATCAGGAGCCGGGCTATTGGAATTTTTACGAATGGAATGAACTGCTGGACGGGCAGCCCATGGAGCATGAATCGCCTGCGCCGCCGTCCGCAGATGCGGGGCTGCAGCTGTTTGGCCTTCTTGCACTGCAGCGGATGGCAGCCCTGTATGGATATCTGGGCCGGGACGCCGGGGCGCTTATTCAGGAATGCCGGGCGCTTGCGGAAGGCCTGGAGGCCTTCTGGGATGAGGAAAACGGAGCGTACGCCTCCTTCCTGCGTGACAATCAAAGGCTTCAGTATGCGGAGCTGATTCAGGCGCTGGCGCTGTACACCAAGGCCTGTCCGGCGCAGAGAAGGGCCGATCTGCGGCAGGGGCTTTACGAAGGCCGCTGGCTGGCTGCAACATTGAGCCACAGTATTTTCAAATACGAGGCGCTGCTGGAGGCGCCTGATATTTATGGAGAGTCGGTATTTGGCCAGATTGCGGAAAGGTGGGGAAGCATGCTGTTTTCAGGAGCGACAGCCTTCTGGGAAACGGATCAGGGGCCGGAAGCCTTTGACGGGGCCGGCAGCCTGTGCCATGGCTGGAGCGGCATCCCTGTATACCTGTACGGCGCGTACCTTTTGGGAGTGAAGCCGGAAAAACCGGGGCGCTGGCGGCAGGAGAAGCGGGTGGACTGCGGAGTCCGCAGGGTGAGCGGCATACTGAAATCCCCGCAAGGGTATATGGAATTCGGGATAAAACGGAAATAGCGGAAACAAAAAAGGTTTTACCTCCAGACAGCTGGAGAAAAAATATATTTTATTTCATCAATAAAGGAGGAAGAGTGATGAAAAAATTATGTGTACTGCTGCTGACGGCAGCAATGGTACTGTCAATGACGGCCTGCGGCGGCAAGCCACAGGAAAGCAGCCAGAATCAAAAGGATCAGGGGCAGGCGGAAGCGGTACAGACCGAAGGAAGCAGCACCGGACAGGAAACGGAGCCTACGCAGGAAGCGCAGGGCGAAAGCGGACAGAAGGAAGATATCGTTCTCAGCTATTGGGCGCAGTGGAGCGAAAATGAGACACAGGCACAGGTCCTGAAGGCTGCGATTTCCCGCTTTGAGGAAAATAACCCGGGCTGTAAGGTGGAAGTGAACTGGGCGGGACGCGATGTCCGTGATATTTTGAGATCCAGTATTGATTCCGGCAACAAGATTGATATTGTGGAAGGTGATTTCAGCAAAATCACAGGAAACCTCGGCGAGGATTATCTTATGGATCTGACGCCGTATATGGAAGGGACGGAGTTTGAAAGCTCCATCACCGAAGGAATGGCTTCCTTTGCGAAGAGCTATACCTCTGACGGAAAATCCTGGTATTATATCCCTTCCCAGCCGTTCGTGGGGACCCTGTTCTACAATAAGGCAATTTTTGCCGAGGCCGGTATTGATAAAATGCCTGCCACATGGGATGAGTTCCTTGACTGCTGCCAGAAGATTAAGGATGCAGGTTATGATCCGATTACGGTGGATGATGCATATCAGCAGAGCATGTACGGCCATTATCTTGCCATGATCAAGGATGTTGACTGGGTGGGAGAGCTTCTGACGGATAAAACCGGCAAGCTGTGGGATGACCCGGCCATACTGCAGATGGCGGAGGATTTCCAGGAGTTGCGTGAAAAAGGATATTTTGCCAAGTCCGTGGGCTCCAATGTTTTCCCGGCTGCCCAGAACGGTGAATTTGCCATGGGCACCGCTGCCATGTACTATAATGGTTCCTGGCTTCCCAATGAAGTGGCGGAGATTACAGGTGATGATTTCCAGTGGGGCGCCATGTTCTTCCCCGCTCCGGAAGGCTCAAAATATCCGTACACGACTTATACCACAGGCTGCCAGTTCTACGGTGTAAACAAGGATTGTGAACATCCGGAGGAAGCAGTGGCTCTGCTTGCGGAATTTACATCAGTTAAGACCCAGCAGGCGCTTGCGGATGAAGCACAGTGTATTCCGGTCATTAACGGAATTACTCTTCCCGACAACCTGGTTTGTGTGGGAGAGCTTATGGAAGAAAGTACGGATGCCTTCGTATGGGGCGGAAGCAACCTGGAGGATGCGGATGTCCGCGCTATTATCAATGCATCGTTCACAAAGCTGCTTGCAGGTGACATTGATGCGCCGAAGTTTGTAGAGGAAATCAAATCCCAGCTGAAGTAATACAGTTACAATGCAGTAATGATATCAGGGGCTGCCGCATGAAGGGTACCGGTCCGAATGCGGCGGTCTTTCCCTGCTGAAAGGAGACGGAAGGTTGAAAAAAAGAGAAAAGCTTTTTATGCTGATATCGCTGGGACCGGCGGTGCTGTGTTTTCTTGTGATGTTTGCGTACCCCATAATCCGTACGGTTATGATGAGCCTGAATCAACTGCCCAGCATCAGCAGTGATATGGCGGACTGGAAATTTGTCAGGCTCCGGAATTATACGGAGCTGTTCAGAAACAGCGTTTTTCTGGCATCTCTCAGGAATATCGGTAAAATATGGTTAATCGGCGGTATCCTAACCTTATCCGTTGCGCTGTTTTTTGCGGTCATCCTGGCGTCAGGCGTAAAGGGAAAGCGCTTCTGGCGGTCTGCGATATATCTGCCTAACAGCATATCTGCCGTAGCATTATCCACCATGTGGCTGCAGTATGTGTTCCAGAATAAGTTCGGCATGCTCAAGCAGCTGTTCGGCACTCTGGGAATGGAAAAACTGGAGGAAATAAACTGGACCTCGCCGCAGTATTTGTTCTGGGCCATGCTGCTTTCCTTCGTTTATGGAAGCGTGGGCTATTTTATGCTGATTTTTCTTTCCGGGATTGAGCGGATTCCCAGAGATTTATATGAAAGCGCGCGTCTGGATGGAGCGGACAGCTGGACGCAGTTCTGGCGGATCACCTTTCCCCTGATCCGGAATGTATTCCGTACCTGCGTGACCCTGTGGACAATCACCAGCGTAAACTTTTTCGTTTGGGCGAAAATGTTCTCCTCCAGGGCGAATGTGGAGACGATAACCCCTGTTTATTTCCTCTATAACAAGGTATTCGGTTCAGCCAATGCGGGCACAGTCCTGGATGTGGGGGCCGGTGCGGCGGTAGGCGTGCTGGTTGCGGTTCTGGTTTTGATAATCTATATTATCATGAACAAAGTACTGAGAGAGGAGGAGCTGGAGTATTGAAGAAAAAACGTACCTTTACCGTGCACCGTGCCCTGGAGGTGTTAAAATATATCCCTCTTGTCATCTGGGTGGTATTTTTTGTCTTTGCCTTCGGCTGGATACTTCTGGCTTCGTTCAGCACGACCCGGGAAATCTTTTCAGGGACGCTTCTTGACAGCGGTGTCCATCTTGAAAACTATACCAATGTGTGGAAGGACAATAACGTGGGGCGTTACTTTATCAACAGTATACTCTGCAGCGCGCTGTCCTGCGCATTTATTATCCTTATTTCTGCCCCGGCGGCCTATGTCCTTTCGAAGAAAACGTTTATCGGCAAGAAGCTGACCTTCAATATTTTTGTGGTAGGCATGAGCATTCCGCAGGTTATGCTCATTATTCCGCTCTACTGCTGGTTTGTGCGCGCAGGGCTTGTGGGGCATCTGATCACATTGATTATTTTATATACCACCCTGAATGTGCCGTATACGGTATACTTCCTGACCGCCTTCTTTTCAAGCGTCCCTTCCGCGCTGGCGGAGGCTGCCAGGATAGACGGCTGTTCCCAGACGGGCGCGCTTTGGCGGATCATGGTTCCCATGGCTTCGCCTGGAATTATTACCGTAACGATTTTTAATTTTATGAATACCTGGAATGAATATTTTATGGCCCTGATTTTTGCCAACGGGAACGATGAAATCCGCACCCTGTCAATGGGCCTTCAGAATATAATTACGGCAATGACCTATACGGGAAACTGGGCCGGGCTTTTTGCGGCTGTTATGATGGTGTTCCTTCCCACCTTTATTTTATACCTGCTGCTGTCGGATAAAATCGTATCCGGCATTACGGGCGGCGGTGTCAAAGGGTAGGGGAGATTATTGGGAAACGGAGGAAACAGGGAATGAAAATGGTAAAGGATAAGCAGATTCTGGTGGCGGCTGATTTCGGCGGCTTTGAATTAAAGGAAGCAGTGGTAAAGCATTTAAAGGAACGCGGCTGGACGGTTACGGATGTGGGCATGAAGGCCGGGGATACGGGAGAGCCGGAGATGTACCAGCGCATCGGCCTCAGAGCCGGGGCCATGGTTGCGGAGGGGGAATTTGAACGTGCCCTGCTGTTCTGCGGAACCGGGATGGGGATCCATATCGCGGCCAGCAAATGCCCTCATGTACACAGCGCGGTCGTTGAAACCGTCCCTGCCGCCCTGCGGTGCGTGACGGCCAATAACTGCAATGTGATGGCCATGGGCGGTTATTATGTGGCCCCGCGTACGGGAATGGCCATGGCGGATGCATTCCTGGAGCATAAGCTGGGCGACGGCTATGAGGACTGGGAAGGCTTCTACGAATATCATAAGCTTGGATATGATGAGCTGGAGAATTTCGATTATGAAGAATATAAGGCAAACGGTTTTCAGATAATTAATCCCGGAAAGGCGCCGCTTGGGCCGGAGCCTTTGGGGCATGCTTATTGATGGGGAATATAAAGGATGAGGAGGGGCTGTTCGCTAATGCGGCAGCCCCTTAAAAATTTGAAAAATATCAGGAAATCTATAGAAAAATATAATGGATACATGAAAATCACCACGACGGCTCAGGTTTTTTCGGTAGGCGTATTTCTTTATGTGGACGATATGTAAAAGCCTTCGTTATGTTCCCAGAATGCTTTCTTTTGGTTGTTTGAAATGCGGATAAGGTCCCGATGGAGCTGTACCATACTGTTTTCCATTTTTCCTACGCAAAAGTTTTCCCGCACAAAAATTTGCCCGGGAAAATCCAACAATATAATCCCTTCTATGCCGGGCATAAAAGTAGTAATATGATAATATAATGTTGGTTTTATGCGGATGCCATATCGGATGCCATATCGGTTGCCGGGAGGACAGCAAGTGCCCGTTCCGTAAGGCATAACGGCATCCACCGTCATTGGGAAAGGGGGAACAATAAGCTATGAATATGCGGGAAACCGTACAGGAAAACCCATTGCTGGCTATTATGCGCAATGTGCCGCTGGAGCAGACGGAGGATTATGTGGGGGCGGTCATAAGGGGAGGCGTCCATTTTTTTGAAGTGGCGATGAATACGCCGCACGCGCTGGAGCAAATCCGCCTGATCAGAAACAGTTTTGGAAAGGAAATTCTGGTTGGGGCGGGAACCGTGCTGACGGCGGAAGCCGCGGAAAAGGCGGTGGAAAGCGGGGCGCAGTTCCTTCTGTCGCCGTCGTCGGATGAACAGGTGCTGGCTTACTGTCAGGAGAATGATATTATGATGATGCCGGGAGTCCTCACGCCTTCTGATGTGGCGCTGTGCCTGCGGTATGGTTTTTCCACGCTCAAGCTGTTTCCGGCAGGGGGGATGTCTGCCGGCTATGTGAAGCTTCTGAAAGGGCCTTTTGATAATACGGAGTATGTGGCAATCGGCGGTGTGACGCCTGAAAACCTGACGGATTTTTTCAGACAGGGCTGTATTGGGGCGGGGCTGGGCAGCAGCCTGGTGCCAAAGGAAGCGGCGGCAAAAGGGGATTGGGAAGCCTGTGCGGCGTACGTCAGAGCTATGGTTGATAAAATAGAGAAGGTAAGGGGACGCGGATAAAATGAAAATTACAAAGGTGAATACCTATTTGGTACGGCCCAGATGGGGCTTTGTGGAGATCGAAACGGATGAGGGAATCACCGGATGGGGAGAAGCTGTCCTGGAGGGACATGCGGGGACAGTGCTGCGCTGTGTGGAGGAAATGGAGGATTATCTCCTGCAGGCAGACCCTTCGCGGATTGAAGATATCTGGACAACGCTGTACAGGGCGGGCTTTTACCGGGGCGGCGGCATTATGATGAGCGCCATTTCCGGAATTGACCAGGCGCTGTGGGATATTAAGGGAAAGATGTTTCAGGCGCCGGTATATGAGCTGATGGGCGGCACCTGCAGGGATAAAATGCGGGTGTATTCCTGGGTTGGCGGAGACCGCCCTTCGGATGTGGGCAAAGCGGCCAGGGAAAAGCTGGAGGAAGGCTTTACCGCGGTTAAGATGAACGCAACGGAAGAGCTGCAGATGATTGATTCCTATGACAAAATTGATGCCGTATTGGAGCGGGTGGCGGCGATCAGGGAGTCCTGCGGAAGGGCGTTCGGGATTGCCATAGATTTCCACGGACGCGTGCATAAGCCAATGGCTAAGGTTCTGGCGAAAAAGCTGGAGGAATTTGACCCGATGTTTCTGGAGGAGCCGGTTTTGTGTGAAAATATGGAAGCCTTTGCAGAGATAGCGGCAGCGTGCAATATCCCCATTGCCACAGGGGAACGCCTGTATTCCCGGTGGGATTTCAAACGCCTTCTGCATGCGGGCGGCGTGGATATTATCCAGCCTGACCTGTCCCATGCCGGCGGCATTACGGAGGTGAAAAAAATCGCGTCTATGGCAGAGGCGTACGATGTGGCCCTCGCGCCCCACTGCCCTCTGGGGCCGATAGCCCTGGCCGCCTGCCTGAATGTGGATGCCACCTGCTATAATGCGGTAATTCAGGAGCAGAGCATCGGCATTCATTACAATGTGGGGAAAAGTGTCCTGGATTACGTGAATAACCGGGAGGATTTTGCATTTACGGACGGCTTTGTCAGCCTGCCCCGGAAACCGGGCCTTGGTGTGGAGGTAAATAAGGAGCTGGTGGAGGAAGAAAACCGCACGCCCCATAACTGGAAAAATCCTGTATGGAGACATGCGGACGGTTCCATTGCCGAGTGGTAGGGCGGCTAAGGATTCATCGTGGAATTGTTGGGGCGGAGGAGAATCCATCGTGGAATAGGCAGGGCAGCAGAAAATACATCAGAGAATTGGTAAAGAAGCAAAAATTAAATGGGGAATCAGGAGGAACGCAGTCAATACCTCACTGATTCCCCTCCTTTTTCCCGTGATTCTTCCGCAAGAAAGACCAGCCTGTGTCCCACCATGGAGTCTGCCAGTGTGGTGCAGCAAAAAGAGGCGGCCTCGCCGCGCAGCAAAGAGAAAAAGTCCTGCACGACGGCCTGATCCCCATTCCCGTGAGGATTGCCGAGCTGGTCGGCGGAGACATCGACGATGCGGCTGAGCTGCCCTCCCGGATGCTCCGGCTTTATGAGGCGCACCAAAAACTGCTGGCTTTCAAAATTGCCGATAATCTCACCCTTTGTGCCGGTAATATGGATATTCCTGCCGGAAGCCGCTGCCCCGCCGTTCATGGAGAAGGTGCCGGTGGCCCCGTCGGAAAATGCGATCAGGATGGACTGATGATCAACGATTTTCAGCCCGCAGCGGTAGACACAGCGGCTGTAGGGGTTATCGGCTTCGGACAGCAGCCTTATTTTTTCCTCCGCTGTGGGCTGAGAAACCCCGCTGTCATGCCAGATGTTATTTGCCCACCGCTGGGGATTTTCGATATAAAGCCTTTTGGCGGAATATGTACAGCTTCGTTCGGCAGGACAGTTGTTTAGACAATGGGTACCGGCATTTTCAGGGGCCATTTCCGGGATAAACTGAAAGACGGAACCGACGCTGGCCACGGTCTTCGGGAGATTTCCCTTCATCAGCCAGGCCATGATATCCAGATCGTGGCTGCATTTGGATAAAAGCATTCCTGAGCCGCACAATTCCGGCGAGGCATATTTTCCCCGCACGTAGGAAACGGACTCATGGAAATAGCTGACCTGTTCATTCATCTGGATATTAATGATCCGCCCAATTTCACCGCTTCCCAATATCTTCCTGATTTCCCTGTAAAAAGGTGCATAGCGGAGCACATGGCAGATCATGACGGTCCGTTTGGTCTCATCGGCGCACCGCAAAAGGGCATCGGCTTCCTGCTGATTTACAGCAAAGGGCTTTTCCAGAAGCACATCGTAGCCTTTTTTGAGCAGTGGGATCGTTGTTGCCACATGCAGACGGTCCATGGTACAGTTAATCACGGCATCCGCAAATTTGGGGACAGCGGTAAGCTCTTCCACCGTCCTGAAGCAATGGCTGTCTGGAACATGAAAAAGCTGCTGCGCCGCATGTACCCTTTCCTGATTGATGTCAACAATGCCGGCGATGGTAAAAAGCTCAGGATGCGATAAGGCCTCCCCTGCATAAATCATTGCCCGTGCGCCCATGCCGACGACGATCACTTTTACCGGATTTATCATATAGGAAAATCTCCTTTGTGTTTTTGACAGACAGAAGGGTATTTAGGGTTAAAAAGATAAGTGCTTCAGCCGGCCCCAACGCCCAGTTTCTTAAGTTCCTCCCGAGCCTGCGCCTGGTTTTCGAACCGGAAGGCATGGATCCCGATGGCCCTTGCCGCATCAACGTTAGGCTGTGTATCATCCATGAAAACGCATTCCCCGGGGGTTAAGTGATACCGGTCCAGAATCAGATGATAGATTTCCGGCATAGGCTTGATGAGCTTATCCTGAAAGGAAAGGATGCCGCCGTCCACATAGGGCAGAAAATCCAGCCCATGCCAGCATTCCCGCAAGGCCTTCTGTGAGAAATTGGAGAGGACCAGAATCTGGAAGCCCTCTGCCTTCAGCTCTTTCACCCAGGGGATCGCATAGTCATATTTTGTTACCAGGCCATGGAAATCATCCAATGCCTTTCGGATTTCCGTTTCAATTTCAGGGTCGTTTGCAACGAAACGCTGCAGGATTTCCTCATCGGTCAGGCAGCCCCTGTCATATTCCTTCCAGACCTCGCTTCTGACCGTGGCATCGGCGAGACGCTCAATCATTTCCCCGCCGAAGCCCTGCCCCTCATAAAAAGTGCGCCAGTCAAAGCCGGCCAGCACGCCTCCGATATCAAATATAATTGTCTTGATCATTTTATTTCTCCTCGTTTCAATGTATCCTTCATCATTTCCAGAAGCGCTGCCGCGGCCAGGCTTTTCCGGCTTCTTTCATCCGTCACCACAAGAAAATCCCGCACCGGCACCGGCTCTTCGAATTTCAGTTCCATCAGCTCCCCGCTGGCAAGCTCCTGCGCCGCAAAGTCCCGCACAACGCTTCCCACACCCAGATTGCGCAGCGCAAACTGAACGATCATATCGCTGGTTGCCAGTTCAAATTCCGGATTAATGCGGACGCCTCTTTCTTCCAGGAAGCTCTGCACATATTTCCTTGTGCTGGTGGGCTTCTCCATGGTGATTAACGGGAGCTGCTCCAGAAGCTTTAAGGGATGCGTCTTTCCTGCATACTGGGAAAAATTTTTCCCTATAACGAAAATATCTTCTATTTCCTTCACAGGAAGCATGCCGATGCCGTCTTCCGGCAGAATCGGCCCGGACACTACGCCGAAGTCAATTTTCCCTTCCCGCAGAAGGTCCATGGTGGCGGGCGTCGGCCCGTTTGTCACAGAAACCTTGATTCCCGGATTTTTTTCATGGAAGCGTTCCAGATAGGGGAGCAGGAAAAAACGCAGCGTCATATCGGAAGCGCCGATGGTGATTTCCCCACGTTCCAGATTGCACATCTGCAGAATCCGTTTTTCCCCCGCCTCGAACTGTTCATAGCCCTTTTCCACATAGGAAAAAAGCTCCCGCCCTTCCGCTGTGGGGGTGATGCCGTGGGAGGTGCGTTTAACGAGTACCACGCCCAGCGCAGTCTCCAGCTGCTTCAGGCTCTGGCTCACCGCAGGCTGGGAGAGCGACAGCGCGCCGGCGGCCTGGGTGACCGAGCCGCATTTGACCACATGATAAAATACTTTATAATATTCCAGATTTGCCATCATAAAAAAATCCCTCATACCAGGCCGTTTTCCTTGGCTGCCATCCTTTCAGACGGCAGCCTGTAACGAACTTCAGTATAAGGGATTATGTCTGTTTCTGTCAAATGCAACAGTGTGGATAACTGTAATGCAGAACGGATAAGGGATGCTTATTATGCAAGAATCATCTTGGTAAGATCCATGGGATCTACGATCTTTCCGTCCTTGTAAACTCTCATATTGCCGCTGGCGATTTCGTCGATCAGGATAACCTCGCCGTTCTTGTCATAGCCGAACTCAAACTTGATGTCATACAGATCCATGCCCTTCTTCGCAAGATCATCGGCAACGACCTTTGTGATAGCCAGAGTCTGCTCTTTCATGCTGTCGTACATTTCGGGAGTCATAACGCCCAGCACTGCCAGTGCATCCTTTGTTACCAGCGGATCGCCCTTTGCGTCATCCTTGAAGGTAGTCTCAACATAGCCGCCTTCAATGCGGGTGCCGTCTTCCATATATTCGCCGTAACGGCGGATAAAGCTTCCGGTTGCTACCAGACGGCAGATTACTTCCAGGCCATGGCCAAATACGGTTGCAGGAAGAACTTCCATGGTGGCGTTTTCCACATCTGCGCTTACATAATGGGTTTTTACGCCGGCTGCCTTAAGCAGTTCGAAATAGTGAACGGAGGTTTTCAGGTTCTCTCTGCCGATGCCTTCGATTGTCAGGCCTACAGAGTTTTCACCGGGATCGAATTTTCCGTCTTTTCCGGTGCAGTCATCCTTGAATTTCAGCAGAACGTTGCCGTTTTCCAGCTGATAAACATCTTTTGTCTTACCTGTGTAAAGTTTTTCCATGATTTAAGACTCCTTTGTATGTTTTATTTTTTGTAAAAACGGTGGTTCAGGCCGCTTTCCGGGTCCGTTTACATTCATCATATTACAAAATTTAATATAAGTAAAATCAATAATTATTATATCTGATATTGGCTTTAATTATATCACTCTGTTGCATGCCTTTTCCCGCAGACAGCTGGGCAGCGGCAGATATTCCCGGCGGCTATAATTATAAAATATCTTTTTTGGGCGGTTGTGTCAATAAGTTTGCGGGAATATGGCCTGATTGTATTTTGTTGTCCCTTTTACTAGAAGGCGGCTGAGAAGATAGGATACCGGCAGCAACAGTATGGAGGTGATGGCTGTAGCTGACCTTCCTTTGCACAGTAATAATTTAGGATAGTAAGAACGGGCATGTTATGATAGAATAATGCCAATGGCGAAATGTCAGCTGAACGGAGTTTTTGGATAAGAGGAAGGTTTTTATGGTACAGAATGAAAAGCTGGTGCAGTTTTACTATTTGCAGTACAAGGAATGCGCTGCCAGGCTGAAGAAGAAAAACAACGATGGGAAAAAGAATTACGAGGAGAGAATCACGCGGCTGCTGCATGAGATGCGGAATGTGAAGACCACAAAGCTCAGCCAGCCGCATTTGGAGGAATACCACAGGCAGATACGGAATCTGTCCTATTATGCGTTCCGGCAGAACAACCAGTTTGCGATCATGGAGATCCGGGATCTTCTGATGAAGGAGCTGGTGCGACTTGATCTCTCGGACATGCGGCCGGAGGAGCAGGAGCTGATTACAGTGAAGTTCCTGGAGTTCCTGCGGGAAGAGAAGCCCTTTGAGATCTGCAAGAGAAGCATAAAAAGCCTGTCGAAAAGCTACGCGGAATCAGGAATTAAAAACCAGATCATAGATATGGTTCCCACCAGGCCGGAAATGGAATTTCCCCAGGCCCTGGAAATGAAACGGAAATTCATCCTCCATATCGGCCCGACCAACTGCGGTAAAACCTATCAGGCGCTGGAGCGTCTCAGGGAAGCGCAGAACGGTGTCTACCTGGGGCCGCTGCGCCTTCTTGCGCTGGAGGTCTATGAAAAGATGAAGGAGTACCGGATCCCATGCACCATGCTGACCGGGGAGGAACGTATCTATGAGGAAAACAGCAGGATTATTTCCTCCACGGTGGAAATGCTTGATATAGATCAGAAATACGATGTGGCGGTCATTGATGAGGCGCAGATGATTGCCGATCCGGACAGGGGGCATTCCTGGACGAGGGCAATCCTGGGCGTCCAGGCGCCGGAGGTGCATGTCTGCATGAGCCCGGCGGCGGAAAAGGCAGTTATCCATCTGATCAGCCTGTGCGGCGACACCTGTGAAACCCGCAGGTATGAGCGCAAGACAAAGCTGGTATGTGAGGACGAGGCCTTCCGGTTTCCGGAAGATGTGCAGGAGGGCGACGCGCTGATTGTTTTTACAAAAAGGGCGGTGCTGGACATCGCTGGCCGCCTGGAAAGAATGGGCGTCCGGGCAAGCGTCATCTACGGCAGCCTCCCCCCGGAAATCAGGCGGCGCCAGATCCGTATGTTTTCCGGCCACGAAACCAAGGTGGTGGTTGCCACGGACGCTATCGGCATGGGGCTGAACCTTCCGGTAAAAAGGATTGTTTTCGTCCATACCAGCAAATTCGACGGGAAGAATACGCGTCCCCTGCTGGCTGCGGAGATCAAGCAGATCGGCGGCAGGGCGGGAAGATATGGCATTTATGATACCGGCTATGTGAACGCGGTGGGCCAGGAAGGCCTTGATTATATTAAGGAGCATTTCGATGAAAAGGAACCGGATGTGTCCTGTGTAAGCCTGGGCTTTCCCCAGGTCCTGCTTGATATGGACGAGCCGCTGGATGCGATTTTAAAAATCTGGAAATCCGTGGCGACGGAGCCGCCCTTTGAAAAAATAAGTATCGAGGATATGCTGTTTTTATATGAAAAGGCATACAGGGACCGGAAGGAAATCGACGGCTTTGAGGATAAGCATATGCTTTACCGCATGCTTACCTGCTCCATTGATATCAAAAACCGGGATATTGTAACGCTGTGGCTGTATTACTGCAAAACCTATACGGCGGATGCGTGCCTGCATTTCCCGGCCCTGATCATGTGCAGCGATTCAGGCCTTGCCCGGTATGAAACCTTCTATAAGATGCTGGATCTGTACTATCAGTTCTCCGTCCGCCTGGGCAAGAACATTGATCTGGAAAGGCTGGACAGGGAACGGGAAAAAACCGAAGAAACGATCATGCGCTATCTGGCGAAAAACAAAAAGGAGTATATCCAGAAATGCCAGTACTGCGGCAGCCTGCTTCCTCTTGGCGCATCCTTCCGTATCTGTGATAAGTGCTTTGCGGAAACACGCAAAAGCAAAGGCGGCAGGAGGCACCTGTGGACCGGTGCAACGGCAGGAGGCTGATAAAGAAAGAAGCAATCAGGAAAAATAAAACAGGAAAAGTTTCAGGAGGGTATATTTTTTAAAATATATCCTCTTTTCGTCTTTAGGAAGATGCTATTGCGGGCGGGCAGAAAAATGTACCCGTCAGGCTGCAAAGTAAAAATTGACGGTAAATTCAACTTATGCTACATTAAATACATACAGCATGTATCTAAAGGAGAAAAAAATTATGGGAAGGAATAAGTACCCGGAAATAACAGAAAACCGCATATTGGAAATGGCCATGAAGCTGTTTATTGAAAAGGGATATGAACGTACTACCTTACAGGATATAGCAGACGCCATAGGAATGACGCGGGGAGCAATTTATCACCATTTTAAGGACAAGGCGGAAATGGTCGAATCAGTTATGGCGTGCATGTTCCATAAAACTGTCCCTTACGAAGAGATAAAAAACAATAAGAAAATTTCCGCTTTGGAGAAAATCAGGCAGATTTTAATCTATGCGGTATCAGCTGACGAACAGGTTGACATGTATTTCCCATTATCAAGGTCATTGATCAATAACCCCAAACTTGCGGCCGCTTACATGGATTTTACAAAAAATAACCTGACAGTGATTTTTTGTGGATTAATTAAGGAAGGAATGAAGGATGGGAGCATATGGGTAAAGGAGCCGGAAATCATAGCGGAGCTGCTTGCCGTCGTCTTCAATATATGGATTTCCCCCATCATATTTATGGATGCAAAAGAAAAATTTACAGTTAAGTTAAGATATGCATCGGATATTCTTGAAAGCGTGGGCCTGCCGATTATGAACCAGGAAGTGGAGGGCGCATTTGAAAAGATAATTGCCGCGCTTCCGGAAAAATAGAGATACCGGTTTAATCTATAGAAACTATAATCACAGAAAAAAGGAGAGTTATAACATGGCACAGGAATATTTGGCACAGGAATCCAGTAAGGTGAATCGGACCTACAGGAAAACACTTTTCAGGCTGACCGCCGTATTTTTCATTCTTTTAGCGTTCATTTATTTTCTCGGGAGGAATTCATTTGATTTAAACGATCCATCTGGCCGGGAAATATTATTAATACTGAAGATACTTATTGGAATCATGCTGCTTGCCATAGTAGTTGGGTTATTCAGAACGAGACGCACTGCCATGAACGGCGAAAATTTATTCCTGCCCTTTGGGGAAGATACAAAAGAGGCCGTGGCAAAGAAGATCAACCAGGAAGCGGCGGAAGGAAAGCTTCTGGTGGAGGAGTATATTGATGAATTTGCCGAAGGAAAGGCGCCCCATGGAGAAAAAGTCACGCTGACGCCGTCTTATCTGTTGCTCGGCAGTGACCGAAATAAGATAACGGTAATCCCGCGTAATAAAATTTACTGGATTTGCGCACAGGTTGGGCAAAAGGGCGGCCCTTTTTATGTACGGCTGCTGATATTTACGGAAAATAAAATGTACGCCCTGACCGGAGTGGATATTGAACATGTGGAGAAGATTGCGGAAAAGCTGTATCAATACATACCAAACGTTTTCTGCGACTACGATCCATTTTTATTGTCCTATGAGCTGGAAAAGATCTTTGCCAAGGACCGGGCGGAGTTTGTGAAATTATATGAGATAGAGAAAGCGAAGCATGTAACAATGTAAGAAGCTTTATTGGAACGGGCAGGCCGCTGTTACTCAATATCAATAATGAGGTAAGCCCGGTTTTGTGTCTGGACATAATGAAAAGGCCTTCCATTGCCGGCGTAAAAGTTGGAGATGTGATTTATCCGGTGACGTTAGAGGATGGGATGCTGTTTGTGATGGCGAGGCTGCCAGTGGGCTGGTCACAAGGAAAGAGGAGCTTCCTGACGGAATTCATATAGAAGCATTACGGGAGCCAATTCCTCATCTTTGCCATCAGGAACCTTTTAATTGCTGTGCAAAGACGGCGGCGGGTGGAAAGCATGGCTCCAGTATTGGCCCCCGGCCTGTTCCCAGGGAGATGATACCAACACTCCGGTTTGGGCCTGGCAAGTCTAAGCAAAAGCCATTGAAGATAGACTCAAAAGGGGAATTAACGACAGTATCTATCGCTGGATTCGTCCATAAAATGAGCGACGAAACTCAGCAGGTTTTTGACTCTCTTTTTGGCGGATAACAAAACGCGTTTAAAAAGAATCTACAGATGAGGAAACTATAAACTATGAAAAAGGTAACGAAAACGCTCTCCCCTGAAGCATTTGAAGCCGTATGCAGCATTTGGGAGCAGCATATCAATGAATTTATCTTCCAGCTTTCTGACGGAAGTATCCCCACCTTAAGAAATGCGGAGTGGAGTGTGAGGAAAAAGCGCATTTTTGTATGTGAACCAGATCCGAATGGAAAGAAAAAACGCGGCGCATGCGGGCCATATTTCAGCTCATTCACCTCATTAAACCGTGCCGCGGCAGGTGCAGTATGGAAGTTATTTAAGAGATTTTCAAAAGAACATGGCTTAAATAGTCTGGAAAGGCTGCGGAACAATGAAAAGGAATTGGGCAGGTATGATTTCAGGGCATCGAACAGCGAAACAGAAGACGAATTTTCCTGCAGCATATATTTGCCGGGAGAATGGAACAAAGCGGGGATACACATATCCATGACCATCGGCCCGCGCTACAGGAACGAAGATTTATGAAACCGGCAGTTTCAATGGACGTTTTAGGTGCTGCAGTTTTATTGAAAATGGCGTATTCGGCGGCGAAGACATTTAAATATAACAGATAGTGGTACGGAGAAAATATGAAATATAAATTTACCGAAGTATTAAACGACCTTGTAAATTACTTTCTTCTCGGTGATATTCAGTTATTGGAAGAATGGAAAAAGGGAAACAACCTTTCGGATAATCTGGCAATGGAATTTACAACAACTGAAAGTGCGGAAGCGGCTGTTTGTAATGGCATCATACTTCCCATGGCTGGAATAGAAAACTATCCCTATACAATTTATTTTGATCTTGAAAATGAAACACCGGAATTGCTTGGAAGAGAAAGTCGCCTGCAATTCCGGCATGGCGGCTATTCCCTTAAGATTGCCAACAAAAAACTTATGTTGTTTACATGGCGAATCCTGGAACAATTTACTGCCAACAAGGTGGATGATTTAATCAGGGATTACTTACTTCGCAGGAAACCCATCATTGAACTTGAAAATGGATGGTACAGTATCGAGGTTTTAGGCGGGGAAACCTTGCAGGATGGTGAATATGAGCCTACCCTTGAGTTTTTAGTACACAGAACAGACGGACAGGAAGCTAAAAAGGTAAATATCAATGAAAGTTTTAAAATCCAAAGTTCCGCCTATTAAGCACGAGAGCAGCTTTCTTTAGTACTTACCAGGAGCGTCAGAGGGCCGCAAAGGAGCGAGAAAACATGTATCTGATTGCAGAAGTCATTTTTTACGCCGGACAACGCAAACAACTGCCCGCTGATGGGTATCGTCCGGATGCCGTATTTAGCGGATTGAACGAATACCGGGGCATTACTTTTACCGAACTGCCTATTGAAGGGTTTGATGCTCCGACCCCTGCCGCTATTAAATTTTCCTTTCAGGATGCCCATTACCAGGAAGTGGTTCCAGGGCAGGTCTTTAAGATCATGGAAGGCCTTCATCAAGTAGGGGAAGGAAGAATTATCTCAATAGAGAAATGAGATAATTCTTCCTTCCTTAATAATGCGTATGAATAAAATAATCATGGAAAAATCACGAAAATGGAGGGTGGTGATATGAGGGAGGGACAGTCTGCAGCGACCGGATTGATTAAAAAGTTTGAATTCTGCGGAGAAAGAGAATGAATGAAAAATATGTTTTTATTGATAGATGGTGTTATACAATGCCCGATACCGTCCCGGATGAAGATGGTATTATTGTTTTAATTTCAAAAAAATCTTTCGGTCCTTTGGAAGTCTACGAATGTGGCTTGGACAATAATCATAATCCCTATGAGCGTTATGAATGGCTTGAAAATGATTTGTATGAGGACGAAAAATATTGCAAAAATATTTCAGAAGAAGAATTACTGAAGCAAATTTTTGGCATTATTTCAATATTTAAAAGCAACGGATTATCTGACTGGATAAATTTTTATATGGAAATACTTGGCAGGCTGGCTCCGGGTCTGCCGGGCTGAACTGCTGTTACCCCTTTGCAGCGGAATAAAAATATTATGGTCAATACACCATCGGAAAACTCCTGTTCAGAACTTAAATACAAGCGTTGTCCTGGAATAATACATAAAGAGGGTTGCAGCTTACAGGACCGGACACGGTATTGACAGTATAATTTGGTAAAGACAGGGTTACGATATTAAAGAAAAAATAAATTTCAAATTATCTTGAAGGATATATTGGCGGCTGCAAATATATCCTTTTTTTAAGAAAGGGGTGGCCATATGGATAATACGAAAAATATTCCCAACAGGTTAATCCATGAAAAATCTCCTTATCTGCTGCAGCATGCATATAATCCGGTGCAGTGGTTCCCGTGGGGAGAGGAAGCATTTGAAAAAGCAAGGCAGGAAAACAAGCCTGTTTTCCTGTCTATTGGATACAGTACCTGTCATTGGTGCCATGTGATGGAGCAGGAATCGTTTGAAAATGAGGAAATTGCGGAGCTTTTAAACAGAGAGTATATCTGTGTGAAGGTGGACAGGGAGGAACGCCCGGACGTGGATGCAGTCTATATGTCGGTCTGTCAGGCCATGAACGGCCAGGGAGGCTGGCCTCTGACCATACTTATGGCACCGGACGGCAAGCCCTTTTTTTCAGGCACATATTTTCCGCCCCACGCGCGTTACGGAAGTCCTGGACTGGAAGAACTGCTGACCGCGGCAGCCGGGCAGTGGAGAACGCAGAAAGAAAGGCTTCTGGAAAGCGCGGAGCAGATAGCGGCGTATTTAAAAGAACAGGCACAGACAGGAAATCGGGCTGCGCCGGGGATGGATACGGTTCAGCAGGCCTTCCGCCAGTTTGCGGACAGCTTTGACCCGGAAAACGGAGGGTTCGGCGGCGCACCGAAATTTCCCACGCCCCACAACCTCATATTCCTGATGGAGTATGGAAAAAGGACGGAAAACAGGGAAGCATTGGCTATGGCGGAGACAACGCTTGTGCAGATGTACCGGGGCGGGATCTTCGACCATATCGGCGGCGGTTTTTCCAGATATTCCACGGATGAACGCTGGCTGGTCCCGCATTTTGAGAAAATGCTGTATGACAATGCGCTGCTTGCGATGGCTTATCTGGAAGCGTATGGGCAGACCGGACGCAAGCTGTATGAATGTGTGACCCGCAGTATTTTACAATATGTGGAAAGGGAGCTGACGGATGAAAACGGCGGTTTCTTCTGCGGGCAGGACGCGGACAGCGATGGCGTGGAGGGAAAGTATTATGTGTTTACGCCGGAGGAAATTAAGGCGGTTTTGGGAGATGAGGTGGGAGAGAAATTCTGCGCCCGGTATGGAATTTTTCCCGGTGGCAATTTTGAAGGAAAAAGTATCCCCAATCTGCTGGAGAATGAGGGATTTGAAGAAATCTGCGGGGTATTTGATGACGTAATGCATGAGAAAGGCCGGACGGAGGCCTGCGGGAAAAAATGTAAGAATATCCATGAGGAGCGATGGGGTATAGCGAATAGTGACGGCGGCTGCGGAAATGGTGCACAGGACTTAAGAACGCTGTATGAATACCGGCTGCGGCGGACACGGCTCCATAAGGATGACAAAATCCTTGTTTCCTGGAACGGTTTCATGATTTGCGCCTTTGCGAAGGCCGGGGCGGTGCTTGGCGAGGCAAGGTATGTGGATATGGCCGTGCGGGCTGAGGCTTTTCTCCGGGAGCGGCTTGTAAAAGATGGGCGTCTGCTGGTACGCTACCGGGACGGGGATGCTGCGGGAGAAGGGAAGCTGGAGGATTATGCCTGCTACAGCCTGGCCCTGCTGGCGCTTTACCGGGTAACCTTTCAGACGGATTATCTGAAGCGGGCAGCTGCCTGGGCTGAGTTGATGCTGGAACAGTTTTTTGACCGGGAAAACGGCGGCTGCTATCTGTATGCGAAAGACGGGGAACAGCTGATTGTGAGGACAAAGGAAATATATGACGGTGCGATGCCGTCAGGCAATTCCGTGGCGGCCCGGGTCCTGCAGCAGCTGGCACAGCTTACAGGTGATGATGAAATGCAGCAGGCGCTGGAAAAACAGCTGTATTTTCTGGCCGGATCCATGGCCGGATATCCGTCAGGGCACAGTTACGCACTACTGACAATCATGGATGTACTGTATCCAACAAAAGAACTGATATGTACGCTTTCCTCCGCCGTAGCCGGGGAAGAGCGCCGGAAGCTGCTGGCACAGCTTGGATATCTGGAGGAGACAGTCCCGGGGCTTGCTGTCCTTGTAAAAACGGAAGAGAATGGGAAGGAACTTTGTGAATTGGCGCCTTACACCAGGGATTACCCGGTGCCGGAGACGGGGGCACAGTTTTATTTATGTGTTGGCAGCGAATGCAGGCAGCCGACATCGGAGTTTGGGGAGGTGCTTCGGTGGCTGGGAAAGACTGCGGCAGATAAATGATAAAAAAGAAAGGGCGGTAAAGCTTAGGAAGAGCCGGAAATGAACCGGAGAATGATTCTCAGGCCTGCCGCCCTTTTCCTATTTTGAAACCCGCAGGTATATATCCATGTCCGGGATTGACGGCAGCAGCTTCAAGGTGTAAACTAAAAAACAATAATAACTGTCAGGATTATATGCCGGAAATATTACGAAAAGTACATATATGCTTTAGATTCAGATAGAAAGAAAATGATCATACAAAATTCAGATTATACGGTACACAAGAAAGAGCTGCCATGAATACTGCAAAGCAAATGATTATTGTTAAAAACGAAATAAAAACGAAAGATATACAATCTTGTAAATATAATCCTGACAATTCAAAGTGGGATATTGTTTATTATAACAGTTGTAAGGTATTCAGCTATGCATTTAGTAATGTTATATATTTAACAAATCCCATTATATTAAATCCGAATATGTACCGTATCAGCAGAGCTGGAAAAGTTTTTTTTAATATTCACGCGATTTATGTATTCCGTAAAGACAGCAGAGCATATTGGCATATATGTTTCCTGGATGGCAGTGAAAGGGATTATTCGCAGGAGGATTTAATAATAAATGAGTCCTGCCTGACAGATAATGAATCCAAAAATGTTTTTATCTATTTATCCCAGATAGCGAAAGTCAGTGAACTTGTAAATGAAAATACCGGTGAGAATATATTGGCAAAACGTTATGAAAAAATAGATTATATTGATAACAAAACATCGCTAGTCCCTTATTTGAATCCAAACAGGGGGCAGATAGCCCGAAGAAGGGAGAGTATCCCCATTTTTCCGTTTGGCTGTAATAAAAGTCAGTACCAAGCGGTGAAAAATGCGCTTGAAAACCAGATAAGCGTAATCCAGGGGCCTCCGGGGACAGGGAAAACGCAAACGATATTAAATATTATTGCAAATATTTTAATGCGGGGCCAAACTGTACAAATCGTTTCTAATAATAATGCCGCAATTGATAATGTCTATGAGAAACTGGCTTCGCCCCAATATAACCTTAGTTTTATAGCTGCTTCCCTTGGAAATGCGGAAAATAAAAAAACATTTATAAGTAATCAAAAATCATGCTATCCTGATTTATCGTCCTGGATTATGCAGGAACAGGATAAAATATCACTTGATGAGATAAAAAGCAGATCGCTTCAATTGCAGCAGTATTTTGAAAAACAAGAGAAGCTTGCATCCCTAAAGCAGGAATTGTCCCAGTTGGAACTGGAAATAAAGTATTTTGATGAATATCAGAAGGAAAGTGAAGCCAGTTTAGAGCTTCGTATAAAAAAACAAATTGACTCTGAGAAATTGATGGCATTATGGCAGGATTTTCAGACTTTCGCAGATAATAGCAGGAAACCGGGGATCCTGTTCAGATTAAAGAATATACTGCTATATGGTATTGGTGACTGGAATTTTTACAACCAGAATTTAACTGAAATAATCAATGCTTTGCAAAAACTTTTTTTAGGCTGCAGGCAGGATGAACTAAAAAAGGAAATTTCTCAGCTAACAGAAGAGATGCATAGTGTCAATCGTGACTTGACAGAGGAAATGTGCAGCCAGTCAATGAGAATATTGAAAGATGTGCTGGCAAGAAAATATGAAAATGGGAAAGAACGACAGATTTTTTCAGAAGTAGATTTATGGAAAAATCCCCAGGCAGTTCTTTCAGAATATCCGGTAGTGTTAAGCACAACGTTTTCTTCCAGAAGCAGTTTGAATGAAAATGTTGTATATGATTATTTAATTATGGACGAAGCGTCTCAGGTGGATGTGGCAACCGGTGCGCTGGCCTTGTCATGTGCAAAAAATGCAATAATTGTAGGTGATACAAAGCAATTGCCCAATGTCGTGCCAAATGAGGCAAAGCAGCAGGCAGATGCGGTCTTTCAAAATTTTCATATCGGGGAGGGATACAGGTTTTCTAAAAGCTTTCTGCAATCCATTCTTGAGGTGCTGCCCAATGTAACACAGGTATTGCTTCGGGAGCATTACAGGTGCCATCCTAAAATCATTAATTTCTGTAATCAGAAATTTTACGGCGGCGAATTGATTATTATGACAGAAGATAAGGGAGAAAAGGATGTTCTCGCAGCTGTGAAAACAAAAAAAGGGAACCATGTAAGAGAACATTACAGCCAACGGCAGATTGATGTAATTAAAAATGAAGTGATTCCCGTACTGAATACGGAACCGAATAAAATCGGTATCATAACACCTTATAAAAAACAGGTTTCGGCTTTGCAGACAGATATTGCCGGTATTGAAATAGCTACTGTACATAAGTTTCAGGGGAGGGAGAAGGATACAGTTATTATCTCTACTGTTGATGATGAAATATCTGATTTCGTGGATGATCCTTATCTTTTAAATGTTGCGGTATCCAGGGCAAAGAGAAAACTGATTTTGGTGGTATCAGGGAATGAACAATCACCGGAGCGTAATATATGTGATTTGATTGCTTATATCCGGTATAATAATTTTGAAGTTCAGGAAAGTAATATTTTTTCCATATTTGATTATTTATATAAACAATATACGGAAGCCAGACGCGTATATCTCCTAAAGCATAAAAAAATTTCAGTATATGATTCCGAAAATCTTATGTATGCGCTTATTACCGATATTTTTAAGGAAAAAGCATGTTCAGGCCTGGATGTTGTATGCCATACCCCTTTGCGAATGCTGCTTAAAAATCTCAGTCTGCTGAATGACAGAGAATGTGAATATGCTATGAATCCGGCCACTCATCTGGATTTCCTTATTTTTAACAGAATCAGCAAACAGCCTGTTCTGGTCGTTGAAGTGGATGGTTATGATTTCCATAATGAGGGAACCGTACAGGCGTCCAGAGATGGCTTAAAGGATCGGATATTGGAAATGTATGGAATACCTATGGTCAGATTCCGGACAAATGGGAGCCGTGAAAGAGAAATCCTTATTGATAAATTAAAAGATTATGCAGTCTGCTGAAGGAAAGTGCAATTATCAGAATGATTTCGCTTCTTTTAAATACGTTTTACCCTTTTTTTCAACGCTTTTGTTTCCCCATGCATTTAGAGTATAATAGCAGCAGTTGAATACCTATCGTCAGCTTCCTTTCAGCGGGGATACTGCGATGTGCCTGAGAACGAAAAGAACGTGATTTATAAAATTGAAAAAAGGCATGAGTAAGGTATAATCGGTTTAAAGAAAGTGAGGTATTATATGAGGCCATTTCCGATTGGAATTGATGATTTCAGGAAGCTCAGGGAAAATGATTACTACTATGCCGATAAAACCATGTTTATTAAAGAATTTTTGGATAACAGAGGAGAGGTAAGGCTTTTTACGCGTCCAAGGAGATTTGGTAAGACTCTTGGCATCAGTATGCTGAAATATTTTTTTGAAGATGAATGCGGTGCCAGGGAAAACAGATATCTTTTTGAAGGACTGGAAATCATGGAAGCCGGAGAGAAATACCTGAAGTATATGGGGAAGTATCCGGTTATCAGCTTGTCCATGAAAACGTCAAAACAGCCCAGTTTTAAAATGGCGTATGAATGTCTGCAGGATGAAATTGCCCAAGAGTTTGACCGCCATAGTTTGGTCCTTGCCAGTGATAAACTGAATGAAGCTGAAAAAAAACAGTATAGGGAAATGATGAATAAACAAGGGCCGGATTCCGTGTGGGCTAAGGCACTGGACTTTTTATCAAGATGTCTGAAGAAAGTCTATCAACAAAATGTAATTATTCTTTTGGACGAGTATGATGTTCCGCTGGAAAATGCATATTTACGTGGTTTTTACGGAAAAATGACCGATTTTATCCGCTCACTTTTTGAATCAGCTCTTAAATCAAATCCTAATCTGGAATTCGCAGTCATAACGGGATGCATAGTCTCGGCTAAAGCCGATCCATTGGGAGAATCTTCGATTCTCCGCTGCAGGGGTAAAGAAAGTATTTTTACCGGCTTAAATAATCTGGAAATTATATCGCTTATGAACCATAATTATGCAGAACATTTTGGGTTTACACAGTCAGAGGTTGAGCATCTTCTGGCGGCCTATGGACTGCAGGAAAAGCAGCAGGAAGTGCAGCAGTGGTATGACGGATATCTTTTTGGGGGTACAGAAGTTTATAATCCATGGAGCGTACTGAATTATGTAAAGGCGGCGGTGTCGTCACCGCAGGCTTTTCCTCAGACATATTGGGCTAACACTTCTTCAAATGATATTGTCAAAAAATTAGTAGAACTGGCAGATGGAAGCATCAGGCAGGAAATGGAGTCTTTGATAGAAGGAGGAACTATTGAAAAGCCTGTACACGAAGAAATTACCTATGATGAGGTATATAAATCTGAGGATAATCTATGGAACTTTCTTTTCTTTACAGGTTATTTGAAAAAACAGGGAGAGCGCTTTGACGGAGAAACATTGTATCTGACGCTGGCAATTCCCAACACGGAAGTAAAGTTGATTTACCGCAACACCATTCTTGACTGGTTTGATGAAAAAATCAGACAGAAGGATCTGACCGGTATTTATAATGCACTTCTGAAAAAAGACACACAGCTGCTGGAGATAGAACTGTCAAAGAATCTGATGGAAACAATCAGTTTCTATGACTACAGGGAAGATTATTATCATGGATTCTTAGGCGGGCTTCTGAAAATGATGGATGGTTATACTATAAAGTCAAACAGAGAGAGCGGTCTTGGAAGAAGCGATCTCCTGCTTTTGTCAGCTCCCTATATTGGGAAAGCAATTATTATAGAACTTAAAGTAGCAGATACTTTTGCCATGCTGGATGAGACAGCGGCTGTTGCTCTGGAACAGATTAGGGAAAAGCAGTATGGCGCAGAGCTTATGCTTGAGGGGTATCGGACCTTTACTTATTATGGGATTGCATTCTATAAAAAAACCTGCAGGGTTTTGACTGAAGCATAACGCAAGAAGGTTTTCCAGACAATAAATGAATAACAGGTTTGCTGCATCAGGAATTAGTACTTAACATGGAATATAAGGCATTTAAAAAGTGAAAATAGCGGATAGCAAAAAGGAACGGTGTTACTTGACCGTTCCTTTTATAAATTATACTTTTTAATCCGTTTTTATGTGATTTTACATACCTTATTATTTTCGCACTCCCAAAATTTCAGCATATATTCATAAAATAACCCTGGGCGTCGGCATATCCGCGATTGACGACAGTAGCTTAAAGGTGTAAACTAAAAAACAATAATAATTGTTGGGATTATACCGATTTATCTTGGGGAGGGGCTATGGCAAAAGGTTTCATTGACTTATTGCTGGATGATATATTTGATGCGGAATGGAAAGGCCGATATGGGGAAAAAATGACTGAGTGGGAGCTTAATCTGGTCAGGCTGTTCGGCCGAAAGGGATATGTACTGCGTAATATTTATGTGCCTAAGAATAACGGCGAAACATCTGAAATTGACGTTGTTTTTATTACGCAGAAAGGCATATTTGTAATAGAGAGCAAGAATTACTCGGGCTGGATTTTTGGTGGTGAAAAGTCTGCTTACTGGACGGCCATGCTTCCGGATAAAAGTAAGAATCGTTTTTATAACCCTATAAAACAGAACAGTACCCATATAAAGTGGCTGGGACAATACCTGCAAAATTCAGTCCCCTTGTTTTCTGTCATTGTATTTTCGGAGCGGTGCGAACTAAAAAAAGTAGCTGTAGAAAGCACCGATGTTCTAGTTATTAAAAGGGACAGATTGTATGCAGCAATAAGAAGTATATGGGACAGGACAGCGGATATATTAAGTGAAAGTATGACCGAAGACATATATGTAAAGCTGAAAATGCTGACTGACGTGGATCAGGCAGTCAGGGCAGCTCATGTTGATCGAATTAATGAAAAATATAAAAAAACGGAGACTGTTAACAAGCCGGAAGGTATTACTGAACAGAATACTTCTTTAAAATGTCCTCGCTGTGGCGGGACGCTTGTATTGCGCACAGCAAGGAAAGGCGCCAATGCAGGGAATAGCTTTTATGGCTGTTCGAATTATCCAAAATGCAGATATGTGCAGAATATTTAGGATATGATTATGTACAAGTCTGCCCGATTGTCTGGAAAGGGAAAAGACGGTTATTCCTATTGATGTCGAAAAAAGAACGTATATTAAAAGAATTTATTGATGGGGATACCGTGTATGAAATGGTCTTGCACGACAAACTGCCAGAGCATGCATAATGAAAAATGAAACAAGCGAAATGTGGAAAGGAGTTTTTATGTTAATAACCAGCACTGCGTTTAAAGAAGGGGCATGGATACCTGAAAAATATACTGCGTGGGGAGAAGATATTTCTCCTGCTTTGCATTTGGAAGGCATACCTGCCGGTACAAAAGCGTTGATGATTACTTTGGATGATGCTTCCCATCCTTTATTTCCGAATTATAACCATTGGATTATCTGGAATATTCCTGTATGCAGCGATATCCCGGAATCCATTCCAAAAGGAGAAGCGGTGGCGGCACTGTCCGGCGCGGTTCAGGGAATGGCATATGGAAGACATTGTTATAAAGGCCCGAAACCGCCGTTTAAAGCAATACATAATTACACCTTTACAGTTTTTGCATTGAGTGATTTTATGGATTTGCCTGCAGCATCTGTAAAGAAAGATGTATTAAAACAGGCGGAAGGGCTGATATTGGGAAAAGCGGCGTTGACTGGAAAGTTTCAGAGCCACAGAAAAAGCCAGGATAATATTGACTGAAATATAAAGCTTTTTATAGAGATTAAAACGTACCAACATGTATTAAAGAAAGTGTATAAATCCGCCATTCCAGGCGAAGCAGGGAGAAAAATGATTAAAAACAGAAAAGCCAGGATTTTGGTATATGTATTGGTAAGTGCCTGTATTGTTGTGCCGTTATATATTTTATGCCATGAGGTGGGGCATGCCGCTGTTGCATATTTTTGCGGGGCGGACACGATTCATATCAGTATTACAGGCGCATATATGAATTCTTCGGGTGGAAGCTACAACAGGGTGACTTCGGCTATGCTTAATATTGCGGGAATGCTGTTTCCCGCCGTTATTTCCATTATTTATCTTTTATTGTATAAACGGGAGAAAGGCAGTCTTTTTTACCGGCTGTTTTCCTTTTTGCTCGTGGCTGCTTTTTCCATGCCGGCCGCTGCGTGGATTTTGGTGCCTGTGCTTTACATGCTGGGCAAAGCCCCGGTGGGGGATGACGTGACGAAGTTCCTGGATGTAACGGGAATGAATCCGGTAATCCTGATTTTGTTTGCAGGAGGCCTTCTTGCAGTAAGTATATTTCTTGCATGGCGTAAGGGGATTATCCGAAATTATTGGGAGGAGCTTCGAAAAGTGGAGCAGGTGTAGAAGAGTATGACATATTCAGGCGCAGATATAAAATCAAAATCTGTAAAATTTGTCGGAATATTTGCATAATTCCGGTTGACTTTGACACTGTGTTGTACTTAAAAAAAGCGGCAGATAATGGATACTACCAGTCCAAAGGGAAAAATATGATTGAAGTACAAATGGCTGATGAACAGTTTGGGTTTATGCAGGAGAAAGACACAACCTTTAGCAGCATTTATAAATATATCCAATATCTTTGCGTGATTTTTCCTTGATAGGGTACTTCATTTTCCAAAACAGCGCCATTCTTTTTCATTGTTGCCGAAGACCCTATATTATCGCTGTCACAAGTCAGAAGGACTTCATTCAGTCCTAATTTTTTGGCCTCTATTAATGCCAAACGCAACATCTCAGAAGCATATCCTTTTTTCTTTCAGATATGCGGATACTGTATCCTATATGTCCAAGATATTTATACATTTCTTCTTTGAGATTATATCTCACATTAATCATTCCGATTATTTTACCATCACTTTTTCGGACAGCAATAAATTCATGTACTTTTCATCCCGGCAGGAAAAAACTGAATGAAGAAAAAACATAAAAAAAGGAACTGTTGTGTTAATTCGTATGTTTTCAGATCTATACGATTGCCCCGCTACCTTCTTCCTGTTAAGCTGGATAAGAACAAACCTATCACCGAAAAAGGGAGGAAACAGATGAAACTGGCAAATAAGAATGCAATACCTGAAGCTATTAAACTGTATGAATATTTATGTGCACTCAGCGGAAAAGGAATACTTACGGGTCAGCATACACAGACACGGGGGATGGAAGAAATCGGACATATCCAAAGGCTGACAGGAAAAAAGCCGGCTTTGTGCGGCTTTGAATTGCTTGGATATTCACCGAATATCAACTATGAAGATATGGGTGAGGCCTGCAGGAAGGAAGTCGAAGAAAATCAAGATACTTTAAAGGAAGCCATGAGGTGGGCTGAGGAGGAAAAAGGGATAATAACCTTTACCTGGCACTGGTTTTCCCCTCTTGGAGGCAGGGACAAAAGCTTTTATACGGAAAATACGGATTTTGACGCAGACAGAATCCTGGTTTCAGGCAGTGTGGAAGAAAAGGCTTTTTATCATGATATGGATATAATGGCAGAATTGCTGCGCCCGTTCCTGTGTAAGAAGATTCCCATATTATGGAGGCCGTTTCATGAAGCGGACGGCACATGGTTCTGGTGGGGAGCAAAAGGGGTGGAAACCGCGAAAGACTTATATCTGAAAATGTTCATGTATTTTACTGAGGAAAAAAAGCTTCATAATCTGATCTGGGTCTGGAATGCAGTATCCCCGGAAGGATATCCTGGAGATGCTTATGTGGATATTGTGTCCAGGGATATATATAGTGAACCCGGCAGCAAAACGGATTATGCCGCAGAATACAGGGAGCTGATCCGGAATACGACAGCCCAAAAGCCTGCGGCACTGGCAGAAATTGGTGTTCTTCCGGATATAAAGCTTCTGTCAGAATCAAAAATACCTTGGATTTACTATATGACATGGAGCGGAAAGTTCGTCCTTACAGAAGAAATGAACTCTTCAGAGGAGCTTCAGAACCTATTCGGGAATGCCTACAGTATAGACTTAAATACCTGCAAACAGGTTCTGCATTCGAATGAAAAATAAAGGAAAAGGACGGAAAACATGCATAAATGCCTGCTTCCGTCCTTTTCCTATTATGTTTTGGAGATGAGCTCCGCCTTATATTTTCCGGGCGTAATCCCGGTAATTTTCTTAAATATTCGGATAAAGGCGTTGCTGTCCGGGAATCCGACCATCTGGGCAACCTCCGTCACCTTCATATTTGTATCCTGGATCAGCTGGATGGAATTACGGATGCGCACTTCATAAAGATAATCAATTACACTGCTTTGGTACTGTTCTTTATACTTCTTTGACAGATAAGAAGGCGATATATGAAAATGTTCGGCAAGCGTATTCAGGTTAAGATCCGCGTCAAAATAATTATTCTGTATAAAACGCCGGATATCGGTTCCCCATCTGTTATTATCCAGCATTTCTTTTTTCTCCTGCAATTGTTCCGAGGCTTTTTGAAAAGCTTCCTGCACTTGGGTCAGCAGTTCAGGAAGCGGTATCTGGAAAAAAGTATCTCCGATGAAATCCAGGCAGGACGGAATGAAGCTGTAATGCGTCTGACAGTACAGCCGCAGTCTGGCAGTAACCTGATAGAAGAAATAATAGCAGCTGCGCGCATCGGCAGAAGAAAGCCGGCTGCTTTCCAAATCCCTGCGTAAAGTAGAGAAATAGTCGGACAGCTGGGGCTGGCTGCCAGAAAGGATCAGGTTTACGACATAATCGCTGGTATTCAGGTGTATGGCTCCGATTTCCTGTTCCTGAGGAATGGAAGCATAATGGCATAACGGATGATTCCCAAAAAGCTTGATATACTCTAAGGCCGCGTCTGCCTGCAGATAGGCGGTGGATAAACCGTCTTTATGGTGAATGCTGCTGATGCCTGCCTTCAGTTCTATTTGATAATTCCGGGTCAGGAAGGAAAAAAGCTCCTGCACGATATGCTCCAGGGACTGTTCCGGCTGGGCTGCTTCCCCGGGAATGCATGTAATCACGGCAATCTGCCTGTGTTGGATGCAGAAATAATTGTCAGGAAATTGACCGGAAAGCAATTCTTTTAAAACATTTTCTATTATAAAATAAACAAGCTGTTCCGTATTATCCGCAGGTGAGGGTTCGGAAGAAAAACCGGACTCCTGTGAGGTTTCAGGCGACAACAGGAGGACACAGACTCTGTCTGCTGGAAAATGCAGTGAAAAGGCTTCGGCAACGGGACCTGAGATTTGATGGAAGGCAATTTCACCTGTCAGAATTTTCTGGACATAGTTATTCCGCAGAAGCGCCCGCTGTTTTTCCAGCTCGCTTTGATTGTGGGTCAGGATTTTCATTATCAGATGATATTCGTTGGTGTCATTATCATCATCACCGCCGTACCCTTTGATATAATGGACGATCTGTTCCACCGGTTTATAATTCCTTCTGGAAAAATAAAAGATGACGAACAGCCCTGTTATCACACATACGGTCAGCGTAAAAAGAAGAACCTCAAGAAGCTTGTATAAGTCAGCCTTATATACAGATTTATCAGTGACGGATATCAGGCCGACTTCAGGGATTAAGGTCGGATAAAAATCAATCAGATAAGATTTTCCAACAGAAGCCGTTGAGGTATCATAAAGCGAACCATCGTCTCTGCTGTCAAAAAAAGTAAAAATGGAAGGAAAAGACAGTTCTTCCAATACAGCGCTGCCGGAATCTGAGGACAGAAGAACCCCATCTGTTTTTATCAGGGCGAAAACTCCGCCGAATTCAGGAAACAGATCATTCTGAAGCTTATGGATGAGACGCTCCCGGTCTAATTGGACAGCCATAACGGCAAGCGGGGCGCCATGGATATCGGATTGAAGGGTTTTGGCCAGTACCAGGCAGGAAGAATTTTCCGGCGTCATGCAGACAATGTGTGTGCCGTCCAGTTCCTCCAGAATCTGCTGCCAGTCCTGAAAACTGATGCCCACATTATCCATATATGGAAGCATTGACATTTCATGGGCGGAGGCGGCGGTTACAATGTAATCGGATGCCGGGAAATATACGTTAAGCTGCTGAATCAGTGCGTTGGATACCTGCAGCATTTTCAGATCCCCGGACAAATAGTGCCTGTCCAGCGCCGGCGTGGAATCCACGGCACATTTGCCGTGGGCAAGCATATTGATGTAAGAATTCAGCTGAAGGTGATTGGACAGATTTATGGCATCGTAAAATGCGGAGTCAATCTGTTCTTTTGAATTTTCAAGGATAAGGTGCTGGTTGGAAAGCGTACGCTGTTCCACCAGGTTATAGCTGTGAAAATAGTAAAATGAACAGATAAGTATGGGCATGAGAAGCACGCTTGTATAAGACAGGATCCACTGCCACATCAGTCCGGAAGGCTTAGATTTACTTTTGTTTTTAAGGCTGTGTTTATAATGCATCGTCATAATTCCCCCGTCAGAATATATTTTCCTTATTTATAACATGCCATATATCTTAATAAAAACCAATCAAATATTTATAAAATGATCCGATATTTCGGCTTGTTAAAAAAATCCCGCTCTATAAGATGATTTTCGTTTTAATTGATTTACAAAAAAAACAGGAGGCTGCTATAGTAAGGGTGTGAACCGACAACAGGCGCGCTGATGGTTGGTAAGAAATTATTATAACAGGAACAAAAGGAAAGAGTTAACAGAATTCTTAGAAGAAAGGTAAGATAAATGAAAAGAAACTATATAAAATATGGGAAAAAGATATTGGCTTTATCACTGGCAGCAGTTTTAGGAGCAGCGTCCTTGACTACAGGCTGCGGCCAGAGCAGTTCAACGGAAGCTTCTAATAAGGAAAACAGCAGCAGTGAAGCTGCTGAAGCAGGAACAGAGGCCACGGCTCCTGTCCTGACGGTTTGGTCGGACTGGGGAATCAGTGATTATTTTAAGGATCAGGGAGACGCCTATTACTGGAAAGCAATAGAGGAAGCAACCGGAGTGGATCTGCAGTTTATTGACAGCTCAGGCGGAAAGGACGCACTGTCTATTCTGGTTGGTACCGATGATTTGCCGGATATCATAATAGAATATGATGGAACACTGCCCGGAGGCGTCCAGAAAATGCTTGCAGACGGTTCTATCGTCCCTTTGAATGACCTGATGGATGCAGGAAAACTGCCTAATTTTAAAGCCTACCTGGATTCCGATCCGGAGGCTGATAAGCTGTGTAAGAACGATGACGGCTTATATGCCTGGGCGCCGATGATCCGTAAACCCGATTCCCCGCTGGTATTTAACGGGAATATGATCCGCCAGGACTGGCTGGATGAGCTTGGGCTTCAGATGCCGGAAACCATCCAGGAGATGGAAGATACGCTTCTTATATTTAAAGAAAAGAAAGGATGCGACGCAGGCTTTTCCTTTGCCTATAAGAACTATGATCGTATCGTCAACGCCTATGGGATTTGCGAAGGAATGTATATAGGAAAAGATAATAAAGTCCATTTTGGAGCCATTGAAAGCGAATATCTTGACTTTTTGACCCTTTTTAACCGCTGGATGGAGATGGGAATTCTGGATCCTGATGGATTTACGCAGGAGATAGACGCCTTTTATGCAAAAATAGCCAGCGGAAGAACAGGACTTGTCTGGGGAAATACCGGGGGAGAGCTTGGAAAAATTGAAACAATGAAATCTGAGAATCCGGAAATGGATTTCCAGCCGGCGCCGAATCCTGTATTGAATAAGGGGGATGTTTTCCCGGTTGATCAAAGTAATTACCGTGTAAACAGCATTGGTTATATGATATCTTCCACCTGTGCGGATATGGATGCGGCGGCCAGGGTAATTGACTATGTTTATGGTGAAGAAGGAAATATGAGAGCCAATTTCGGAGAAGAAGGCGTTACCTATGAAATGAAAGACGGAAAACCTGTATTTACTGACCTGGTACTTAATAATCCGGAAGGCCTCAGCATTCAGAAAGCGCTTTCTCTTTATGCCGGAAATAACAATAAGCCGTTTCTTGTGGAAAAGGACATGATGCTTGGGAACTATGCTCTTGAGGTACAGAAAAAGTCGCTGGAGGTATGGGCTACCCCTGATGCGCCGGTGAAGAAAATGCCTCCTTTGACCATGACTGCTGAGGAAGCCCAGGAATATAATTCATTAATGACGGATATCCAGACATATCTGGATGAGTTTAAGCTGAAGTTTATTATGGGGACGGAATCCCTTGAAAATTATCCTCATTTTGTGGAAAACATTCAGAAAATGAACATAGACAGAGCAATTGAAATCCAACAGGCTGCATATGAAAGATACCTGGCAAGATAAGAGATAAGCAACTTGATTTTCCAGAAAATGGGCCGGGAGAAGCCGGAAGGCTTTTGCCCGGCCCGCAGTCTACAGGAGGTATACTGTGAAGAAAACGGGATTTTTACCAAGCTTATGGGAAGATTTGAGAAAACATAAAGGATTGTATCTGATGCTGCTTCCCATTGTAATTTTTTACCTTGTCTTTTGCTATTATCCGATGTATGGAGCCCAGATCGCTTTCCGGGATTTTTCTCCAAAGCTGGGGACCGTGGGAAGTCCATGGGTAGGGCTGAAGCATTTTAAGGAATTTTTCAACAGCGTTTATTTTGGAAGGTTAATCCGGAATACGCTGGGAATTAATCTGAAAAATTTAGTTTTTGGTTTCCCTGCGCCGATTCTGCTGGCGCTTATGCTGAATGAGGTCAGATCGGATAAATTCAAGAAAACGGTCCAGACGGTAAGCTATCTGCCGCATTTTATTTCTACGGTTGTAATAGCCGGCATGATACTGCAGTTCACATCGACGGACGGCTTCATAACACAGCTTATGACTTTGTTTGGATTTCCAAAACAGAATATGATGATGAATCCGGATTTTTTTCAGCCGGTGTATGTAATATCCGATATCTGGCAGGGAATTGGCTGGGGATCGATTATTTATATTGCAGCGATCTCGGGAATCAGCGCGGAATTATATGAAGCTGCCAGGATTGACGGGGCCGGGCGGTGGAAGCAGGCGCTGCATGTTACGATACCGGGAATCCTTCCCACCATTATTACAATGCTGATACTCCGGATTGGCAATATGATGAGCCTGGGGTTTGAAAAAATTATTCTTTTATATAATTCATCAATCTATGAAACCGCGGACGTCATTTCCACATATGTGTACCGAAAGGGATTGCTGGATCAGAGCTACAGTTTTTCAACGGCAGTCGGGCTTTTTAACTCCATGATCAATCTGTTGCTGCTGGTTGCGGCAAACAGGATCTGCAAACGGGTGACGGAACACAGCTTATGGTAAAGTGATTTACAGGCCCGGTTTGGCGGGCGGATGGGAGCAGAAAATGATAAAGAGAAGTATGGGAGAAAAAGCTTATGGATTGTGCAATGGCGCCATATTAGTCCTGCTGGCGCTGGTTACGCTGTATCCATTTCTTTATGTAGTATTTGCATCCGTAAGCGATCCCGTTAAATTGCTGGGAAATACCAATATGCTTCTGTGGCCGGCAGGCTTTACCCTGAATGCCTATAAAAAGGTATTTTCCAACGCGGCAATTTACACAGGCTATATGAATACGATATTTTATGTGGTGGCAGGCACCTCGATCAATATAGTAGCCACCTGCATGGCGGCATATGTATTATCCAGAAAGCAGCTTAAGCTGCGGCGTTTTTTTACGCTGTTATTTATATTTACCATGTATTTTAACGGAGGACTGATACCGAACTATCTTCTGATTAAGGACCTGGGAATGATTAACAGCAGACTGGCGCTGATTATCCCCGGCGCGGTCAGCACGTTTAACCTGATGATCATGATTACCGGTTTTGAGGGCATACCGCAGGCATTGGAGGAATCGGCAAGAATTGACGGCGCGAATGACTGGGTTATCCTTTTTAAAATCATCATGCCCCTTGCAAAGCCGACCATTATGGTAATTATGTTGTATTACGCGGTGGGACACTGGAATTCCTGGTTTAATGCCATGATATATATCAGGGATGCGGATAAAATGCCGCTGCAGATGTTTCTGAGGGATATTCTGACGAGAAGCCAGCTGGGAGCGATGGCCGGGCAGATGGAAGTGGAGGATGTGGGACAAACGATCAAATATGCCACGATTATTGTTTCTACAGTCCCTATTTTATGTGTTTATCCTTTTATACAGAAACATTTTGTAAAAGGGGTCATGGTCGGGGCGGTAAAAGAATAAGTGCGCTTAAGGGAGGAATATACGGAATGGAGAGACTTTTTAAGACACATGAAATAAGAAAGCAGCGGGAACTGAGCGGTTTATGGGATTTTTATAAGGAAGGCGCGCAGGAGGATACAAGGAAGGTAATTGTTCCCAGCTGTTTTGAGACCTACCCGGGACTGGAAAACTATACTGGTGTGGGCTGCTACGAATATAAGACCTTTTTGCAGGGAAACATCCGCCTTTGCTTCAAGGGTGTCAGCCATACGGCTAAGGTATATCTGGACGGCAATCCTGTTATAGAACATTACAATGCCTATACCCCTTTTTCCGTGGTACTGAAAGGGGTGGAAAAAGGGATACATACATTGAAGGTAACCGCTGATAATTCGTGTCATGAGGAATCGGCGCTTCATGTTATTAACGATTATTATAACTATGGGGGGATCAGCAGGCCTGTAATTGCAGAGAATATCGGGGACATATTTATTGAATGGCTGCATTTTACACCCTGTTTTGAGGAAAATACCTGGAAAGGGGAAGCCGCCCTGTGCATTCATAATCTGTCACAGGGCAGAAGGGTAAAAATAAAATATTATCTGAATGATACCCTGCTGGGAGAAGCGCCGGAAGAGGTAAAAGGAGGAAGCAATGTTGTGAAGACGCAGTTCAGCTTCCCCGAGGTAACAGCATATCAGCCGGAAAACCCCGTGCTGTATTATCTGAAGGCAGTGCTTGAAGTCGATGGGCGGGAAGAAGATGATTTGATCGAACGCATCGGGTTCCGGGAGATTACGGTGAAGGACGGAAGGATTTTATGGAATGGCCGCGCTATTTGCGTTAAAGGCTTTAACCGGCATGAAGATCACGGTTTATTTGGCTGTGCCATACCTGTGGAGGCCATGGATTATGATCTGCGCCTGATAAAAGAGAGCGGGGCGAATGCAGTGAGAACCTGCCATTATCCGAATGATGAAAGGTTCCTGGATCTGTGTGATGAAATGGGGATTATGGTATGGGAAGAGAGCCATGCCCGCGGATTGAGTGAAAAACAGATGAGGCATAAAAATTTCCGGAGCCAGAGTCTGTCCTGTATTGATGAGATGGTGCGGGAGCATTTTAACCATCCCTGTATTTTCACATGGGGTATCCTGAATGAATGTGCAAGCGATACGGAATATGGACGGGAAGTATATCAGGAACAGTATAACCGGCTGAGAGAGCTGGATCAAAGCCGGCCGCTGACTTCTGCCACCTGCAAGCATTTCTGCGATATCTGCCTGGATCTTCCTGATATAGTGTCGGTCAATATCTATCCCTTGTGGTATAACGATGAACCGGTCGATGAATGCCTGGAAAAAGAATATGAATGGATTCAGTCCGCTGGAGGGAAAGGAAAACCCGTATTGGTCAGTGAAATCGGCGCAGGCGCGATAGCCGGGATTCATTCTTCCTGCAGGCAGAAATGGTCGGAGGAAAGACAGGCGGATATTTTAAGGGAGCAGCTGGCCGGCGTACTGTCCCATCCCGAATACAGCGGTGTTTTCCTATGGCAGTTCAGTGACGGGAGGGTTCCTGATGAATGCTTTTACGCCAGGCCCCGATGCATGAATAACAAAGGTGTTGTTGATGAATACAGGAGGAAAAAACTGGGGTTCGAGGCGGTAAAGGAGGCTTTTGGAAAGTAATGCCCGCTCATTTGCCAATACGAAACATACCTTTAAATTACGATAAAATCAATACAAAGTTCAGGACATAAAAAGGGCATAAAGGGAGACTGATGAATTGTAAAGTTCAGCAGTCTCTTTTTTAAAAATAATTTTTGAGGAAAAACTCATTTATCAATATTGAACACATCCGGGGATTGTGATAAAATAGACCGGAGTCCGTGACATAAGAAAAGAGCTTAAAAAGGAGACTGTCGGATTAAAGAAGTTCAGCAGTCTCCTTCTTTTTGCATAAATGATAGGATATTGCGGCAGAGCATGGCGGGAAGCCATGGTGACGGGCACGGCCGGGCGTCCGCACTGTATTGGAGGTTAAGCTTTGGGAAATAAGAAAAGCAGTGAAATAAATAAGCGAAAGTACCGAAGGTATTTTATAATGGCGCTGTCCCTTGCAATATGTCTGAGTGCGGTTTCGGCGATTGCGACAAAAGCGATATCTGATCTGGCTGTCAGCAGCTGTTTCAGGGAATTACAGGATTCTACGGTTCAATATGCCGCAGATATCCGCACGGATATAGAATATGACCTGAAGCTGTTGGAAGTCATAGCGGATAATATGACGAAACAAAATACGTTGCTTCCCGGGGAGAAAAAGGAATTATTTACTTTGTCAAAAGCAGGGATTTTGCTTGATGAAATAGTACTGATACTTCCTGACGGCCGGATGTATGCGGACGATGAAGCCTGCCTGGAACAACTGAAAGCTGTTTCCTATACGGAAGAGGCGGCGGCCGGGGCACATGTTTCCGGCAGAATTGAAGACCGGGAGAAGCCGGGGAAGTTTTATCTGTATTATTTTGTACCGGTTGTAAAAGATGGAGAAACAAAGGGGCTTCTGTGCGGTATTATTGATTTGGATACGCTGAAACAAAGGTATACGGGACAGCTGGCTGAGGAAACCTCGTTCCAGCTGCTGGAGAGCGGAAGCGGCGCTTTTTTAATCGATTCCATACATTCTGAGCTGGGAAATAAGGTGAACTTCAGAAACCGTACTGCCAAAAAAGGTTATGGCATGGAACAGGTTATGGAGGATATAGAGGGGGGAAATCCGGGTAAAACTGCGTTCTTTTCCAGGTCAAAGCAGGAATATATTTATTGTGTGTATGAACCTGTCGGAATCAATGACTGGATGATTATGCTGGGACAGCCGGAGAATATTGTTTTGGGCGATGCGGAAAATATCCGTTTTATATTAAGACATTTTATTATATTTGAAACAACTGTATTTTTACTTTATCTTCTGTTTGTGTTTTGGGAAATAAGAAAGACTTTTCGTGAAAGGGAAAAGGAACTGGGCCGTGTTCAATACATATTAAAAATAGAAGAGATACTTTTTAATGCTGCCAGGAGCACGGAACGGATTGGGGAAGCTTTAAGCATAATTGCAAAAAAGCATTCAGCCCAATATGCATTTTTCATTATTTATAATGAAAATGGGACTGAAAAAATGTACACCTGGGGAGGAACGGCGCAGGATGTGAAGGATCCGTACGGCAAAGAGGATTTTCCGGTGCTTTGTTCCAGGCTTCTTTGCCAGGGCAGAATTATCTATTATGATAAGAAGGAAATGGACGCAGAAGGCGTGGCAGAATATCAGAAGCTCAGGCAGCTTGGGATTTCAAGCCTGATGAGCATTCCGGTGGACGATCCGGATCATGCCCATATCGGGACGCTTGGCGTTGCCAATATGGGGCAGCGTTTTTCTTCCACTGAATTACTGGATTGCGTTATGCTCAGCTTCTCCATGGCTGTAAAAAATATTATCTCATTCCGGGAAGCGGAGGAAATGGGAATCCGGGATAAGCTGACGGGGCTGAAAAACCGGAACAGCTACCAGAGTGCGCTGGAAAGCTATGAAAATAACACCGACAGCAATTTCTTCTGCATTTATGTGGATGCCGATGGCCTGCACGACATAAATAACCAGTACGGCCATGAAGCGGGAGATAATCTGCTGAAAACAGTGGCAAAGGTAATAAAGGAAGAATTCGGGGATGAGGATACCTACCGCATCGGCGGAGATGAGTTTGTAGCGTTCTGTAACGCCCCTGCTTCCGGGCAGGTAAAGCAGAAAATACGGAATGCAAAGAAGCGTATAGAAGAAAAAGGGTATCATATTTCCGTCGGCATGGAAAGCATGAAAAACAAGCCGTTCATTTATGAAATGGTAAAACAGGCCGAAAGGAATATGTTTGAAGCAAAACGCAGCTATCACGAGGATACGGGAGATATACAGAATATACGCGGTATGAACAGAAAACTGGAAAAGACGCTCATGGAAAAAAGGGATCTGGACGTTTTCCGGTCGGTTCTTTCCTCCAAATATCTGGGTGTTTATATTGTGGATTTAAAAATCGATACCTTCCGTTATATTTATATCCCTTCATACTTTGACGCCGCGGCGGAACAATCCGGAGGAAAGTTCAGCGAAGCTGTAAAAATCTATGTGGAGACTTTCGTACTGGAGGAATACCGTCAGCCATTTCTGAAGCTGCTGGATTATGACAACGTTGAAAAACGGCTGAATGGCGGCGAAGAACCGGAGCTGCTTTACAGACGGCCGGACGGAGTGGAAATTATGCTGAAAATATATCTGTCGCCGGAATATGGGGAGGACTGCTGGGAAAGTATATGGACTTTTGAAAAGGTTTAAAAGTGATTTATAGACGCCTCCCCTGCTTACGGTATTGCATTGGCGTGATTCCATATTTTTTCTTAAATACATTTTGAAAATAGGCCTGGCTGGAGAAACAGAGATAACTGCTGATTTCAGCCAGGCTTTTATTGCTGTGGGTCAGCAGGCTTTTTGCCTCCTCAAGCCTGCAGCGTGTGATGAAAGCGCCCACATTAATGCCAAGCTCCGTTTTAAACCGTTTGGTGATATAGGAAATACTGCGGCTGATCTGTGCGGCTACATCCTCCAGGCTGATGGGCTCATTGGTGTGGCTGCGGATGTAATTCATGCAGACATAGACTTCTGAGGAGATACCCTCCGGGATACGGGATTCTCCGGCCCGGCGGCAGAAATCCATCAGCATGGAATACTGCAGTGCATGTATTGCCTCAATTCGGGAAAGCTGTTCGCATTCCTGTATGTAAAGATCGATAAGCTGATAGGCTTTTTCAATATCCATTCCGCCGGGGATTGCACCCAGCATGCCCGCTTTGACGGCTGCGCTGATAAAAAGGTTTTTTGCATGGCGCAGCGGGGTGCTTGCCATTTTCCCTTCTCTCGGCGTTGTCCTGTCTGCGGAAAGGAACTCCTTCAGCCTTTCTTCGCTGCCATCCCGTATATACTGATATAATTCCATTTCAAAATAGTAGCTGTTATGCAGATTTTCATTTTCCTGGTTGTCCAGAAGCTGCTGTAAATGCTGCTCTTCCCTGCCTGCCAGAAGGGTCGTATCCTGTTTATAAAGATCATCTGCGTTGGTAACCTTATGGTTTAAGCACAGGTGGATCAGGTTCAGGTGCCTTGCTAACTGCCTGTGGCTGATGAGGGGGATTGTATAGAGATACTCCGCCATTATCTCCCGGCACTCCAGGGAAAGCGCCTGTTCACGCATATATTCCCGCAGCACCTCTTCTGTCAGCGGGAGGTTAAAGGCGGGGCCGAGAATTACCTCATAGTCCGTATTTTCCACGGTAACCCGCCCGTATTCGATATCGGGAGAAAGGTAACAGAATTCCGGGTTCTGCTCAGAAGGCCACATCTGCCAGAAGGTCTGCGGCTCGATGGACAGGTGCTCGGCAATGGAGGAGTAGGCGACATAGCCGCTTTTTAAAAGGCTGACCGGTATTTTTGTCACATCAAAATAATTTCTGCAAAAAGCGATATAGTCCATATGCTGTTCCTCCTCTGCTATTTTAATTATCCGGATGCATGGACAGGAATTTCATGCCCTGATATTTTCAGTATAAGCGGTGTAAATTGGAAGTTCAATACCAAATATTATAATTACAAACTTTATTTTGTAATAACTCTTCCAATCCCTGTGATATGATCCCCTAAGAACAGCAAAGTCTGTCCGGCGGTGTCATTGCTGCCGGTTTCAGGAAGCTTTACAGGAAAGGGAGCGGAAGGTATGAAGCAAAGAATCAGGATTCATAAGGCAGAGCCGAACACAGGGGCGCTCAATTTTTCCCATCTGCTGGATGCCCCGGCAGGGAAACATGGTTTCGTCCGGGTAAAAGACAGCCATTTCTATTTTGAGGATGGGACGAGGGCAAGATTTTTGGGATTTAATGTGGCGGCGCGGTCAAATACGCCGGATCATGAAACTGCGGATAAACTGGCTGAGCGCTTTGCAAGCATGGGGGTTAACGTAATCCGTCTGCATGCGGCGGATGCGCCTGTGGGAGAGGAGGCGCGCACCTGGACAAGCTGTAAGGAAGCGCCTTTGATAGATTATGCCAAAGGAAACACCAGGAATTTTTGCGAAGAAGGCCTGGATCGCTTTGATTATTTTTTTGCAAAATTAAAAGAAAAAGGGATTTATCTTCACATTGATTTGCTGGTTGCAAGAGATTTCCAGGAGGGCGATGGTTTAGACTATCCCGGGGGCATGCCGCTGTGTACAAAATGCTTTCCGGTTTTCAATGACCGCCTGATTGAACTGCAGAAAGAATATGCACAAAAGCTGCTTACCCATGTGAATCCTTATACGGGCCTTTCCATGAAGGACGATCCTGCGGTGATCACCGTACAGATGACAAATGAAGAATCTGCCATTAAGGGAACTGTGGAATGCAAAGAGATAGAAACTCTGAAGCCCTACCGGGATGAGGTTCAGAGGAAATTCAATCATTTTCTTCTTATGAAATATGATACCCGGGAAAAACTCAAAAAGGCATGGACCCTGAATGGCTGCTGCGCGCTGGCTGAGGATGAGGATCCGGGGCTTGGAACGGTGCGTATTGCAGAGGGGAGCTTTGTACAGCCCGTAAACGACCCTATGGGACAGTGGGATGCCCCCTGCGGTCCGGCCCGCTATGCGGATTATATGGAATTCGGCATCCAGGCTAACCGGCGGTTTTATCGGGATATGAAAAATTATCTGCGCTCCCTGGGGGTTAAGGTACCGATAGTCGCCAGCAATCTGCTTGGCGGCGCGGCGGATGTATATGGGCATACGGATGGTGATTTTATGGAAAATAACAGCTATTTCAACCATCCCCTTCTGCCTTTTCAGGATACCATATTCATAGTGGCAGGCCCGACGGAGTATGTTTCCGTCAATCCGCTGACCATGCAGACCGGCATAGGCTCTCTTGTAACAACAATTCCGAGCCTGGCAGCCACTGCAGTTGTGGAAGGGAAGCCATTCATGATCAGTGAATGGAATGAATATGGGGAGCATCCCTTTCATTCCACGGCATTCGTACATACGGCGGCTTATGCCTGCCTGAACGACTGGGACGGCCTGATCCTGTACAACCATCATACCTCGGAATGCTGGGATGATCAGCCGGCTGATGAGATTTGGAATGTATTTGACTGCTATAATGATCCGGCTGTTATCTGTCAGTGGGGCTTCATGGCGTCCGTCTTTTTAAAAGGCCTGATAGCCCCGTCGAAAAACAGGGTGGAGGTAGTACATACGCAGGAGGATTTGCTGACACTGCCGAACTGGCATGCCATGCCCAATACCTTTCTGCCCTATGTTACCGGGATGCGGAATGTTTTTCTGGACGGGGGAAACAGCTATCGGGGAAATGCGGATGTGGCTGTAAACGCAGGATTCCTGAATGGCGCGGATTTGTCAGAGGCGAAGCATGCGGTCTGTTATGCATGGTCGCCATATCGGGATGCCTTCCGCCGCTGCAGGGAAGAAAACCGTCTGGTACAGGCCTCGGAAAATACGGAAGAAATACAACCTGGCATACATCTGGGAGAAAAGGCGCTGGTATTTGATGAAATTTCCAAAATCGCAGGAAACGGCGATTACCGGAAATTCGCAGAGCTGTTGGACAGGGCTTTGAAAAAATGGGGAGTGGTTCCTGAAGACGCCGGATTGGCAGACGGGACCCTGGTTTCGGATACAAAAGAGCTGGTTTTTGATCCGGATCATGCGCAGTTTAGTATCCGTACGCCTTACTGCAGCTATTTCAGCGGCGCGCCGTCCGAAACAATTGCTCTTTCCGATGAAATCTACGTGCAGGTAAAAAATGAAAGGATTTCCCTGGCGCTGCTGCCAGAAGATAAGGAGCTGTTGTCGGAAGCGAAGGAGTTTATACTGACCGCCCTGGGGACGACGGGCATGGATGAAACTGTCTATAACCCCGGACCGTCAATGATGGGCATTTCCTTTACGGCTGTGACTTTCCAGGGGAAATTGTTCGTGGAAACGCTGGAAGGAACCCTTTTGGTGAAAGCGGAAGCGGCGAGGCTTGAGGTTTTAAATCCGGTAGGGGAACCGATTGGTTCCTATGAAGGTGAAAAGACGCGGGAGGGCGTTCGCTTCAAGCTGACGGGAGAGTTTGCAGGAGCAAATTATATTTTACATATAGATAAGAAAACAGCGGATTGAAACAAAGGAGAGGGAAGAGATGAGCAGAACAAAAAAAGACCTCGGTTTTGATAAGGCCGGGGTGAAGCGGGTAATGAGAAAACGGGATTATATGGCTGATATGGGCGGACAGTTTGCCCTGGGGCTGATGGGAAACCTGGTAGGACAGCTGACCTATTTTTACACGGATAAGGTTGGGCTGGCTGTGGGCGGCGTAGGGCTGATGATGCTGATTTCCAAGGTTGTGGACGCACTGACGGACATCTGGGTCGGGAACATAATTGACCATTCAAAAGGCGGGAACAGAAAATATTATAAATGGATGATCCGTATGGCAGTGCCGCTTTCCATAGTTATCATATTGATGTTTACGGTACCGATCCAGGCGGGACAGATACCGGCCCTTATCTATGTGATGGTTACCAATATCCTCCTGACGGCTGTCTGCGGGACACTTATCGGAACCCCCTTTTCCGCTGTGATGGTAGTACGGACCAACAGCCAGAGTGAGCGGGAAAATATGGGGGTATTCCGTGCGGTAGGAAGCTATGGCGCAGGCATGATGATTGCCATTGCGACAATTCCCGTGACCAATATATTGGGAGGGACGCAGAATGCATGGATCAAGTATGGCGTTGTAATTGCCCTGTTGGTTTTATTGCTTCTTCTGATTTGCTATAACAATGGACGTAAGGCGGAATTTGTTGAGGATTCCGCAAAGGCTGCACAAGAGGAGGAGGAAGCAGTTCCGCTGAAAGAAGCAGTCCGGCTCCTCTTTAAAAACAAGTACTGGGTGATTGTACTCAGCTTCAATATCATTACACAGATAACGAATACGATTTCCGGCACATCCGGTGCATATTACTGCAAGTGGATTTTCGGAAACGATAACCTGGTTGCCCTGATGGGAGCGTTCGGTATGCTGGCAACTGTGGCGGGATTTCTTTTGTCCAAACCGATTATTTCCAAAATGGGTGTAAAAAAGACCGTCAATATCGGCCTTCTGGGAGCGGCATTTACCGCTGCGGTCCGCTGTGCAGTCCCGGCAAATATGGGAGTATATTTTATTGTGGGGCTAATCGGCAGCTTTGTACAGATTCCGCTGATGTGTCTTTACGGTGTGCTTCTGGCAATGGCAGTAGACTATAATGAATATAAGTATGATAAAAAGCTTGTGGCGGTTTCCTCAGGAGCCATCGGCATTGGAAATAAGATTGGCGGCGGAATTGCCTCCGTTATCCTGTCCGCCTTTTTGGCAATCGGCGCCTATGATGCCACGCTGCAGGTTGCCACCGCTTCCATGCGGTACGCAATATACGGCTTTTCCAATTATCTGCCGCTTGTAACGAATCTGGTGATGTATTTTGTTTTCCGTGGGTTTGACCTGGAGAAGAAGCTGCCGCAGATACAGGCGGAACTTGCTGAACGGCGGGCGAAAAAAGCGGATGGTAAAGAGATATAGTGCAGCGTATAAAATTATAAGCATGAAAAAAGCGGCAGCTGATGCCGCTTTTTTCATGCATAATAATAGAAAGGTAGTTCAGTCTTTCCGTTCATCCGTAGGGGATACCCCCATAACTCTCCGATAGGCCTGGGAAAAGTAGGAGAAATTATCATATCCGAGTTTTGAGGCAATCACACTGACGGGAAGAGCGGTGGTTTGCAGCAGGTTCCGGGCCGATTCCATTTTGATTTTTAAAATATATTCTTTGAGCGTAATACCGCATTCGTTTTTAAACAGACGGGACAGATAATCGGCATTCATAAACAATGCGGCGGCCACATCTGCGGCGGACAAGGGCTGGTCTATATGATTTTCCAGATAGATTTTGGCCCGTTCCACCGCATTTTTTTCATTTCCGCAGGAGCTTTCCTCTGACTGGAAGTAATGGGTCGTCTCCTTAACGACTTCACGCATTTCCGGCAGGGAACGGGCATTCTCGCCCCGTTCCAGCAGGGGCAGGATTTTTTGTAGCTCCCTTCCCGGAGTATTTAACGCGTTGAGTATAATCTGCTGGAATTGAACCCAGAAGATATGGAGAAATCTGTGGTTTACCTGCTTTTTTTTGATGGCGTCATCAAAAAAATGATATACTTCCTCACATACAGTCTGCCCGTCCCCTTCTGCAAGAAGGTTTTCCCATCTGCGTATCTGTAAGTTATCCGCATACCTGGCAAAATGAGGCTGTGAATCGGCCGTACCGGTACTGAATATTCCGCTTGTCTGCAGGACATTGTCCCTTTTGGCCTGAAGCAGCCCCCCTGACAGTGTATTGAGCTGATTCAACGGGACCGCCGGGCTGCAGTAAAATGCGATGTCACAGTGCATATGTCCGGAAATTATGGGGTAGGCTCTGCTTAAAGGCTCCAGTATGGTATCCGGATCGGTGAAACGTCCGTTCGGTGCGTAGATAAGCCACCCCATAGAGGTGGAGTCAATCGTAAAAGACAATATTCCGTAATGTTTTTCTTCGTATACCTCAGTGACAATATTGTTGAGGGCGAAGTTCCATTCCTGGGCGGGCCAGGGCAGGGTATGCCACCGCAGTATATGTCCCCAAATGGAAAAACAGTCAGTTGCGGGGGTAACCTCCTTTCCCAACCGCCGGAGCACATCGCGTAAAGCAGAAATGGAAAGTGTTTTGCCGGCGGCCCAGTCGCTGAACAGGTTCTGAAGCAGGCCGGGGGTGTGCAGCTTGGCAAGCGTTCCATATTGCTCCAGTTCTTTTTCCGCATGTTCTTTTTTTACCCGTTGAATCGCCTTTGCCACGGTGGATTGAATATCCTCATAACGTGCGGGCTGCAGAATGTAATCAAAACAGTTGAGCTTGATGGCTTCTTTGGCATACATAAAATCAGCGTGGGAAGTAAGAAATATACAGACAAAGTCCATTCCCTGCCTGCGTGCCCATCGCAGAAGGGAAAGCCCATTTTCACCGGGCATTTCTATATCGCATAAAAGAACGTCGATTCGTTCCTTTTCCAGTATTTCCCTGGCCTGGACGGCATTGCCTGCAGTTCTGACGGATGTAATTCCCAAAGCATCCCAGTCCAATCCGGACATAAGACCGCTTAAAATACTTATTTGATCGTCTACCAGGAGAACAGTCATTGTAAATCACCTCCGGAAATGTTTGCATGTATGGGAAGAAATAGCTCAGCACAGGCGCCGCCGGCCAGATTCCTGAAATACAGAGTGGCTTTTTCCCCATACAGAAGACGCAGCCGCTGCTTCAGATTGGCTATGCCCACATGATAATCATTGTATACCTCATTGGCCGGGCCATTAAGTGTTTTCAGGATTTCTGCAGGGAAGCCGGCACTGTTGTCAGAAACTGTAATGTTTAAGTAACCGCCGTCCTCGCTGGCAAGCTTCCGGCACTTGATACGGATTTCCAAAGGGGTATCTATCAGCGAGGAATGCTTAATGGAATTTTCCACAAAGGTTAAAATACTCAGGGGCGGAATGGATGCCTGTGAAATGTCAGCATCTATTTCAAAATCCAGCTGCGGCGGCAGTTCCGTTCCAATCTGTTGGATACGGATATAGCTGTTTACGGACCGTATTTCTTCCTCCAGAGAGACTGGCTTGAAGCTGTTTTTAAAGGTACTGCGCAGATACGTGGAAAGATCGAGAATCAATTCCTGGATGTCAGCGTATTTTTTTTCTCCGGCCATGGAGTAAATCATATTCAGGCAGTTCAGGAAAAAGTGGGGACGGATCTGCATGTGTAAATATTGCAGCTGTGCCTGCTGGGTTTCCAGCTTCTGTTCATAAAAATCGATCTTTTGCTGGCGGATAATATCCAGCATGGTATTAACGGTTCCGGAAATATCATTTACTTCCTGGATTCTGGATTCCTGCGGCACCCGGATCTGTGTATCTCCGTTTTGGATGGCCTGCGTGGTTTGGGTAAGGGTGTTTAAGGGCTCCAGTATAAACTGCCGCAGGCTGAGCCAGCAGAGAGGAATGGAAATCAGCAGTCCCAGGGTAATCGCCAACAGTACGCGCTGGGTGAAGTTGAGCATTTTTAACAAAGAAACGGAAGGCGTGGCATAGACAATATATCCGTTTTCCCGGGAAAGGGGAAGGAAGGTTAAATCATATTTCCTGCCGTTATCAGCCTGAAAAGTAACACCGGTATCTTTTCCGGGGAGGGGAATGGCATCTGCATGAAAAGCAATATTGCAAGCATAGGGAGTTCCGTCCTGCATGATGTAAAAAATCAGATTATTTTCACCCAGCACAGAATAGCTCTGCCGGGCCGGATCTATCATAGCGGCAAAAACAGTTTGGTTGCGTACATAGGTATTTAACAGCACAGTGCGGTCAGAGAAGGAAAGAGGAATCCATCCGGCTGCCGAGGGCCCGGCTTCGGCAGCAGCCTTGACCGCTGCGCGCAGAACGGCAAGATCTGACTGGGGATAGGAGCCGGTATATGAGATCCGATAATAATCAAAGGCTTTGGAATAGGTACAGAAGCTGCCTAAAAGTTCATTGGCTTTCAGCTGTACCTTACATGGAACCCCGACTGCCTGGGATGCCACATATGCATCTGTTTTTGTCCTGGCGTAAATAATGGAAGCAAAATCCATGCTGTTTACAACGGTATCGGTTAAAAAGTCCTCGGTTACACGGAGCGTATTTTCAAATTGCGCCTGGTATGCAGAAAGAGTACTGTAACGGGAATTGCGGACAGCGGTCTTCTGCTGCCAGACGGTATACACATCAAAAAGTACCACAACGATGAACAGCGGGAGTACGATAACTGACATAGTCAATATTGCCGTGTTGCGGAAGGATGTTGTATTATGACTCTTGGAAAAAACATTCATACTGTAAGCACTCCCTGTATTTTTATTGTGTTTCAAATATTTCAATCAGCTTCTTTTTCAGGGATTATAGCATATTATAAGAAGGTTTTGGGGAAAAGTCGGAAAAGCAACATCCGGAAGTAGGATTTTTAACATCAGCTTCCTTTGCGGTACAGCCATACATCGGATTTTCAACAATTCTCTTCGGATAAATTACAGAGAAGCAGCCGTATAAAAGATAAAATTGATTTAACAGTTATCCGAGATGGTAATGATGAAAGGAGCAATTTTATGAAAAACTTTTTAAACAGGTTGGGAATGACAGTTCTCACCGCTGCAATGCTGACACTTCCTGTCACCGGCTGCGGAGGCAGCAGTGATACAGGGGCGGCAGGCAGTACTTCGGCAGCGGAAAACGCATCTTTTGCAGCAGCCGGGAGCGAAACAGATAATGACGAAATAGTAAAACTCCGTGTCTGGGGCTTTGGCTACACGGCGACCTCTGATGATTGTGCAGCAGTGGCGGAAGCAATTAATGAGATTACACGGGACGAAATCGGTGTAGAAATCGAGCTTGTGCGAAGCGGTGACGGTGAAAAACTGAATCTTGCGCTTACCTCCGGGGAGCAGCTGGATCTGGTGAATTATCACACCTATTCAGGCGGCCTGGTTACGCTTGTCAATAACGGAATGGCAACACCCCTTGAGGAGTTGGTGGAGCAGTACGGACAGGATGCTGTGTCAGCTGTTGGTGAAGAGAATCTGGCTATGGGAAAAGTAAATGGTACTTTGTATTCCATTCCTAATGTAACCTGCTTTGCAAATAGTTACGGTATGGCGGTGCGTCAGGACATCCTTGAAGAGCTTGATGTTGATCCCAAGACTGTTAAGACCTGGGAGGAAATGCATGATTTGCTGGTCCGGGTAAAAGAAGCCCATCCTGATATGTACCCTGTGGTAAACAGCTGGGCAGGCGGCGGCATGCAGAAAACCTTTGCTTTTGATAACCTTGGCACCGGTTTCTGGGATGCGCTCGGTATTCTGGAAAACGTGCATGATGGCAGTACGAAGGTTGTAAATATGTACGAAACGGATTCTTATCGTGAATTCTGTGAAATGATGTATCAGTGGAAACAGGACGGGCTTCTCATGCCGGATGTTACCACCAGCAATGAGAATAATCTGTGCAGCTCCGTAGGCTTTGCCGCGTTTGAGAATAACGGGCCTTTAAAATCGCAGCAGCTTTCCAAGGATTGGGGTAAAGAAGGGGTTGTTATTGAGCTTGTAAGCCCGTTTATAACATCAGATGCCGGCGGATCTTCTTTCTTCATTCCTTCTGTATCAAAGCATCCGGAAAAGGCGATGCAGCTTTGGAATCTGATGTACAAAAATAAGGAAATTGCAAATTTGCTTACCAATGGTATTGAGGGAGTACATTACGAGTATACGGACGAGAGCCGCAGTTCTGTCCGTTCCCTGGAAGGCAGTACCTGGGATTCCATGGACTGGCCCTGGCCAAACAGTTCTCTTGCCGCAGTTTATGAAGGGACTGATCCGGATATCTGGGCACAGAACATTGAATTCAGCAATAGTGCAAGTGTAAGCCCTGCGCTTGGATTCCGTTTTGATAATTCCAGTGTTTTAAATGAAATTACCGCCTGCAATAATGTAATTGCCAAGTATGATGTGGGGCTGCGCTGGGGGGAACTGGATCCTGAGGAAGCGCTGCCGAAGTTCAATGAAGAATTGAAAGCGGCCGGCCTTGACACTATTATTGCTGAGAAACAGGCACAGCTTGACGCATTCCTGGCACAGTAAATATGATTTGAAGCTGACTGAACGGCGGGCGGAAATATCCGTGCCGCCGTTTTCTATCAAAAACAGGAGGAATAGATACCATGCAGAAAGCTTTACGCTCACTGAAACGCTATTGGCCGTTATACCTGATGCTTCTTCCGGGTACGGTTTATCTGCTCATTAATAACTATATTCCCATGACCGGCATTGCAGTTGCCTTTAAACAGTATAATGTCCGGGACGGCCTTTACCATAGTCCGAATATCGGGTTGAAAAACTTTGAATTCCTTTTTAAGACAAGCGATGCATGGCTCATTACACGCAATACGGTTTTGTATAATCTGGTATTCATTATTTTGGGGGCGGTGCTGGCAATTTCGGTGGCTATTATTTTAAATGAAATCCGCAGTAAACGCGCAAAGCAGACGTATCAGACCATTATTTTGATTCCGTACCTGATTTCAATGGTGGTGGTCAGCTGCCTTGTCTTTGCATTCCTTAGCAACGGCAGCGGATTTTTGAATCATACGCTTCTTCCGGCGCTTGGCCTGGAACCCGTCAGCTGGTACAGCGAGCCAAAATACTGGCCGTTTATCCTTGTGCTGGTAAATACCTGGAAGATGGTCGGCTATAACTGTATCCTTTATTATGCCACCATCTGCGGCATAGATCATAGTCTTTACGAGGCAGCAGTTATGGACGGCGCCAATCGCTGGCATCAGATTACATATATTACCCTGCCTTGTTTGAAATCCACAATTATTATATTGACCTTGATGAATCTGGGCAATATTTTCCGTTCGGACTTTGGTTTGTTTTATCAGATCCCGATGAATTCCGGCGCATTGCTTGAAGTAACAAATACGATCGATACGTATGTGTACAGAGGGCTTATGCAGACTAACAATATTGGAATGTCTTCGGCGGCAGGCGTATATCAGTCTATTGTAGGTTTTGTTTTGGTGTTCACTGCAAATATGATAGTTCGCAAAATAGACAGCGACAGTTCTCTGTTTTAGGGAGGAGTTAAAAATGGTAGAAAAGAAAAAAGGTTTTCAAATATTTGCGCATTTCGTTATGATATTCATTGCGGTCTGCAGCGTGGCCCCTTTTATACTGCTTGTTATGTCCTCCATTACGGAGGAGAAGTCACTGATTGCCAACGGATATTCCTTTTTCCCGAAAGAATTCAGCCTCTATGCATATCAATATTTGCTGACGGGTTCGGGAGCCCTGCTGCGTTCCTATGTTATTTCTTTTATTGTGACGGCAGTAGGTACGCTGAGCAATCTGATTATTACAATTCTCTATGCTTATCCGCTTTCCAGGAAAGAACTGCCGGGGCGTAATTTTTTTGCCTTCTTCCTGTTCTTTACCATGCTGTTTTCCGGTGGTCTGGTGCCTTCCTATATCATGTGGACGCGTACCTTTCATATTCAGAATACAATTCTGGCGCTGCTGGTTCCGAATCTGCTTATGGGTGCCTTTAATGTTATTATGATGCGTACATATTTTACCGCGAATATACCGGATGCCGTGATAGAGGCGGCGCGTATCGACGGCGCTGACGAATTCCGTATTCTGTTCCGGGTCGTGCTTCCCATGGCGCTTCCTATTTTGGCAACAATCGGTATGCTTGTCGGACTGAGTTATTGGAATGACTGGATGAACGGTTTGTATTATATTAATGATGATAAGCTTTACAGTGTACAGGTATTACTGACAAATATCCAGCGCCAGATGGAATCTCTGAAGCAAAGCATGGGAACCGGGGGAAATGTATCAGTCGGGGAGCTTCCCTCCACATCAATCCGTATGGCAATTAATGTTATGGGAATTCTGCCTGTAATGCTTATTTATCCGTTTATTCAGAAGTATCTGGTCAGAGGTATTGCCATTGGAGCTGTCAAAGGATAGGTGTGGCCGAAACTAAAAAAGTAATTTTATAATTCTGTATATTATTTTACAATGAAAAAAGGTGGAAATATGTTATCCTTCATATAGAACAGGACAAGGAGGTAGGGAATGAGTTTTTCAAAGGATTTTCTATGGGGGGCAGCCAGCGCAGCCTATCAGGTGGAAGGCGCCTATAATGAGGATGGGAAGGGGATGGGCATCTGGGATGCTTTATCTGCTGGGCATGTGAAGCACGGGGACAACGGCAATGTTGCCTGTGACCATTACCACCGTTATAAAGAAGATGTGGCGCTGATGAAGCAGCTGGGGCTGAAGGCGTACCGGTTTTCAGTAAGCTGGCCGCGCATTATGCCGGAAGAAGGCTGTATCAATGAAAAAGGGCTGGAGTTTTATGGGAATCTTGTGGATGAACTGCTGGCAGCAGGAATCATGCCCATGTGTACCTTGTTCCACTGGAATCTGCCCATGTGGATTCATGAGCAGGGAGGCTGGCTTTGTGATAAGGTCAGCGATTATTTTGCAGAGTATGTAAAAATTGTGGTGGAAGCCCTGTCGGACAGAATATCCGTCTGGATGACATTAAACGAGGTATCTACTTTCCTGGGAGCAGGCTATATGGATGGTGTCCATGCTCCCTTTGAACAGTGCAAAGCAGGAACACCAGAAGCAAAAGAGCGGATCTGCGCTCTGACGAAAAATATTCTGCTGGCCCACGGCAAAGCTGTGCGTGTCATCAGAGAACAAGCCATTCTGCCTTCCGAGATTGGGATTGCCATGGATGGCACCTTATACATGCCCTGGGCGGAAACGGAGGAAGAAATCGAGAAAGCCAGAACAGCCACCTTCCCGGAAGGTGTGAGCTGTAAGGCGGTTAACTGGTGGCTGGAACCCGCAGTAAAGGGGAAGCTGCATCCTGAGATGGAAAGAATTATCAGTACGGAAGAATTGGGACAGATTCATCAGCCCCTGGATTTTATGGGCTATAACTGCTATAAAGCCAACAATTACGATGATGACTTCGGTCTAAATCCGGCATTATATCCGGGAATTCCCCGTACGGCAATGGATTGGGCAATTACGCCGGATGCCTTGTATTGGGCAGTCCGTTTTTACCATGAAAGATACGGCCTGCCGATTATGATTACGGAGAACGGCATGGCAAATGTAGATTTTGTCATGAGTGACGGCAAAATACATGATCAGCAGAGGATTGAATATCTCAAAGGCTATTTAAAAGGCTTAAAACGTGCTGTTGATGAAGGGTATCCGGTCATCGGTTATCTGTACTGGTCAATTCTGGATAACTTTGAATGGGCGGAGGGCTATGACAAACGGTTTGGGTTGATATATGTAGATTACCGCACGCAGGGGCGTACACTCAAGGACTCTGCGCTATGGTATGCCGGTGTGATACAGGAAAACGGTGAAAAGCTGTAAAAGGAGGGACAGGATATGAGTGGTATACCGGAAATCAGGACAGACAGAGGAATTCCCACACTTTATGTAAAAGACGTTCCCTTTTTTGCATTAAGCGGGGAAGTACATAATTCCAGTGCAGAGAGCCTTTCGTATATGGAGAAGAAGGTGTGGCCCAGGATTGCAGGAATGAATTTAAATACATTAGTTGTACCGCTTTATTGGAACCGGATAGAGGCACAGGAGGGCATTTTTGATTTTACACTTTTAGATGGGTTGATTTGTCAGGCAAGAGAGCAGAAGAAGCATTTGGTTTTTTTATGGTTTGGATTATGGAAAAATGCGGAATCCACCTATGTGCCTGACTGGATAAAGCAGAATTGTGAGACTTACTTTCGTGTGGAAACAGAATATGGAGAAAAGCTGAATACCATTTCGCCTTTATGCGAAGCTGCTGTAGGCAAGGATGCCAATGCTTTTGCCCATGTTATGAAGCACATCCGCGCTATTGATGAAGAATTCTCTACTGTGATTATGATGCAGGTGGAAAATGAGACAGGTCTTTTGGGAACGCCTTGTGATTATTGCGCAAAAGCAAGGGAGGAATTTGTGCGGCCAGTGCCGGAAATACTTCTGGAGCTTCCTGCAGCACAAAAAAGGCCGGGTACATGGAAGGAGGTTTTCGGGGAGGATGCGGAGGAAGTTTTCATGGCCTGCCATATGGCCGGAGCCGTAGAGAAAATCACGGCGGCAGGCCGAAGCGAATATCCCCTGCCCTGCTTTACGAATGCCTGGCTGTATCAATTTCCCTGGTATGCAGGTTCCTATCCCTCAGGAGGCCCGGTCAGAAAAATGCATCAGGTCTGGAAGCTGGCAGCCCCTTCTTTATTTACGCTGGCGCCGGACATTTATGTACCCTATGCTGCTAAAGTGATGGATGAGTATGGATATGAAGGAAATCCGCTGCTGGTTCCGGAGATACGCAAGGATGCGGTAACGGCATCCTATGCCCTGTATGCTCTGGTGAAGCACAACGCCCTGTGTTATTCACCCTTTGGTATTGAAGATTTGGGGGAAGATACGGAAAATGTCAGCACTCCTACGGAGGAAATGATCAAGGCTTTAAAAATGGATCCATTATCCTTTGATTTAACAGGCAGCAGACAGGCATTATCAGCAGTTTATGGATTGTTTGAACAAATGAAACCACTGTATTTACAGATGCGCGGCACGGATCATATGCAATGCTGGCTGCAGAGGGATGAGAATGACCAGGGAGCCTTTTTCCGGTTTAAAGAGTATGATTTGGAAGTGGACTATTTTCCTAAAACTGCAGGATGTCCAGCGGCTGCAGGAGTTGTGTACGAACTGGGGAAAAACAGATTCCTGCTCATTGGCATGATGAGCAAATTTATATTCCATCCAAAAGCGGGCAGGAAAAAGAAAGTAAGCTTCCTGAAAATGGAAAAAGGCCAGCTGAGGAATGGCATATTTATGCCGGAGCTGGAAATGAACGGAGATGAATATATGGCGATGCTGATGATGGAGCAGCCGGTATGTTATCAGGTGGAACTTTTCCAGTACTGAGTAAGCAAAAGAAAGGGATTTATATGAGCGAAAAATATAAGGATACAGGCTTACGTCCCGAAGAGCGGGCGAAGTCACTGTTAGAAGAAATGAGCCTGGAAGAGAAGATGGGACAGGTAAACTGTGTTTTCCCGTTTGACAGGGTATGCTTTGATTATGATTATATTTCCGAACAGACAAAATATGGAATCGGTGAGGTCAGTACCCTGGAAATGCGCCGCATGGAAACGCTGGAGGAAGCGGCAGCGTGGCAGAGGAAGGTTCAGGAGATTGTGATGGCTAACAGCGAGCATCATATTCCCGCAATTTTTCATATGGAGGGACTCTGCGGCGCTTTTATCCAGGATGCAACAAGCTTTCCTTCCGGTATTGGCAGGGCATCCTCTTTTGACACCGGGCTGGAAGAAAAAATTGCGGAAATTGTCAGCCGTCAGGAGGCGGCCTGCGGCATTACCCATGTATTGGCGCCGGTTCTGGATATTTCCAGGGATTCCCGCATGGGGAGGCAGGGGGAAACCTATGGTGAGGATCCGGTGCTGGCTTCCGCTATGGGAACGGCTTATACAAGAGGCATCCAAAAGGGAGAAACTGCAGGAAGAAGGACAGAGAGTGTGGCAAAGCATTTTCTGGCTTTTCATAACTCGGAGGGCGGTATCCATGGGGCAAACAGCATGACTCCGGAAAGAACGCTTGAGGAAATCTATGGTAAGCCTTTCCAGGCAGCCATTACGGAATCCAATCTGCGCGGGATTATGCCCTGCTACTGCACATTAAACGGAGAACCGGTATCCGCTTCCCGCACCATTTTGACAAAGCTTCTGCGGGAAGAGATGGGCTTTGACGGGCTGTGCATCAGCGACTATGGCGCAATCGGAAATGTGCATAACTGTCAGCATGTGGGAGAAACAGCAGAGGAGGCGGGGCTTTTGTGCATGGAAGCCGGCATGGATGTTGAAATGCCAAATCCTGCGGGCTATAACGATAAGCTGGCCGCACAGTTTGCCAAAGGGGAGGCGGATACGGCGTTATTAGACAGGGCGGTGCTGCGTGTCCTGACTGCAAAATTCCGTATGGGGCTGTTTGAACATCCCTTTGCTTTGCAGGGGGAGGAACTGCGGAAGGCGTTTTCCCATGAGAAGGACAGGGAGGTATCCTTGCAGTCAGCCAAAGAATCAATGGTTCTCTTAAAAAATGAAGGGGTGCTTCCCATTTCAAGAGATACGAAAAAAATTGCGTTGATCGGCCCTCATGCCGACTGTGCGAGGAAATTTTTCGGCGGCTATACCCAGATGTGTATGATGGAATCCACCTATGCGGTTGCTAATTCCATAGCCGGTGTCAGCGGCAGCGAAAATGTGGACAATAAAAAAATAATTACAGTTCCCGGAACCAACATCCAGTCTGATGAAACGGAAGAATTTGATGAGATTTTAAAACGGCAGAAGCCGGGATGCAGGAGCCTGTTGGAAGAACTGCGTGAAAAAATGCCGGATGCGGAAATCATTTATGCTTACGGCTATCCCATAGCCGGAACGGATACCTCACGTTTTGCCGAGGCGCTGGAGGCGGTGCGGAAAGCGGATGTGGTCATTTTAACCCTGGGAGGCAAGCACGGTACCTGTTCCATGGCATCCATGGGAGAAGGCGTGGACGGTGCGGATATCAATCTGCCGGAATGCCAGGATGCCTTTATCAGGCTGGCGGCGGAATTGGGAAAACCTATGATAGGGGTTCATTTTAACGGCAGGCCTGTTTCCAGTGATGCGGCTGACCGGTATCTGGATGCGATCCTGGAAGCCTGGAACCCTTCGGAAGCCGGAGCGGAGGCAGTAGTGAGTGTCCTGCTGGGAGACTATAATCCGGGCGGGAAAATGCCGGTAACAACAGCCTATCACGCGGGGCAGCTGCCTGTTTATTACAACCATTTCCATAATTCGTCCTGGCATCAGACAGGAAGCATCGGGTTTTTAAATTATGTGGATCTGCCCCATACCCCCAGGTACTATTTCGGGCACGGGCTTTCTTATACCACCTTTGCCTATTCCGAGCTTCAGATATCCAGAGATGAGGTTGCGCCTTTTGAGAAGCTTACGATTTCCCTGAAGGTGGAGAATACAGGGGACAGGGCAGGGGATGAGGTGGTGCAGCTTTATCTGCATGATGCTTTTGCCAGCATGGCAAGGCCGGTAAGGGAGCTGGCTGGTTTCCTGAGGGTTGGATTGGAGCCCGGCGAGAAAAAAACGGTGGTTTTTACTGTCGAACCCAGCCAGATGGCTTTTCTGGATAAGGATATGCGCTGGAAAATCGAGAAGGGGACGATTGAGGTTGAAATCGGCAGCTCTTCTGACGATATCCGTTTGACCGGTTCCTATGAGGTAACGGAAAACGGATGGATTGCAGGAAAGGATCGGGCGTTTTATGCGAAGGCAGCTGTGGAATGAGAAAAAAGGATGGAGGAGTCGTGCAGATGCGGCATGAAATACTAGCAAAGAAAATTGTGGAGGAATCCGTAGTCCTGTTAAAAAATGAGGAACAGGTACTGCCTTTTGCTAAAAACCAAAAGGCCGCCTTTTTTGGCCGTTCACAGCTTGTCACTTACTTTTCCGGGAATGGCTCCGGGGCCGTGAAGGGTGCAGAAACCAATCATATTTTAGCTGCCTGTATGGAAAGAGGCATATGTCCTGCTGAGGAACTGAAATGCTGGTATCAGGCGCAGGCGTCAGAAGAAGAGGAACGCCCGGAAGAAGAATTTGATTTCTCCAGGGTAAAGGATCTGGTCAACAGCGGGCTGATGTATGAAATTTTTGGCAAATACCATGCGCCTGCCCCGGAATATGCCGTGCCGGAGGAGCTGTTGAGAAAATCAGCAGATTTTACGGATACGGCTGTGCTGGTGCTTGGACGGAATGCCGGCGGGGAAGAGTGTGACCGCCATCTGGAAGAGGATTATGAACTGACCGGAACAGAAAAATCCCTGATTGACGGAGTATGCAAAAGCTTTTCACGGGTAGTGCTGGTGTTAAACTGCAACGGTTTGATCGATCTGGGCTGGACCGAGTCATATCCTGCCATAAAGAGCATTCTGTTTCTGGGGATACCGGGACAGAAGGGGCCTGAGGCGCTGGCAGGGATTCTGGCCGGGGAGGTGAACCCTTCCGGCAAGCTGCCTGTTACCGTAGCCCGCCGATATGAAGATTATCCGGCGGCCGGCCATTTTTCCTGGGATAAGGATCATCCGGAGAAGCTGCTTACCTATGAAAGCTATGGGCTTGATGCGGAGCAAAACGGAAGCATCGGCTTTACCAAAAGCCCGGTGACGGTATACCGGGAAGATATCTACGCAGGTTATCGTTACTTCGACAGCTTTGAAAAAAAGCCTCTGTTTGCCTTTGGTTTCGGCCTGTCTTATACCACATTTACCATCAGCGGCATACAGGCGGCAAAGAATACAGCAGGGCTGTGCATTTGGGCACAGGTACATAATACGGGAAATTGTGCGGGCAAAGAAACTGTGCAGGCATACCTGTCCGCTGTAACGAAGACAGAAAGGCCATATCAGGAGCTGAAGGGATTTGCCAAAACCGGGCTTATGCAGCCGGGAGAAGAGCAAAGGCTGGAAATCAGTATTCCCTGGAGAGAACTGGCGGTCTATGATGAGGCCTCCGCCTGTTGGATATTGGAAAAGGGAAGCTATCTGATAAGGCTTGGTAATTCTTCTGCGGAAACAAAAGCTGCAGCCCTGCTGGAGGCTGCATGGGATGTGGTGCTGGAACGCTGTCACAACAGCTTGGGAATACAGGCATGCAATCGGGGGAAGGTAAGTTTCCTTTCCCGAAGCGGACAACGAAATGTATTTAAAAAAGAAGAAATAAGTAATGCAGTAAGGTTAACGTTGTCGGCAGAGGAGGGAATGCGGCTGGAGACGGAGGCTGCAGAGTATTTGTCGGAAAGGCGGGATAAGCTGACGGCGCCGGAAGAAAAACGGGGTCAGCTGCAGAAATTTACGGAGCAGCAGCTTGCCGCCCTCTGCGTAGGCTATGGCCCCGGCGTACCCTTTTCTGCGTTTGGGGACGGAAGTGATCCGGAGACGATTTTTGATGAAAGCGGGAATCCCCTGACAACCAACAGCCATCCTGTGGGCGTGAATGGATATGTTTCCCCTGCTATGATTGAGGAAGGCATTTATTCAGTCAGCTATAAGGACGGACCGGCAGGCATCGGACAGACCGCATGGCCTTCGGAAATGCTGATTGCCTGTGCTTTTGACCGGGAGCTGTGGCAGCAGTTTGGAGATGCGGTGGGAGAGGAATGTGAAAAGGCCCGGGTGGATATTTGGCTGGCCCCGGCAGTGAATCTTCACCGCAGCCCTCTGGGAGGAAGGAATTTTGAATATTTTTCAGAGGATCCGTTTCTGACCGGTGTCTGTGCCTGCGAAATAGCCAGGGGCGTACAGCAGAAGCATCAGGTGCTTGTCTGCCCCAAGCATTTTGCTGTCAATGAACAGGAAACCTGCCGCCGTGGGAATGCGAAGAAAAATTATGATGCGGTCGATTCGATTCTGACAGAACGGGCTGCCAGGGAAATATATTTAAAGCCCTTTGAAATGCTCGTTAAAAATGCACAGATACATGTCTTAATGACCGCCTTTAATAAAATAAACGGAACCTTTGCCGGAGGCAGCAGGGATTTGTGCACCCATATTCTCAGAGAGGAATGGGGATTTGAAGGCGCCGTGGTGACAGACTGGGGTGATATGGATATCGTAGTGGACGGCGCAGACGCTGTGGCGGCGGGCAATGATATCGTGATGCCCGGCGGTCCGCCCGTGATTGCCCAGATTTTAAAAGGCCTGGAGGAAGGCAGAGTGGGCAAAGAAAAACTGGAGCAGGCGGCAGGCCGTCTTCTGCAGATGGAAAGCTTTCTGTATGATAAATTATCTGCGGACTCACGTATAGAGCTGTCAGGGCTTAATGTCCCGATAGAAAGAAACATCGTTTTTCTTTCGTTATAACGAGCCTTTACTGTGTGTTTGTGCTTTTATGCGGCGTGGTTTTTACGGGAACGGAATTAAAACGGCAAAGCAGGCTGTTCATGATGGAAGAACTGAAATAGTCATTTTCTGCCTGTAAAGCACTGAAATAGTCATTTTTTCTGCCTTGACAGAAAATCCTGTTTATAATATGGTTAAATTAAATAACGGTTTATTTATACTTTATGAAATTAACGCCATAAATATAAACGTGAATGATGTATATACAGGGAGGTTTTTATGGGCAGAAACAGCGGCGGCGGAAGCCGCAGAACAGGCAGCTCTTCCTCGGGCGGCCGTTCCTCCGGGAGCGGCCGGATCAGCGGCGGGAGAACCAGCCATCCTTCTTCCACCCGTTCCAGCGGTTCCTCATCAAGCGGAAGGATATCCTCCGGCCGCAGCAGCCTGGGATCCTCGGGCAGTTCTTACAGAAGCAGTTCTTCTTACGGATCGGGGTATCACAGTTCATCATCAACGTCTCATTCTTCGTCATATTCCAACTCGTCACAGAATAACAGCTGGGATGACGACGACTATTCTCCACAGGGAGGCTACGGTTATTCCTATGGAGGAGGGGGATACCGTTCAGGCAGTTGTCTCGGCTTGTGCCTTGCGCTGGTGGTAGCTTTTATTTTTGTGATAATTGGCGCCGTTTCGTTTTTCTCAGCAATTTTCTCATTGGGCGGACGGCATGACAGTTTTTACGGATACGTCGCCCCGCAGACGGTACAGCAAAGCGGGAAAGAGCACACCAATTCTTCCAGCCAGCCGAAAACGAATTACAGCGGGCAGTCCTCCGGGGCAATTGAGCCTGTTGTAGGGGAATATTTTACGGACAGGCTGGGGTGGATAAAGCAGTCGGCGACCCTGAATGCCGGTATGGAGGCGTTCTTTAAAAAGACAGGCGTAAAACCGTATCTTTATCTGACGGATAACGTCTACGGCAGTACGGAGCCCTCGGATAAACAGATGGATACATTTGCCAATTCACTTTATGATAAGCTTTTTACTGATGAGAACCATTTTCTGCTGGTATTTCAGGAATATGGGGATTATTATATGACCTGGTATGTTTCGGGAAGTGATGCGGCTGAGGTGGTTGACGAAGATGCAGCCAATATCGTTTTGGATTACGTGGATGAGTATTATAGTTCGGATATGGGAGAGGAAGAATATTTCAGCAATGTATTTTCTATGGCGGCCGGGGATATCATGGAGGGCGGGCAGTAAAAATGCCGGGGAAATGGTAGACCAGTTGGACAGATATTAGTATTTTAGAAAAACAGCTCCTTTTTGGTAAGAATCCAGATGTGAAAATTCTTACCAAAAAGGAGCATTTTTATGGCAGAAGCTAAGAGGCGGATTTTTCCGATGGACCAGCAAAGTAATGGAACGAAATGAGTTGTTTGACATTTCCATGCGTAAATAATAGAATGAAAAAGACGCAATATGTATTACATTATTTAATAATGAGGGGGAAGATTGAAAATGAAAAAAAGTGTATTATTGTTTTTAGTGGGTTTTACTATCTTAACAGGATGTGGGAAGGCTGTGGATGGAAGCAAACAGAGTCAGAGTGCTGCAGTAGATCCAGAGATACCTCAAATAGAATCAGAAGTAAGCGTAAGTGCTTCGGAAGATAATGCGAGGGTAACAGAACGCTCTCCAGAGGAAATCCAACGTGAGTTAGAAAGTGTTCCGGACATGATAACAGAGCCAACTGTTATTTCTGGACTTAATATTGATGATATAATAGAATTTGGAAGTTATGAACAAGATTATAATAAAGAAAATGGGGCAGAACCAATAGAGTGGTATGTTATAGATATAGATGATAAGAGTGCAAAGTTAATGAGTGTTTATGCCCTTGATTGTGAAAAATATAATGACATCGATGAAAGTGTAACATGGGAAACCTGTACTTTGAGAAAATGGTTGAATGAAGAATTTTATAATGAGGCATTTAGTTCCAATGATAAAAGTATAATAAGATTAACTGATTTGGAGAACGAAAGTAATCCAAAATCTAATATTAGTGGTGGAAATAACACGACAGATAGAGTATTTATATTAAGTTATGGAGAAGCAGTGAAATATTTCAATGCTGATATTAATGCAAGTCAAGAAAATCCTTACGATTATCATATTGCTTGTATTCCGACAAGATTTGCAGAGATCAGAGGATTGGAAACCAAAAATTCAATGCTTATGGATCCAAGTATTGGAGCAACATGTTCATATTGGTTCAGAACAGTAGGAAATTCTCAGAACAAAGCTGTTGATGTATGGGTAGGATTTGTAAGTGTCACAGGCAGTGATGTTAATTCTGGGAAGCATGGGGTTAGGCCATGTATTACAATTAATCTTGATGGTGTACTTGCTGCTGATGAGGATGTGGAAAAATCACCTTCAATTGGAGAAATAAATGCATTAAGTATGGCAGATGCATATTTAGATGCTATGCCATTTTCCTTAAACGAATTAATTGATCAATTAGAATATGAAGGATTTACGTACGGCGAAGCTAAATACGCAGCTGACAATTGCGGAGCAAACTGGAAAGAACAAGCACTTCGTAAGGCTAAGTTATATCTGGATAATTTTAATTTTTCACGAATAGAGCTGATAGACCAGTTAGAATACGACGGCTTTAGTAGAGATGAAGCATCAAGTGCGGCATCAGAATTAGGATTATAGTTAGTTAAGGGGCTGTTTTTTATTCCCGCGAGCAACGAGCCAAGTATCCATGCTTGCATGGATATTTGGCGACTGCCGCGAGGGTCAAATACCCCGCTGCTCTGCAGCGTTGCAAGTTTGATACCTCGTTGCTTGCAGCGAGGTCTTTGATTAAATAAAAATCTTCGCCAGATAGCGGACTAAGTGGAACTGAGAATAAAAAAATACGCAAATTGCGGGAATATGGGGATTCCACTCCGGAGGGCGGCCGAAAGTATGAAGAGCACAGATGAAACCGGTGACAAAGTTCAGGGATTTGAAAAAGAAAGGGAACCACAAGCCCTAACCCCACAAGATTGAGGGGCAGGGGAGTTGATGTGCCGAAGATACTTTTGGTTTCATTTTCGGAAAAAAGAGAGGATAACCATCATGTTATATCAGATTTGCAACGGAGCGGTAAGATTTGCAGCGGAAACGGTGCTTGAGCATATTAATTTTGAAATAAGAAATAAGGAAAAGATTGCGGTGGTAGGCCGGAACGGATGCGGAAAAACCACGTTGCTGAAGCTTATCGCAGGGGAAGTGGAGCTGTCCAAGAGGGACAGTGACGAGGACATTTACATTGCCAGGGCGGGGAAGCCTGTGATTGGCTATTTAAAGCAGAATGCGTTTGAGGACGACAGCCTGACCATGGAACAGGAGGTGCGGAAGGCTTTTTCAGAACTGCTTGCGATGAAGGCGGAGATGGAGCGCCTGGTGGTTCTTATGGAAAAGGAGAACGAGGAGGCTGCTGTTTCCCGATATGTCAGGCTGGAGGAGCGGTTTGCTTACCTGGGCGGCTACAGTTTCGAAAAGGAATATGAAATAGTGATAAAGAAGCTTGGTTTTTCACCGGAGGACAAGCAGAAAAAGCTGTCTGAATTTTCAGGAGGCCAGCAGACCAAAATTGCTTTTGCCAGGATGCTGTTAAGCAAGCCGGATATCCTGCTTCTGGACGAGCCGACCAACCACCTGGATATGGCGACCATCAGTTGGCTGGAAGGGTATCTGAAGGATTATGACCGGGCGGTGGTCATCGTGTCCCATGACAGGATGTTTCTGGACCGGGTGGTGGATGTGGTATACGAAATCGAATATAAAACAGCGGTGAGGTATCCCGGCAATTATTCCGCCTTTGTGGAACGAAAAAGGCTGAACTGGGAAAAGCAGCAAAAGGATTACGAGCTGCAGCAGAAGGAAATCGAACGGCTGCAGACGCTGGTGGAGCGGTTTAAAAACAAGCCCACAAAAGTGGCGATGACCCGTTCCAAGCTCAAGCAGATTGAGCATATGGTAAAAATCGATGCGCCTGCCAGATATGATCTGAAAAGCTTCCATGCGGATTTCCAGCCGGCGAGGGAAAGCGTCACGGACGTACTGCGTGCTGCGCAGCTTCGGATTGGCTATGACAGACCTCTGGCGGAGGTGACCTTGGAACAGAAAAAAGGCCAGAAAATCGGGATTATCGGAGATAACGGCTCCGGGAAATCCACGCTGCTGCGCACGCTTACAGGCCAGCTGGAGCCGCTAGGCGGCAGCTTCGCCTTCGGCGACCGGGTGGATATCGGGTATTTTGAGCAGCAGATGGCTCAGTACACCAGTGATAAAACCGTGCTGGAGGATTTCTGGGAGGAATTCCCGGATCTGAAGCGGCTGGAGGTCCGCTCCTGGCTGGGGGCATTCCTCTTCGGACAGGAGGAAGTGTTTAAGAAAATAGATATGCTGTCAGGCGGGGAAAAGGTGCGGCTTGCGCTGGCAAAAATTTTCAGGAGGCTGCCCAATTATTTGATTCTCGACGAACCCACCAACCATATGGACATTGTGGGAAAGGAGTCGCTGGAAGCTATGCTGAAGGCGTATCCCGGCAGCGTGCTTTTTGTATCCCACGACAGATATTTCGTAAAGGAAATCGCGGATTCCCTGCTGGTATTTGAGAACGGGACCGTAAATTTCTATCCTTTTGGATATGAGCAGTATTGGGAAAAGCTGCAGGCGGACGAAAAAGAGCGGCAGGACCAGCAGGCGGATGGAAAGCCGGGGAAACTTCAGCCTGTTGGAAAAAATATTGGTGTATCGGCAAAGGACAGAAGCCCGGAGAAGGCAAAGAACAGCAGCCCGGAGAAGGCAGGGGACGCCCCGGCAGCAGCTGCCCCGGAGCCGCTTAAAAACGCCGCCGACCGGAAGGGGTATAATCCGGGAAAAGAAGAAGCGAAGAGAAAACGCCGTCTGGAGCGGCTGGAAATGCTCATTGCACAGAAGGAAGAAGAGCTTGCGGCGTACCAGGCGCAGCTGAAGGAGCCTTCCATACAGTCAGACTATGAAAAACTGATGGAGTTGGAGGCGCTGTGCACAGCGGCGGATGAACAGCTGGAAGCGCTGATGATGGAGTGGGAAGAAAGTGGCTGCTATTAAAGGAAGGGGAACAAAATGTACTTACTGGGAAGGACACAAATGATACCGGCTGCATCCTATGAGGAAGCAATTGCCCGTATTATGCAGAAAGGCTTTGACGGCGTGGAGCTTGATATTTACGATGTGAATTTTCAGGCGCGGAAAGAGTTTTTCGAAGAAGGCTTTGCTGAAAAGATAAAGGAATGCATGAAGAAAAACGGCGTAAAAGCTTATTCCGTTGGCGCCCATATGGATTTTACGGAAAATGAGGATAAATTCCATACGGTGGAGAAGGCGGTTCCAATCGCGGCGGAAGCGGGAGCTGATACAGTTATCATCAATGGCGCCGTCAGGCGCGAGGGAGAGGCGTTTGAAAAGCAGTGGGAGAGGCAGATAAACCGGATGAAGGAATTATGCCGCATCGCAGAACAATATGGCATTTATCTGGCGGTAGAATTCGAACCGGGCTTTGTCATTGATAATTCGGATCTTCTGCTGAGAGCGTTTGACCAGATCGGTTCCCCCATACTTCGAATGAATGCGGATATCGGGCATATGTTCCTCCAGGATCCGGATCCTCTGGCTTGCCTTGAAAAGTGCGGCCCTTATATCGTACATGCGCATTTGGAAAATATGAAAAAGGGTATTCATAACCATCTGGTTCCGTATGAAGGGGATATGGATTTGACGGCGTATCTGCAGAAGCTTATTTCTTTGGATTTGACGGACCGGCATCGCTTGATGTGTATCAATATGACTATGAGGCGGTTGCGGAAAAGAGTGTGGAGTATTTGAAAGGGATTTTATGTACGGCCGGTCTGTGAATGTTGCAGCGGAAGGTAAAACATGAACCGGTAGAGGAGACTGAACAGAGCGTCAGGCTGCTTCCGGCAGAACAGAAATAAAAGTAAGATTTAACAGCAACAAAAAAACGCAGGAAAGAACCTGCGTTTTTTATATTTTAGGGTGCATACAACAAGAAGGGTGAAGTTCGGTGGGTGAGTCTCATGCTGTAAGGTAAGAGCCGTACCGCAGCAAGCGAGTCTTGGGAGGGTAGTGGAGATACTGATTGCTAAGCGTAGACACTAAGTGCTATAGGTAATACATAATTATATATGCAAATTAGTTTATATACTTTCATATCTTTGTATCTTAATATTAGCGGACTCTCTGAACAATACTTCGGTCTGCAGGTATACCCTTACATAAGGCAGATCTGGGGCTGCTATTCTGTTAAGCAGTTGCTTGGCGGCTGAAATACCCATATTTGAACTATGAGAATTAATAGTAGTTAATGATGGTGTAACAATTGCAGATGCGGGAGAATTGTCAAAACCTGTAACCATTACTCTGTCAGGAACGGAAATATTTAATTCCTTCAAACAGGACATTAGCTGGATAGCAAGAGGATCATTAGCGCATACGAGAAGCTCTGGAAATGGATCCAGCAGTTTTATTTGATTGATTAGCCATAGCCTGTCCCAATATATGGAGTCATCCTGCGAAATTATGCAGGATGACTTATTTAATGGCAGGCCGCAGTCCTGCAAGGCCATACAAAACCCGGTCCAGCGTTCATAGAAACTAAGACAATGATTATAAGCTCCGACAAAGCCGACATGTCTGAGTCCGTTTGCGGTGATAAGCCGGTTTACCATATTGGAAGAAGAATATCTGCTTTCCATCAGTAAAATATCTGCATTTAGGTTATCTTCGGCGAAAGTATAATAAGAATCTACAAATAGAAGAGGTTTATTTAAGGAACACAGCATTTTGCAATACTCTTTATCAAATAATTCAGCACAAAGAATTGCGTCAATATTTTCTAAAACAAAGGTATTGGGAAGTTTTAAATTTTTCATATCATCATCATGAACCGTGTAAAGAGAGAGAGTATACCCTTCTTTACTAACTTCCTGCTCAAGTGTTGCCAGTAATAAAGATGCTATATGCTGTTTATCAGGAAGCTTATGGAAAAGAAAAGCTATATTTCCAGGAATTCTTTCGTTTTTTAAGAAAGCAGATTCCTCTGAAGATGCTTCATTTACCGGAGATATCAAAGCAAATTGCTTATAATTCAATTCTGCCGCTTTTTTAAGTACTCGTTCTTTATTTTTTTCTGAAACATTTGTGCTGCCGTTGAGAACTTTTGAAACAGTGGTGCGTGACAGATGCAGAGAATCGGCAATATCCTGTACTAAAATTTTTTGTTTTGCCATAATATAAATTCCTTTACTCAATAATACAATTATATTTTTAGGAAAGTAACTAAACTTATTGTATCATACAAATGTTAATTAAACAATCGACTTTGTTTAAAATGTAAAAGTTTACAAATGTTAAAATAATAAATGTAATGTATAACTTTGCTATATAAAACAAACAAAAAATATACAATAAATTTGTTGTAGTATACAAAATATACAAAACACAATTGACAAATAGAAAATGAATGTTAAAATGAGATTAATATTTGTAAAAGCAATAAACGACAAATGTAAAAGAAAGGCGAAAAGAAATGAATAAAACAAAGCCAAGTATTATGACAAAAAGCCGCTTATCATCAAAACAAAGCTATTTCAAAAGATTTGGAATTTACTTTGTAAAGAACTGGCAGCTTTATCTTATTTTCCTGTTTCCGGCATTATTATTGACAATTATTTTCAAATATCTTCCGATGTTGGGAATTATCATTGCATTTGAAGAATACAGCCCTGTCAGAGGCTACTTCGGAAGTGAATGGATTGGGCTTTATAATTTTAAGCGGCTTTTTTCTTCTACAGAATTTGGCAGGCTGTTGCTGAACACCTTAAAGCTGAGTGGCTATAACCTGATCTGGGGCTTTTTTCCGCCTATCATACTTGCACTTTTGCTTTATCGGGTACAAAATGGCAGGCTCCGTAAAAAGGCGCAGCTTATTGTTTATTTACCTTATTTTATATCTACGATTGTACTGGCGGGTATGGTAAGACTGTTCTTTTCGCCGGTAGGACCAATAAACGCCCTGTTTGGCAGCAGTGTAGACTTTATGGCAGAATCAGGCTGGTTTCGTACGTTATATATAGGTAGCGGTATTTGGCAGTGTGCCGGTTGGTCCTCAATCATATATTCGGCTACGCTGGCCGGAGTGAGTCAGGAACTGATAGATGCCGCAAGAATTGATGGAGCAACTGTCCTGCAGCAAATCCGGAATGTGGAGCTTCCGGCGTTAAAGCCTGTTATTGTCATCCAGTTTATCCTTTCAGCCGGGAATATTATGAGTATCGGGTTTGAAAAGGTATATGCTTTACAGACGGATTTGAATAAAGTAACGAGTGACATCATCCCTACATATGTGTACAGGATGGGATTGGAAATGGGGGATTACGGCTATTCAACAGCAGTTGGGCTATTTAATTCTGTCGTAAATCTTATCCTGCTTGTTGCGGTAAATTATATAGTCACCAAACTCAATGACGGTGAAGGGTTATAGGAGGTACATACAATGACAGTAACAAAAACTAAAATAAGACAGAAGGGCCATTTATGTACACAGGATAGGGTAATAAAACTATGCGGAAACATTTTCCTGCTTGTATTCCTGATATTGATTATTGTACCAATTCTGTATATTCTTCTCTGTTCTATTATGGATCCGGCGGTAAGGAGCAGTGTAGGTGTTTCATTTAATATAAAGGACTGGACCCTTGAAGGTTACAGGAGGGTTTTTCAGGATGAGAATATTTGGAGAGGATTTCGGAATTCCTTTTTTTATTCCATGGCGTTTACAGTAATTTCTGTTGTAGTCACTTTATTTGCTGCATATCCCATGTCCAGGGATGATTTTATGGGTAGGAAGTTTTTTAATGCTATATTTGTGTTTACCATGTTTTTTGGGGGCGGTTTAATGCCAACCTATTTGCTGATGGACCAGTTAAAGCTTATTAATACGGTGTGGGCTATTTTGTTGCCTGGTGCTTTGAATGTATGGAATTTGATACTGGCCCGTTCCTATTACAGATCAATACCGGGAGAACTGCGGGAAGCGGCTGCAGTGGATGGTGCGGATGACATCCAGTATTTTTTTCGGGTGCTGCTTCCGGTATGTACGCCAATAATTTCAGTGCTTTGTCTTTATCAATTTGTTGCTCAGTGGAATTCTTATTTTGATGCTATGATTTATCTGGACGAACAGGCGATGCAGCCTCTTCAGTTGGTTATAAGAGCGATCTTAGTACAAAATCAGATTAATCCCAACCTGATAGCGAATATGGAAAAGCTGGCCGAAACGGCAAAACTGGCGGATTTACTGAAATATTCAACGATTGTTATTTCAAGTGTGCCGCTATTGCTGATGTATCCATTTTTCTCCAAGTATTTTGAAAAAGGGATTATGGTGGGTTCTGTTAAAGGATAATTAATTAAAAGTTTATGCGGAATGCATTTAACTTATAAATTTTTAAGGAGGAGAAAAGTATGTTGCCAAAAAGTTTTAGAAAAGCATTATGTTTTGCAGGTGTATTTACGATGGTTATTGGGAGCCTGAGTGGATGTGGAGGAAAGGAGGAAGCAGCAGGAGGAAGTACGGCTTCAGTTGAGGAAGCAGCAGAGGAGGTCACTTTTCCTTTGGCTGACAACTATAAGTTCTCTATCATGACAAGGGTAGCATCTGATTCCGAGCAGGATTTCAGTAAAAAGGCATTGGTGCAGAGAATGGAAGAGGCTACCAATGTGACGGCAGAATATAAAGCTATTCCTGAGGAGCAGTTTGATGATAAGTATAAACTTGCATTATCGAAAAGCGACATGCCGGATGTTGTTACAAAGATGTATATCAAGCCCTATGATATTCTGGGCTATGCCAAGAAGGGAGTATTTATTCCTCTTGAGGATTATATCGAAACCAATATGCCTAACCTGAAAAAGGTTTTGGATGCAAGGCCTGAGGTACGCGCTTCCATTACTGCTGCAGATGGACATATCTATACTTTGCCATTTGTAAACGAATGGTCCACAAACAGTAAGGAAAATATTAATGTAATCGGAGCGATTCCATATATCAATGTGGCATGGCTGGATCAGCTGGGACTTTCCATGCCGACGACAACAGACGAATTAAAGACAGTTTTGGAGGCTTTTGCCAAAGATATCAAGGTGGAAAACGGTACTGTGGTTCCCATGTCCTTCCGGATTAATCAGGTAAATCAGGATCCGGGAATATCCCTGGGTGCCTTCGGATGTGGAGACAACATGGATCATTATATGGTAACGAATGATAAGAAGGTATATTATACACTGGCGCAGGAAGACGCAAGGAAAGGATTGGAATGGCTGCATGATCTGTATGCGGAGGGACTGGTTGATCCGGAAATTTTTTCCCAGGATGGCGCTACCTATTCCGCAAAAGTTGCATCTGGCCGTGTAGGTTTGTTTTATGATTGGGCGATAGGACTTGCAGGTGACTATACAGACCAGTATGAAGCTTTGCCTCCCCTTGCAGGGCCTGACGGGACAGTTAATGTTCCGAGACAAAATTATTACAGTTTCGATATGGGCGTTACAGCGGTAACAAGCGCCTGTGAAAGACCTTCTGTTGTATGCGCATACCTGGATCAGTATTTTGAACCGTCTTTGTCTATTCAGAATTGTTATGGAACCTATGATGATCCAAATTATACAAATGTGTTTACTAAGGAAGGTGATATGCTGAAATGGACAGAAGAAGGAGCAGCAGACGGAAAAATCCGAAATGATCAAAACCTCTATGACTGCTTTGCCATTCTTTCCGATTACTATGGTGTATATGTAGACCGGATGCTGGATTCCGATGCTCTTCGGCTTGAAATGGTCAGCACTATATATTCACCCAGCATAACAAGTGATTTTAATTATCCGGCTGCTTTTATGGAACAGCAGGATATTACAAGAATATCAGAAATAGAAACCGATCTGAAGAAATATGCGGAACAGGTTAAAGCGGAAATTGTAAAAGACGGTATTACTGATGAGGCATGGAAGGAATATCTTGATAAGCTTAACCAGATGGGGCTGGAAGAATTAATTACCCTGAAACAGAAAGGCTTTGATTTATTTTATGAATTGACAAATTATGAAAAGGCTGGACAGAGTGCGGAAGCCTCAGAAAATTAGGATTAGTTTCGTAACAGAATAAAAAATAGGGGCCGGTTATTTAAAATATCCGGCCTTAAAAAATAAAACAGGAGAAAAGAGATATGGATTTATTTTATACTCCCGAATATGCAAAAACAGGAGATGTTATTCCATTTTATGATGAGGATTCAAAAACATTTGTAAACTATTACCTGAAAAACTGGAACCCTGATGCGCCAAAAGACAAGGTGATTTATGGCTGGCACAGGATAGCCACAAGTGATAACCGTAATTTTGAAGAAGTACCAACCAATATACATGGAGGGACAGGGTCTGTAATAAAGAACGGCGGAATTTACCATATGTTTTATTGTACCTTTGATGCCGATCCGCCGGCACAATGGGCCAGGCATGCCACGAGTACGGATTTAATACATTGGGAGGATATCCCCGAAGATAAATTCGGGCCTGATGGGATAATTTACAAAACGTCTGATTGGAGAGACCCTTTTGTTTTTTGGAATGAAGAAGAAAAGAAGTGGTGGATGCTTCTGGCAGCACGGGAAAATACGGTTACAGAAAGAAATGGGTGCGTGGCATTATGTGTATCAGAGGATTTGTCGAAATGGGATTACAGAAAGCCCCTTTATGCACCGGGGATGAATCAGTCGGCGAATGAATGTCCGGATCTATTTAAAATAGGTGACTGGTATTATCTGGTTTATTCTAATTATACGGATGGTTTTTGCACCTATTACCGTATGAGCCGCTCCCTAAACGGTCCTTGGATCCGGCCGGAAGTGGATACCTTTGACGGCCGGGCTTTTTATGCGGCGAAGACGGGTTACGATGGAAAAAATCATTATGTATATGGGTGGAATCCCACCAAAGGGGAGAATGGATGGAAATTCGATTCGGAGCAGGATTATGGTAAAGATTATAAAACCTGGAACTGGGGCGGTTCCATTGTCGTTCATAAACTTGTCCAGCATGAAGACGGAAGCCTGGGAGTATGTCCGATAGACAGTGTGGCCAATGCCATGAAGAAGGAAGAGACTGCAGAGATTCATGGGCTGACCGGAAAATGGACTGAGACAGATGGTATAATCAGCTGCAATTCTGAATACGGATATGCTGCTTCCATTGGTTCCTGGATTCCTCCACAGTGCTGTATAAAAGCAACTGTTAAATACAGCGGTAATCCTACCCGATTTGGTATCGCTTTACATATAGATGAGAATTTTGACAAAGGGTATTATTTGATGTTTGAACCGTTTTTCAACCGGATACAATTCCGTTCTGGCCTTCGGATGTATGAGCAGGGTGGGCAGATGTTTCCTTATACGGTAGAACTGGAACGCCCCCTGCGTATGGAAGAAGGAAAAGAATATAAGCTTTCCATATATATTCAGGATACGCTGGCAGTTCTTTATGTAAATGATGATCTGGCCTTTGGATTTAGGATGTACAATGAAAAAGACCGTTGTCTGGGATTTTTTGTATCGGATGGAAATATAGAATTGAAGGATGTCAGTATACTGACAGAATAAAGAATGGCTGCAGGTGTCTATAAAGCCGGAAATAGGAGACGGAGCAAAATGAGTGAAGCTTTGGAAAAAGCAAGAGAATGGGAGAAGATGCATTGCAGGACAGCTGTGGAAAAGCCATTCTTCCACGTATGCGCCCCCACAGGATGGATAAACGATCCTAATGGCTTTTCGCAATATAAGGGAGAGTATCATCTGTTTTATCAATATCATCCCTATAATAAGCATTGGGGGCCAATGCACTGGGGACACAGTAAGACAGATGATTTTATCAAATGGCTTCAGATGCCCTGCGCGATGGCTCCCGATGAAGCTTTTGACGGACAGGGATGTTTTTCTGGAAGCGCGGTTGAATTTCAGGGGAAACATGTTTTAATGTATACAGGAGTGACCCAAAAGGAAAAAGATGGGAAAATAGTCATAAATCAAAATCAGTGTATCGCCTTTGGAGATGGAAAAGACTATATAAAATATCCCTACAATCCTGTTATAACAGCGCAACAAATGCCGCAGGGGAGTTCAAAAGAAGACTTTCGCGATCCCAAAATATGGAAAGATAATGATAAGTTTTATACCATAATTGGTAGTCGAGGAGAAGATGGCAGTGGCCAGTTGGGGTTATTTGAATCTGAGGATATTGTAAACTGGAAATTTGTAACCATTTTGGAGCGGTGCGAGAACAGGTATGGTAAAATGTGGGAGTGCCCTGATTTTTTTGAGATTGGAGATACCGCGGTTATTATTGTCTCTCCACAGGAAATGCAAGCGGAAGGGCTGGAGTTTCATAACGGGGGCGGGACGCTTGCTTTAGTGGGTAATTATAATAAAAAAGAACATTTATTCCAAAGAAAAAAAGTTACAGCTGTTGATTATGGTTTGGATTTTTATGCACCACAGACGCTTAAGTCAGAAGACGGAAGACGTATTATGATAGGCTGGATGCAGAACTGGGACACATATTTGGTTCCTGAGAACATGACATGGTCAGGTATTATGACAATTCCCAGACAACTGGAAATCCGAGATGGCTCTTTATATCAGAATCCGGTCCGTGAGCTGGAGAATTATTATTCCAATGAAGTTAAGATTGGGAAGGTCAGATTGGAAGGAGAGAGGAGTTTTGAGGGAATAAATGGGCGAAGCATAGACTTGACGGTTGAAATATATGAAGATGGGAAAAGTGAATTTTCTATTCGGTTCGCATCGAATGAATATTTTTACTCTGAAATTATATATTCGCCTGAGAAGGAAATTCTGACATTTGACCGGACTTATTCAGGGTTGGTAAAAGATGTTATCAGCAGGCGGAGCATGAAGGTAAAAAAAAGAGAAGGCAGAATAAAAGTCCGACTGCTGCTTGACAGATACACAGTGGAAATTTTTGTAAACGATGGGGAACAGGCGATGTCGTCTTTGATTTATACTTCATTAGATGCAGAAAAAATCATGTTTTATGGTGATGGTTCAGTTATCTCTATATTAAAATATGATGTGGTTTTATAGTATTGGATTCTTTAAAATATGCTGAAAACACAGGTGCAAAACTTGCAAATTAGAATATCAAGACAATATGAGGTATATTAATGATTGAATATTCATTAGGAAAACTACCGTTGTTAAGAACAGGAAAAAGCAGAAGTATTAACTGGGAAAACAGGACTGGAGAAAAGGGAAGAGGCGGAATTGCTTGCAGTGAGCTTGGACCCTCCAGAAAAGGTTCACCCTGTATCCCTCTTATTGGTGCCGGAGAATGTGTAACGCTTGCCGAGATTGATGGACCGGGAATTATTCAACATATCTGGATTACAGTGACTGATCAAACCAGTGTCAGGAACCGTTTTATTTTACGGGATTTAGTACTCCGTATGTACTGGGATGAAGAAGAAAGTCCATCTGTAGAAAGCCCTTTGGGAGATTTTTTCTGTTGTGGTTTTGGTGAATCCTACCAGGTTAATTCTATGCCTATAGTGGTCAATCCGACCAGGGGGTTTAACTGTTATTTCCCCATGCCTTTTGCAAAAAAAGCTAGAATTACACTGGAAAATCAATGTGATGAAGATATTCCGGCATTTTTCTATCAGATTGATTATTGTTTAGAGGAATTCCAGGTTGATAATATGGGATACTTCCATGCACAATGGAGAAGGCAAAGAATAACAGAAAAAGCCAGGGACTATGTGATATTGGACAATGTCATCGGAAAAGGACAGTATGTGGGAACCTATCTTGCCCTTACGACGCTGGAACGTTACTGGTATGGGGAAGGCGAGATAAAATTTTATTTAGATGGGGATGAAGAATATCCTACAATTTGCGGGACCGGAACGGAGGATTATTTTGGGGGAGCATGGAGCTTTGCTTCGCAGGAAGAAGGAAGAACTGTGGAAAATACATTTTGTACTCCTTTTCTGGGATATCCTTATTATTCAAACCGTGATAAGGTAATCCATAATAATTATCATATGGATGATATAATGCCACAAAGGAGCTTCTATCGTTGGCATATTATGGATCCCATTTTATTTGAAAAAGATCTTCGGGTAACAATTCAACAGATTGGAGTATGCCACGGAGGATTATTTGAACGACAGGATGATGTCGCAACTGTTGCGTACTGGTATCAGAGTGAACCACATCATGAATTTGAAAAGTTGATGGAAAGAAAAGAACGTTGGCCCAGATAATGTACATATTTATTTTCAAAGCGGCTGCTGATAGTATAATCTATCGGCGGCCGTTTCAGAAAAAGTACGGATATAGGGGCAGGAAAACCATTCCGGGCAAATGCGGAAGTACCGAAGCAAAAAACGCAGGAAAGAACCTGCGTTTTTTGCGTATCATCAAGGATATATCCCTTGTCGGTAAAAATCAAAAGTAGTTGTCATATATCCTGTTTCGTTTCTCAAGTTCCTCCCTGCCAAGCTTCTGGGCGTCTTCGATTTCATATACACCAAAGGTTTCAAAAAGCTTTTCTGAAGGCTCAGCCTCCACAAAGGTACACCAAGGCAGCCAGTGATATTGGCTTCCCAGCTTCTGGCTGGAAAAATTGCCGCTTTCATGGCCAAGGCCGGGCATAATATACCCGGAAGTGCCGTCTATGTCATTAGACTGCCGGGTATTTTTATGGATAAACTGTGCGAAATCCAGGTAGTGGGCATCTCCGGTGAGAAGATACAGCCTGTAATAAGTATAGGAACAGGCCGCCATATATACATCGGCGCCGCCGCCTATTGTGATAATGCTCTGGCCGCTGATGGAATACTGGTTAAAGGGATGTTTCGGCCAGGGTGTATGTACAGGGAAGGACCAGGCATAGGTCCAGGTTTCGGTATAATCCGCTGCGCCGGTTGCGCCTTCCAGCCAATGAGGATCCTGCGTCAGATCGTAGAGGGCCAGGAAACCAAACAGTGCATAAATGCCTGCTTCCTTGTCCTGGATATCCGTATTGTCACAGGTTCCGCCGCGGTATTCCATATTCAGATAGGCATTTGTAAAGGACCAGTCTCCGGCCTTCAGCGCAGCGCATTTATACGTTTCATTTCCGGTCACCAGATACAGCTGCACAAGAAAACGGATGACGCTGGGAGTATTTGATTTGGAATCCATACGTATGGAACCGTCCGTGTTGTATGCACGGTAAAAGCTGCCGTCCTCATTCTGGACGCGCACTAGCCAGTCGCCGGTTTTTATACAGAATTCCAGCCAGTTCTGTTTTTCTTCTTTCCGTTTATGCAGGTAAACATAAGCGTCTAAAATGGCTTCCATACCGTCAGCGAGCATACGGACATAGTGAGGATAAGGCTCAAAGCCCTGGAGACTGGGATTGTAACACATCTGCGGCAGCCCGGACTGCGTCATGGAATTTTTCACCCAGAATTCAAGGATGCCAATTCCCTTTTCCCTGGCTTCAGGCATATTTTCGCGCTCACCATACCGCAGCAGCAGATTGCCGATCCCCGGCTGCTGCCCAACGAAGCCAAACTGGAAGGATACTGAGGAAATATCCATATCAGGCAGCTGGCAGGCAAAAGGAAGGCCGTAAGAATCCCCATATTTACGGGTATACTTGATAAAAATATTCATGCAGTTGCGGAAATGCCGTTCATTATCCACACAGAAAAGCCCGTCCCTTAAACGGCTGTAAGTAATTCTCCAGATATCCCGCATCATTTCCTGGAAGCTTTCATGCCGGCCGAAATTAATGGAAACAGAATAATTCTGTTCAAAACCCGGCTCCACAGGATGGTTAATTCTGCGGAAGCTCATGGCCTTATTATGATAATCCAGTCCGCCATAATTTTTTTTCAGGGGAGTCTGTCCGTCACAGCCCGGATATACGTAGTCAATGGACAGACCATCGATGGGCGTGGGATTATCCTTGCGCACGGCAAAACCATAGTACATATAATTGAGGGTACGGCTGTCAGGCCTGCTCATACCTAAGGATCCTATTGAAAACCTGGGATCCACATTGTTCTCTGACTGTTCAATGTCCAGGGAACGCATGCCCACATCAGCAGCATAACGTGACAGGGATACCATTTCCCCTGAACCGGTATGGTGCATGGAAAACAAAGGAAGGGCGCATCTCGTTTCCAGCATCCAGAAATATTCGCAGTCCAAATCCTTTCCCATCATTTCTGCGGGAGCAAATTCGTTCTGCCGGTACCAGAACCCCGGAGCAAAGCACTGATAATCCCGGGGATTATCAGATTCAGCCAGAACGAGGGAGAATTTGCTGGAAAAGCCAAGGTCATCCCCGGCCTCAAGGACCCTGACACAGCGGCTCACTTTAAAGCCGGCGGCATCTGTTTCATAGATATCCGTAAAGGTGAAAGCAGAGCCGGATGGAACACGGAGTGTCCCCCGGGCAGTCAGCCGTCCGTCGGTAAATTCTGCTTTTTCATATGGCGCGTCATAGAATTCACTTACGGCAAACATTGTCTTGACGGTAACAAATAAAGGACGTCTGTTAAAGTACAGCAGTTTGCCTCCTTTTCGCACTTCGATCCCGCCGTTTGAGCAGGCAAGCTGATAATTATTGTATTGCAGTTCCATAGGTGAAACCTCCCCAAATAAGTATTGTATCCTGATTATAGGACGGAAATTATGGGGATTCAATGGAATATCTTTGCCGGAATCCGGTGGAGATGTATTATCTTGTAATGGTGAATTCAGAAGCTACATGGACGCTCTTCATGCAAAAAAGCTGCCGCTTCACGTGGATGCAATGGTGGGTACCGGAGCGGTGCGCATTGCAGTAAAGGGTTTTTCGGAAATCCCCTTTTCAAAAAGAGAGCTGGACACAGCCTGCGGCCTGCTGACGGAGGCCTTTGAGCAGGGGGCCAGGGCGGTTTCCGCAGGAATTATGTATGTGCCGGAATGCTTTAATACAAGAGAAGAATGGTACGCGCTCTGCCGGGAGGCGGCCAGGCATGACAGGCTGTTTACCTTTCATATCAGAGGAGAAGGGGACGGGCTGCTTTCTTCTGTTAAGGAGGTTATTGATTTTGCCAGGGAAACCGGCGTACGGATCAATATCAGCCATTTTAAGTCCGTGGGGAGAGCAAACTGGAAGCGGGATATTTATGAGACGGTATCCCTGATTGAGAGGTCGGGGATGGATATTACCGCAGATGTTTATCCCTATGACGGCGGGGCTACCATTCTGGGTTCCCTGCTTCCGCCCGTCCTGAGCGCGGCATACGGCGAAAGGCTCTGCAGCGCGCTCGGTACGCCGGAGGGTGTAAAAGCCCTGGAGGAAGCCCTGGACAAAACCTGGGAGGGATGGGACAATATGCTCCGGGCCATCGGCAGCAAAAGGATTCTTATCAGTTCTCTGGAACGGGAAGAAAACCGGTGGATGATCGGCAGGAGCCTGGAAGAGATTGTAAAGGAAGGAAATTTTTCCTCGGAAGCGCAGGCCATTGCCTGGCTGATGCACGAGGAGGACGGAAAAGCAGGAATCATAGCTTTCAGCATGTGCCCCGAGGATGTGGAGTATGTGCTTTCCCTGCCCTTTACTTCGGTTATTTGGGATGCGCTCTATGGGGGCGGAAGTCATCCGCATCCCCGGCTTTACGGCGCTTTTCCGAAGGTGATAGAGGAGTATGTCTGCCGCAGGAAGCTTTTAACCTTACAGGAGGCTGTCCATAAAATGTCGGGAAAGCCAGCGCAGCGTTTTGGCCTGGAAAAGCGCGGCCTGCTGCGGGAGGGATATAAGGCGGATTTGCTGCTGTTTCGGCCGGAGGAAGTCAGGACAGGGGCATCTTATCTGGATCCCTGCGTGGAAGCGGAGGGAATGCAGTTGGTGCTTGTGGACGGAAAACAGGTATTAAATTGATGCCTATAAGGCGGCAGAACCACGGTCTGTGGGGCTGGCCGCCTGCATTTCTTCTATTTTTTTTATAAACTGTTCTGCAGCCTTCGTAAAAATCTGATACTTTTTCCAGACAAGGCTCATTTCTATCTCAATATTCGGCTGAAGAGGCCGGAAGCACAGTGAGCTGTTCTCCGTAATATTTATAATCTTATCAAAACCTATGGCGTATCCAAGGCCTTCGTCCACAAGCAGGGAGGCATTGAAGAGAAGGTTATAGGTGGCGACTACATTCAGTTTTGAAATATCACGTTTCATCCAGGCGCTCAGCTCTTTTCCCTGATTTCGCTGATGGGAGATAATCAGGGGCTTGTCCCACAGATCCTCCGGGGCTATGGTTTCCTTTTGGGCGAGGGCTGAGTCGCGGCGCATTAATACGCCCCAGATGTCCTTTGTGGGCATCTTCAAAGAGTTGTACCGGGTGTGATCCACCTGGCCGAAAACAATGCCGAAATCTATAAGGCCCTTATCCAGTTGTTCCACCACAAATTCCGCATTGCCGCTGGAAATGTGGTAATGGATTCCCGGATAGGTGTTCTGTAATTCCTTTGCCGCTTTTGCGAGCAGTCTGATTGCATCCGTTTCACCGGTTCCAATATAAATATCCCCCATAATGATACTGTCTGAGAGGGTGATTTCACTTTCCGTTTTTCTGACCAGCTCAAGAATCTCTTCCGCACGTTTTTTTAGAAGCATTCCTTCTTCAGTCAGGGTTATCTTTCTGGATCCTTTGGTCCCGCGGATTAAAAGCTGTTTGCCAAGTTCCTCCTCCATATTTTTAATCTGGGTGGAAAGCGTGGGCTGGGACAGATGCAGTGATTCCGCCGCCCGGAGTATGCTTTGTTCTCTGGCCACGGCAAGGAAATATTGAAGTACGCGTAATTCCATGGGAATGCCTCCTTACTTTCATATTTAAAGTGTTTTTTGACATGGTTATTTGATGTTATACATCCGGTATAGGATCCAGTATACTATAAATTTCACTAATTTTTAGCTATAGAAAATCATTGTTATTAAGTATTTGCTATTTGATTGATTGAAAAATATAATTTAATTGTATTCTTACTATAAGACCTGCAATCCACGGAATCAAGTCCGGAAATGCCTTGATTTACTGATATTGCATAGGAAGGGGGAACGATGAAACGAAGATATACTGTTTTCAGTCTTGCTGTAATTATTATGTTTGTCTGTGCAGCCGGCTGTGGAGTACCTGGCGAGAAAGACTTTCAGCCTGCGGTGGAACAGGACAATCCGGAACAAAACAATTCGGAACTGAGCAGTCTTGAACAGCAGACAGAAGAAGCAACGGATGCCATGGAAGAAAGCGCTGCGAAAAAAGCTACGGAAGAAAAGGAGCCTGAAGCGATGAAAATTAAAGTGGCCTCAGAAGAATATGAAATCGTGTATGAACTGAACCGGAGCCGGGCGGCCAAAGAGCTGTACACCCAGCTTCCATTGACTCTGGAGGTGATAGATTTCAGCACAAATGAAAAGACATTTTATCCCCCGGAGGCGCTGGATGTCAGTGATACACCGCCGGCCAATGCCGGAAAGGGAACCTTAGCCTATTATTCCCTCTGGGAGGACGTGGTGATGTTTTACGATCATTTCGGAGAGGGCAGCAATCTGTATGAGCTGGGAAAAGCGGTTTCAGGGACAGAGAATATTGAAAAGCTGGCAGGGACAATTACGGTTGCGGTTTTTCAGGAATAAGCGCCAATTCAACAGGGTGAGAAAAGCAGGAGCAGCACGCATTAAGCTGGGACTTGACTAACACAGATCGTTACAATGGAAATGTTTTATAAAAAGCCCCTCTGTTTCAAATATTTGGAAGGCGTTGCAGCCATCTGATATCAGCGGGGGAACTGACAGAAGGAGAGAATAAGATATGACAAAGAGAAGAACGGTAACTTTTTTGACACTGTTAATAATAATACTGGGAATTTCAGCCTGCGGGAGCAGAACAGAAGATCCGGACGGCGGCACAGGCGACGGTGCGGATACACAGGCCGCGCAAATGGAACAAGCCGCGCAGGCACAACAGGCAGATACAACGTCTTCAGATCCGGCCCCTGCCGCAGAAAGTGAAGTGGCGGAAAAGGCGCTGATCGTCTATTTTTCCTGGTCGGGCAATACGGAAAACGTGGCGGCGGAGATCCGGACACGGACTGGGGCGGACATATTTGAGATTGTGCCGCAGGAGGCGTACACGGAGGATTATGATACGCTTCTGAACATTGCGCAGGAGGAACAGAAAAATGGCATCCGTCCTGCAATATCAGAAAAGGTAGAAGACATGGATTGCTATGACTTGATTTATGTAGGTTTTCCTAACTGGTGGGGCGACATGCCAATGATACTTTACAGCTTTTTTGACGAGTACGATCTTTCTGGTAAAACCATAGCGCCCTTCTGCACCAGCGGGGGAAGCGGTTTGTCAGATACCGTCCGCACGATTGAAACGCTGGAGCCGGATGCGGTGGTGCTGGAAGGCCTGCATATCGGAAGCTCCGAAGCGGACGATCCGGAAAGCGCAGTGGCGGAATGGTTATCTAACCTGGGAACGGCGGAGTAGGAGCGTAGCTGGAAGTATGATACAGAAAGCAAAAATTAAAATAATGACGGATATATTGATGACAGCAGTAATGCTTTTTCTGATGGGTTATCAGTTCTGGGGGGAAACAGCCCATGAGTGGGCGGGAGCGGGAATTTTCCTGCTGTTTATCATACATCACATCCTCAACGCCAGTTGGTACAGGGGATTTGTAAAGGGAAAGTATACCCTTACGCGTATTCTTATGATCGCAATTAACTTCCTGCTTCTTGCGGCAATGTTGGCTCTGATGTACAGCAGTTTTGTGCTGTCACGTCATGTATTTGCTTTCCTGCCTGTCGCAGGGGGGGATGTCGCTGGCCAGAAGGCTCCATATCCTGGGCGCCTTCTGGGGATTTGTCCTTATAGGCCTGCATCTGGGGCTTCACTGGGGGATGCTTACCGGCTTCCTTCGCAAAAAAATGAATTCATCCAGGGTATTCCGGCGATATCCTGTTATTTTTAAGGCGTCAGTGAGGACGGCAGGAAGCTTGATTGTAGCTTACGGACTGTATGTTATTTGGAAGAGGAATTTTATAGACTATCTTTTTTTAAGATCGGAATTTGTATTTATGGATTATGGGGAGCCGGTGGTTTTGTTCTATCTGGAGTATCTGGCATTGATGGGCTTCTTTGTTTTTATTTCTGACAGGGCCTTCAGACTTGCCGGCAGAATGTACGGACGGAAACAGGACTGAACCTCCCTTTCCAACTATTAATTGATGTTTATCGCAGTTAACCCTGCAATATATAGGAGGAATCATATGAAACGGATTGAAAATCAAACCTTTGATCAGGAGCGCGCGCTTTATGGAAGCGCGGATGTATTTGTAAAGAACTGTACCTTTGACGGACCGGCAGATGGGGAAAGCGCTTTTAAGGAGTGCCGCAATATTCAGGTGGAAAATTGTTTTTGGAATCTGCGCTATCCATTCTGGCATGATCACGGCCTGAAAATCAGGGCTTCCGAGCTGACCGGGCTTTGCAGGGCAGCCCTGTGGTATTCCGATTCTATCGAGATTTCGGATACAAGGCTGCATGGAATCAAGGCGCTTCGGGAATGCAGTGATGTATTGATAGAAAACTGCGACATTGTCTCACAGGAATTCGGCTGGTCGGTAAAGAATATTGCCATGCGTAAAAGCAACGTGGAAAGCGAATATTTCATGATGCGTTCAGAAAAACTGGATTTTTCAGAGGTGGGGCTGAAGGGAAAATATTCTTTCCAGTATATCCGCGATGCGGTTTTTGATAACTGTACCTTTGATACTAAGGATGCCTTCTGGCACGCTGAAAATGTGACCGTTAAGAACAGCACCATCAAAGGGGAATATCTCGCCTGGTACTCAGACGGGCTGACCCTGATTAACTGCAGAATCATCGGCACACAGCCCCTGTGCTACTGCAGAAACCTGAAATTAATCGGCTGTGAAATGGAGGGCACGGATCTTGCCTTTGAAAAATCAGAGGTACAGGCAGATATCCTGACACCTGTGATGAGCATTAAAAATCCGCTTTCCGGCAGCATCCGTGTCCCGGCAGCCGGTGAAATCATCCTGGACGATCCGGACGCAAAGGGCGAAATCCTCATCCGTAATGAAGCTTCGGGAAAATACGGGAAAACGGTCTGTGCCTGAGAAAAACCGGGAGGTGCGGCATGGATTTTTTATCAAGGGAAGCTGTTGTACAAAACCTGAAGGACGCAGGCTGCTGTGCTGATATCATAGATGCTTTTATGAACTGTTATGACCAGAAGCAGGAGGAGAAGGAATTGGCGCTGCTGGAAAAACACAGGGACTGTCTCCTGAAACGGGTACATAGGGAGGAAGGCAGGATATCCTGTCTGGATTACCTGATTTATCAGATTAAGAGACAATAAGCGGCGAGAGCGGCGTATATTATAGAATCCGGAAGTTGAAAAATGTACACGCCGGCGGCAGTCCGCCGCACAGGAATAGAAGGAGATCAAGTATGAAATATGATTTTGACATGGTGAGTAATCGAAGGGATACGGATTCCCTGAAATGGGATACAACGGAAAACGGGCTGTCCATGTGTGGGGCAGGGATGGTTTTTACCGCTGCGCCTGAAGTCCGAAGCGTTGTGGAGGGCCTGGCGGGGCAGGGGATGTTTGGGGAACAGACGGTACCGGAGGAATGGTATCAGGCTTATACCGACTGGTGGAAGGAGCGGCATGGCTTCCTTATGGAAAAGGGCTGGCTTGTTTTCTGTTCGGGTGTCGTCTCTGCAATTTCCGGCATTATCAGGAAACTTACAACGCCGGCGGAACAGGTGCTGCTCCTGACGCCGGTTTACGACAGCCTTTTTGCTTCCATTGTGGATAATGGCCGTCAGGTGCTGGAAAGCCCGCTAAAATACGACGGAGAAAGGTATCGTGCGGATTTTCAGGATTTGGAACGGAAGCTGGCGGATCCTCAGACAACGCTCATGATATTGTGTAATCCGCATGATCCGGTAGGCATCATCTGGGATCGGGAAATGCTGGCCGGGGTCGGGGAGCTTTGCGTAAAATATCATGTAACCGTAATTGCCGATGAAAATGGCTGCGACTTAACGGTTCCCGGCCGCAGTTATATCCCCTTTGCCTCTGTTTCTGAAAACTGCCGGAAAAACAGCATTACCTGCATTTCGCCGGCAAAGGCCTTCAATCTGGCCGGACTGCAGACGGCATCTGTTGTAGTACCGGATGAAAGGCTCCGTCATAAGGTGGTCCGGGGCCTGAATACGGACGCTGTCGCAAGCCCTAATACTTTTTCGGCAGCGGCGGCCATTGCCGCCTATACCCGGGGGGCATCCTGGCTGGATGCATTAAGGGATTATCTTGCAGAAAACAGGCAGGCGGCCATAGCATTTATGAAAAAAGAAATTCCGCAGATAAAGGCATATCCTTCCGATGCCGGTTATTTCTTGTGGCTGGACTGCAGGGAGATGGCGGGAGGCGCAGCGGAAATGGCCCGGTTTATCTGCAAAAATACAGGGCTGTGCGTTTCCCCGGGAAACCGATCCGGCGGCAATGGCCGCGGTTTCCTTCAGATGAACATCGCCTGCCCGCATACCCTGCTGCAGGATGGGCTGAACCGGCTCAGAGACGGCGCGGCGTCTTACGGAGAATACGTAATCAGCCGCTGTTGAGGACATTTGTTATTATTTAGTATCTGTTTTTACGGTCAGCGCTTTGTTTTTTAGGCGCCTTATGTTACTGAATAATCTGTTTCGCAATATTCTCAGCCTGTAAATCCAGTATTTTTTCAAATATACTGCCGACTGCTTTATAACCCGCCGGATTGCCGGCATAACCGAGAGGCACCGATTCCCTGGTAACATCGCCGCCCTGCAGCCACTTCTGCAGCCCTTCCTGGTCCAGTGATGTTGAGGGCAGTTTTTCCGCTGTCTTCAAATCAACCAGTTCAGGGCAGAAATAATTCATGGCGGCAGTCTCAAAAGCGCCGGCATGGATATCCAGGAGGCCGCGTTCCGAAGCGTCCTCCTCTTCGAACCATTCCATAGGGTATTCCGGATTGACTATCAGTAAAAAGTCTTCATTCCCCTGCCAGCCAAACAGCGGCAAATCCATCTCATTCAGCACAAGCCTGGCTGAAATCCCCAGTTTTTCGTTCACTTCTTTTATAGTGTCTGCAATAGCGCCTACATGATAAGAATCTCCATGATAATTAAAACAATAAACATCATGGAAAGAGAAATCCCGGACATTTTCAAATATTTCGAACAGAACCTGTTTCATGGTCTGCGGACGCAGCGAAAAGGTGCCGGGGAAATTATGCGTGCAATGATTCACACCCCAATAGTAGGGCGGAAGGATTACGCTTTTTTCCCCCATGCTTTTCAGCTTATCCCTGACGATTCTGCACATTCCGCAGCTCCAGTAAATATCGGCTCCCAGAGGAAGATGCGGACCGTGCTCCTCGATAACTCCCAGGGGGAAGAGCGCGGGGATATTCCGGCCTCCCAGCTTTTGAACCTCCTGCCAGTTTTCTTCGGCTAAAGTCTCCTGTAAGATTGATTGAAACATATGCGGCGCCTCCTTATACATTATGGTCTGCCTATTTTACCACGATGAATGGTTTTGTCCAACAGGAATGTCATGGAAGTATACCGTTAATGTAATGAAATGGAATTTGAAGGGACAGGTTTCCACTGTATAATTAATGGTAAATGTCAATCCGTTGCAGCCAGGCCGCCCCGGGTATGTAATCAACGGAAGTACCCGGTAACTGTGAGGGTACGGAACAGTTTCATTCTTCCAATATATGTTGGATAAAACCAAGCGGCATGATAGAATATAACCTGCGCCGTCTGCGGGCGGCGCATATCTGCATTTCAATACAAGGAAAAGGAGAGAAGCGATGAACGCCTTATTGATAAAATCCGTCATATTTTCAGAAGGGCCGGATACCCTGGAAACGGCGGAAAACTCAGACGCCGTACTGGTGCCTGATCCGGATTCGGAAAACGGCTATAGAGTCGAGGAAGCACCGTCAACATGGAAGACACTGACAGAAGAGGAGTACGTTGCAGAAAGCAGTTCTGAAAATGCCATAGAAAATATGGGGCTTTCCAGCAAGTTCCCGTTCCTGTTTGCCCTTACCGCCAGCATCTGCCTGGTATACCTGCTGAACCGGTTCCTGAAATCAGGGGCGGGCCGTATAAAATGGCTGGGCAATATCCTTCTGACGGCGGTCTTTTTTGCATTATTCCAGCATCACTGGTGGATCCGTCTGCCGCGCAGCGTTTACTATTTATTTCCTGTGCTGGAGGCTATTCTTTTGCTGGCGGTTATCAGTCTGGTTTCCCGAAAAAGCTTCAGCAAAAAAATTTATATTGCAGTCACCTTTCAGGCAGTTTTCGGCCTGTGCGAGGTGCTGCGCAGCTATGGGGAGCTGTTTTTGGAACGGCTGGGCGACTGCCTGGGAAGCGCCTCGGATGTGGAGTTGTTTCCTTTATATTCTTATATGGCGGACCCGGCGGATGCTTACCCCTATGCATCACTGAACATCAGGATTTACCTCGACTGGGAGGCCTGCCTGATGCTTGTCCTGTCCTGCGCGGTAATGATTCTTTCGGTCAGGAAACTGGCGCAGGGAGGGCATCGGAATATGGAGGAAATCCCCCGCAGCGAGCTGTATTTTCTTTTGACGCCGGCCTTTGCCGGAATTGTCTATTCCGTATTTACCGAAGTGGCACGGCTGCTTCTGAAAAACTCTGTCTTTGTCAATTGGGCCACCTGGGACAGCCCGGCGCAGAGCATGACCCTGTATTTTATGATACCGTTCCTTGCCGCCGCCTTCCTTATGTGTATCCTGTACGCCTATATCATATACCAAAAGCTTATCACCTATATGGAGGAAAAGCAGAGGGCGGTTATCCTGGAAAACCAGGTGGAGCAGATGCAGGGGCATATCCGGGAGATCGAGCGGCTTTATACCGGCATCCGATCCATGCGGCATGATATGCAGAATTACCTCTTTGATATCAAGAGCCTCCTGGCGGCCCGGGGAATTGACGTGGAGGAAAAAGGCAGCGAGCTGGCCGGTTATTTTTCCGGAATCGGCACTTCGCTGGACGCGTTGAACTATTCCATACATACGGGGCATCCCGTAACCGATGTGGTGCTCAACGGAAAGGCCGGACGGGCAAAAGAGCGGGGCATCCGGTTTAACAGTGAATTCCGTTTCCCGGCAGACTACGGCATAGATGCCTTTGATCTGAGCATTATCCTGAATAACAGCCTGGATAATGCGCTGGAGGCCTGTGAAATCCTGCTGGGGCAGAAGCCGGAGGCCGGAACATATATAGAGGTGAAATCCTGCTGCAAAGGCAATATGTTCCTGCTGGAAGTGGAAAACAGTTGCGATGGTGTCCTGCTGGAAGCTGAGAGCGCAGCAGCCCCGCTTACCCGTAAAAAAGACACCGCCCGGCATGGGCTTGGATTCCAGAATATACTGCGGTGTTCGGAAAAATATTTCGGAAGCGCAAAATATTCCTGCAGCGGGCAGACGTTTCATCTTACCGTTATGCTGCAAAAGGCCGAAAACAATCCTGCTGCCGGTTAATTTCCGGGGGCAGGATTGCGTTCGGCCGGTCTGCGGCACAGGGGTGCTGTCTGATAATATTCGGGAGCAGGATTGCATTCAGCTAATCTCCGGCGCAGGTCTGCTTCCGGCCGGTCACCGGTATGCAGTCAGACTGTATCCGGCAGGTCAGCCCAGCCCCTTGCCTTCTTCCAGAGGAGTGATGGAATTCACCGCGGATTTTTCAGTCATATCTTCAAAAAACCTTACTCTTCCGGCCAGTGAGTCCACGCCAATCACCAGGGCGCGTCCTTCACTGTGGCGGATTACAACTGAAATGGTATCTGACGAGGTACTGGCACTGCCCAGGATTTTCAGGCTGCTTTCCTCCGCCAGCCCATGGGAAACCGCAAAATCCTTCGCCAGATCCTTTGCCGATTCCGCGTTAACGGGCTTCTCGCTGCTTTTCCAGTCCACGTAGCTTAAATGTATGCCTTTTATTTTGCCTTCTTCTGTAAATGTCACATCGTACATTGGCTTTGTCTGAATATTCTCCATATCGATCCCGGCATCCGCGGAAATTTCGCCTAAATTAAGCTCGTCAGGGAGAAATGTTACGGCCGTCTGCGCCTCGGCGTCAAATTCCGGCATTGCCTCCATGTGCTGCACACTGACGGAATATCCTGCGGTATCGGCCATGTCCACATCAAAATAACTGAGCAGCGCCTCCTTTGCCAGATTGATAAAAAGTTCCTCCGGTTCAGACTGGCCGGCCTCCGTATTCTTTCCGGTTGCTTCAACCGTGCTCTGCACCGGGGAGGCAGCAGAAAGCGGCTGTGTCTGTATCTCCTGGGCGTTGACGCTTCCGCATGCCGACAGGCTGAGTGCCAGAACTCCCATACAAAGCAATCCTGCCGTATTTTTCATGTTTTTCTTTTTTTTCATAATGAATCTCCTTTTCCTGTTTTTTTTTACCTGTTTGGTATGAAGCTATCTTAACCGGGAAATGTTTCAGGTTTGTAACACGGGAAAAGAATTTTTATTTTTGTCCCTTCCTGTTCCTTGCTTTCCAGCTCAATTGCCGCGTGATGGATTTTGGCGATATCAGCGCAGATGGAGAGACCGAGCCCCACGCCGTTATTTTTCCGGCTCCTTACCTTATCCACCATATAAAAGGTTTCAAACACTTTAGATTGTTCTTCCTCCGGGATCCCCGTTCCCTGATCCTGGATTTCCATAATCGCACAGGCTTCTTCCTCCCGGACGGAAATCCGGATGGCGTCACCCGCTGCGGAAGCCTTCCTGGCATTGTCCGCCAGATTTCCGATGAGGTTCAACAGAAGGTCTTTCTCCCCCAGGACAATGACAGGCGTTTCCGGTATTTCCAACGCCAGCTTCATCTGCGCCTGCAGGATGGACGGGGTCAGAACGGCTTCCGCCTCCGCCAGAACCTCCCTCAAATCACACGGAACCAGCGCAAAGCTGCGCCGTTCCAGAAAAACAAGCTGGAGCATCATTTCAGACAATTTTTCAATCCGTTTTCCCTGTTTGAAAATCCGCTCGCCCAGCTCCTGAGAGGCCGGCCCGCCATTCTCTGAGGAACGCAGCAAATCCGCATAGCCGATAACGGCGGTGAGAGGGGTCCGCAGTTCATGGGAAAAATTATCTATAAAACGCCGCTGTTCCTCCGCCGTTTTTTCCAGGGCAGCAATTTTTTCCTCAATGATCCGCGCCATCTCGTTATAACGCATGGCCAGCTCGCTGATTTCATCCTTCCCCCGTACCACAACATGCTCCGTATAATTGCCGCTGCCCATTTTCCTGATAGAATCGGTAAGAAGACGGACCGGTTTGGTCAAATACCCGGATATTCCGTACATTCCGGCCGACAGTACGGTTACGGACAACAGAAAAAGATTGAAAAAGTAACGGTATTGCCGGCTGCGTTCCTTCACAAAAACCGTAATATCCATAAAAACGGTATTCATGTACGGTCGGCCCTGAAAGGAAAACTTACTGGTCAGGCGAAGAAAGCTTTTTTCTCCGTATTTTAAGACCTTGAACTGTGGAGCATAGGTCACATCCTGCATATCCATCACAGGAAGTTCCGGCTCCAGATTGCTGTACACGGGTCTGGCATCCTGCGCATACTCCGTAATGTGGTAACAGACGCCCTGAATTCCCGAACGGTTCTCCATATATTCCCTGATATACTGGTTGAGCTTCCCCAGCCCCCGCTTCGAATCACGTATGCTGCTGATATAAACGTACCAGTTCAGGCCCTCTGAAATACTTTTCTGCTCCTCCGTCAGCTGTGTTAAATTTAATTGAAACACTTCCCCCGCATTCTTTTCAATGAGCAGAATACCTGTCCCCAGAAAAATAATAACTGAAAAAAGAAGCGGCCACAGACAGAATTTTTGCCATAGCTTCACGTTTCCGGCGCCTCCAGTCTGTAGCCAACCCCTCTGACAGATACGATAGAATCCTCCAGCCCCGCCTTCTTTTTCAGCCGCTGTACATGAATATCCACGGTCCGGCTGTCCGGGTCGAATTCCCCTTCCCATACCTCTTCATAAATGCGATCCCTGTAAAGAGCAATATTCCTGTTCCTGAGAAACAACAGCAGAAGCTCATATTCCTTTGCGGTAAGCTCCACCGGCCGCCCGTTTTTCCTTACAGTTCTTGACAGCGTATCAACCTCCACCCCCGCCGCCGAAATTTTGTCCTGCAGCTTATGATACCGCCTTAAAACAGCCTCCACACGGACTGTCAGCTCGGCCAGCTCAAAGGGTTTGGTGATGTAGTCATCCGCTCCCAGCCTGAATCCCTTCACCTTGTCCTCCAGCCGGGTCCTGGCTGTGATAAAAATAACGGGAATCCCAAAATCTTTTATGTATCTCATTAATTCGTAGCCGTCCGCCCCCGGCAGCATGATGTCAAGAAGGATTAAATCATACCGGTGCTCCTCCAGAAGCCCGGCGGCCTCAAGGCCGTCATAAGCACACAGGCACTGATATCCCGCCCTGGAAAGCCCCCGTGATATGACATCCGCAATCATCTCATCATCCTCAACTATCAGAATTTTCATTTCCTTTTACTCCCCGCCGTACTTTTCAGCCGCCTTATTTTTATTTTCCTGTTCCGGCTTTTCAGGAAGGCAAACAGCTCCTCCACCTCGCCCGGCCCCAGCTGATCCTTGAAAACGGGAACAAACCATTTCTTTGTCTGCACGGCTAAAATATCCTCAGTTTCGATTACCTTTATAAAATGCCGATACAGTATTTTCCCTTCCGCATGGTTGGTAAGGTTAATAAGAGCAATGCCTTCCTCATCGAACCAGGTGATATACTGGAAGGCCGACACACCGTTTACCAGCTGCATATTCTTTAAGTTATCATGAACCGTAATTCTTTTAAATAAAACCATCTGGTAAAGCACCAGAAAGAGGCCCACTATAAAATAAAAGACTGCCAGGACATGTACTTTCAGAAGTATAAAAACAGTGCCGCCTGCCAGATAGACCAACGTCGCAACCTTTTCTGTCCTGCTAATCCCATATTTTGCAATTCCCCGCAATATATGCTCATCAAGTATGCCGTTTGTTTTAAACCATTCCATTTTTACACCCCTTGCATATTGCAGATTTATCTGCGTTACTGCGTTAATCAGCAGCTTGAAATTTATATTAAATATACCATAGGTAACGGAAGGATTTTCTTCCTTTTCATTACATTTCCATATGCGATTCATTACATATTCTTTGCGCCCTGGTCAGGATTATGGTAAAATCGTAGCAATTTGTAACTATCCAATCAGGCCTGCGCTTTTGCCGCACAGACCGGAAAAAGTGATTCAGGGGTGCAAAAATCCATTACTGAAGGCGGTTTTTACTGAATTTTTGCAGGGATATGATTAAAAACGGAACGGTTACACAGTCTGAACAAGGGAACAGGAGAATGATTATGCTGCGGATTGCTATTTGTGATGATGATCCCCATATGCTGTCCAGCCTCGCTGCTTTATGTAAGAAAATCCTGCCGGAAGCGGAGGTTACGGAGTATAAAAGCGGTGTGGAGCTGTTAAGCGGTAACGGAGGTTTTGAAATTATATTGATGGATGTGCGGATGGAGGAAATGGATGGCTTAGATGTGATCAAACGGCTGCAAAGCAGGGACCGGGAAAAATCTCCCGTCCGGCCTTCCGTGATTTTCATTACAGCCTATGATGATTATGTATTTGAAGCGCTGGATTTATTTCCCTTCCATTATCTGCTGAAGCCTCTGGATGAGGAAAAATTCGCAAAGGTCCTGAAGCTTGCAGCAGAAAAATATACGAAACAGGAAAAAGAGGAAGCTATCCTTTTCCATACAAAAAATAATCATCTGCGCCTTTATCCCAGTGATATTTATTTCGTGGAGAGCAACCTGCGAAAAGTCATTATCAATATGGAAAATGAGCATTTTGAAATTTATTACACGATGGCGGAGCTGGAAAAGCTCCTGGGAAGCGCTTTTTTCCGCTGTCATAGGGGATACCTGGTAAACCTGGATAAAATCAGGAGCTACGACAGAGAATCAATTAAGCTTACCAATGGCAGCAGCCTGATTCTATCCAAGACGAAATATGCGGAATTTGTTGATGCTTATATGCATTATCTTGCGTTGGAGGAAGGATGAAGGGAGCTTATGTCAGGCGGTATTCCTCCCGGAGAACCGCATAATAAAGGTCGTCAAAGAACGCGCCGTCCTGGTAGATTGCCTTTACAAACCGGCCCTCCCGGCGCATCCCCAGCTTTTCCATGACACGCCAGGAGCCTGTATTGGCTTCCAGGGCGCTGGCGCAGATACGGTTGATGTCCAGGGTGCAAAAGGCGTAGTCGCAAAGCTGCTTTGCGGCGCGGGTGGCGATTCCCTGTCCCCAGTACTGCTTTCCAAGCCAGTACCCCAGCTCCACAGACTTCTGCCCGCGCCACGGGAGATAGAAGTAGACGATGCCTGCCGGGCGGCCGTCTGCCAGAATGGTGCGCGTGACGCGGGATTTGTTTTCTTCCTCCAGGAAGCTTCTGATATCCGCAAGCGCATCCTCCTTCGTATAAGGATATTTGGTGTCGCCGGTGTAGCGGATAACCTCCCAATCGTTTCTCTGTAAAGCCAGCTCTTCCGCCTGGGATTCTTCGGGTAAGACAAGTTGTATTTCCATGCTCGCATCTCCTTATTGAGGTGAAACAGAGGTAAATAATATGTAACTGTCCAGCAGGCAGGCGCTCTGCACCGACCGTTAGAAAGTGATCCAGGAGCACTGAAAAGTTACAATAGTACATTAAAAGTGACCGTTACTGCGTCCGTTGCTAAAACTGACGATTTATTACAGTATAAAATACTGTATTTTGCCTGTCAATTGATTTCCGCGGGCAACGAGCCAAATATCCATGCTTGCATGGATATTTGGCGGCTGCCGCGGGGCTTTTGATTTGTTTTGCGGACATTTCTGTAACCTTTTTGTTTTACAATAATTCCATCAACAGGCGATGGCCCTGCAGGAGGTATTGCAGGGCCTGAAAATGTCCTGATTACAGAATGATGGAGGTAAAACATATGATCCGGCCTTTTGAAAACAATACCGAAACCTTTATAAAACGGCTGGCAAAGCGCAGTATGCAAAGTGAAAGACGCCGCAACGCCATGGTGGTGATATCGGTTGCCCTGGCTGCTTTTCTTATCAGCTTTGCGGGGGGTACGGCGGTTTCCCTGGTACAGATGCAGAACAATCAGATTTCGGATACCTATGAAGCGGTATACAGTAATCTGACGGAAACGGATATGGAGGCTCTGAAAGAACAGCCCGGAATTGAGCGGGCGGGGGAATATTATCTGATTGGAGAGGAACAATCCGTACAGGGGTTCAAGGGCTCTTTTATTTATGCGGATGAAACCATGATGTATACAGGGCGGAACCAGATGGAAATCGTTGACGGGGAACTGCCGGAAGAAGCCAATGAGATCATGGTAAGCAGGAACTGGCTTAAGAAATTTGCCCCGGAGGCCGGGATCGGAGACTGCATAGCCTTAGGGACAGAAAGCTTCCCGGGGGAGTACAGGATTTCCGGGCTGATGGATCTTGCGAATGCGGAAAACTCGGAAATCTATGGTTTTATAGTATCAAAAGCGCAGCTGGTGCAGCTGCCCGGTTATAACCCTTCCGGATTCCGTGCCTATGTCCACTTAAAAAATGTGCAGGAGATGGACGAAGAGGAGATAAAAGGCTATTGTGAGAAAATCGCTGAAAAATACGGGTTATCGGCTCCGACCTATTATTCCCTGTTTTTTTCACGGACCTTCGGCAGTGTGGATTTCGGTACGACGGCGGTTCTCGGCGTTTTGGCGGCGGTTGTTCTGACAGGGGGCTGCGTGGTAATCCAGAGCATTTTCCGCATATCAATTCATGATAAAATCCAAAGCTTCGGGCAGCTGCGTACTCTTGGGGCCACCAAAAAGCAGATCATGCGCATGGTAAAAAAAGAGGGGCGCCGGCTCGGATGGCTTGGAATTTTTGCCGGAACGGCGCCGGGAATCATCATACCGGTTTTTCTGGTCCCGAAGGGACTGCATATTGCCGGATACCTGATGGCCCTTGCAGCCACGGTCCTGATCTGCCGGGGAATGGTGGCGCTCTCCATTAAGAAACCGGTCAGGATGGCCGCGGATACTTCTCTCATGGAAGCGGTGCGGATAGCCTCGGTGCAGAAAGGATTTTTACACCGGCGCAGGAAGTGCCAAAAACTCAATCCCCTGACGCTTGGCAACATGAATTTTCGCCGGGACAAAATGAAAACCGTCAGCATTACTATTTCCTTAAGCATTGGCGGGATACTGCTGTTATGCGCATCCACGCTGCTTCTGACCTACGAACCGGAAGCATTGGCAGGCAAATATTTTCCCAACGGCCATTATAAGGTTTATACCGATTCGGAAGAAGAGCTTTCCAAAATCCTGTATTCCGGCAATCCGCTGTCGGAAGAGCTGCGGCAGGAGATTCTTGCCGTGGAAGGCGTAGAGGATGTGATTACGGCGCGAAAGAGCGTGGGAACAGATTATAAGGCAGGCTCTTATACCGGCGGCGGTATGGGGGATATGATTACGCGGGACAATTGCCAGGCGCTGGAGAAGGGGCTGACGCAGGGGCACATGCCGGAGGGAAAGAAGGGAATTCTGCTGCCAGATCATGTGGGGGTTGAAGTGGGAACGGCCGTACAGCTGTCGCTGGGAGGCAGCACCGTGGAGGTTACGGTAGACGGACTTTTTGACATAACAAAGGTAAGCGCCGGATACGGCCATGGGAAATACCAGTTTGACGGCGCTATGCTGTATCTGCCGGAAGAACTGTTTCAGGAGCTGCTGCCCGGTGTCGGGAACTTCGATTACTCCTGGGACATTGTAAGCGACCCTGCCATGGACAGCGCTGTTAAAATGGCGCTGCAGGAGATACTTGACAGCCATACGGGAACCGGGCTGGACACCTTTTCCGATTATGTAGAATACTGCAGGTCAACCAATTCGGCGGTGTTCCATATCATGCAGGGAATCGCCCTGCTTATCTCCCTGTTCGGAATCATCAATCTCATTAACACGACGCTGTCGAATCTGATGTCCAGGAAGTGGGAGAACAGTGTGCTGCGGTCTGTTGGGCTGACTAAAAAGCAATTATACCAAATGATTACAGTGGAAGGGGTAGGGTATGTATTGCTGTGCGTTCTCCTGACGGCACTGCTTGGTCTGCCGCTGTCCTTTGTTCTGCATCATGAAATAAGCGCGGCCGTATATGGCAGCCCGACGGCTTTCCGCTTCCCGTTTTTTTATATGGCGCTGTATTTTCTGCTGCTTATGGCAATTCAGTTCCTGTTGTCTTTGTGGAGCATCAGGAAACAGGGAAAACAGTCCCTGATAGAACAATTACGGAAGCTTGATTAGCTTTGGCGGGGCGCTTCGCCATTTTTGTGGTGAAAATTGTTGAGATATTATCAATAGAGTGCTAAGATGATGACAGGGGGCGTGAACAGCGCCCCCTGTCGCATTTTGGAATGCAGGACGGAAAAGGGTGGTAGAAATAAATGAAACGGATATTTTTTGTGGAAGATGATTTAAGCCTGATTAACGGCCTGGCCTTTGCCATGAGGAAGCAGGGCTATGAGCTGGATATTGCAAGGACAGGCGCCGAGGCCGGGCAGCTGTGGGCGGACGGGAAATACGATTTGGTCATTCTGGATGTATCCCTGCCCGATGGATCCGGATTTGATTTGTGCAAAAAAATACGCAAAACATCCAGGGTGCCGATTATGTTCCTGACCGCTGCGGATGAAGAAACCGACATCATCATGGGCCTTGACATAGGCGGGGATGATTATATTACCAAGCCCTTCAAGCTGGCGATATTTCTTTCCAGGGTGAATGCCCTCCTCCGCAGAAGTGAAAACTTTAACCAGGCCGAAACGGAACTGAACTCAAATGGCATAAGGATCTGCCTGCTCAGCCGGGAGGTCCGTAAAAACGGGACGTTGGTTGAACTGACAGCCAGCGAGTTCAAGCTGCTGCGCCTGTTCATGGAGAACCCGAATATTGTCCTCTCTCCCGAACAGATTCTCAGCAGGCTCTGGGATTGTGACGAAAATTTTATAGACAGTAATACCCTGACCGTTTATATCCGCAGGCTGCGTACAAAAATCGAGGATAACCCCGCCGAGCCGCGGAACATAGTGACCGTCCGCCGCATGGGTTACCGGTGGAACAGTACGGATTGAGGTGCGTTATGAAAATATTCGTAAACCGAAAAATAAAAACTCTTTTTTGCAGCGTGCTGCTGGCCATTGCCGTATTTTCCCTGATTTCCGCCGCCTGCGCCGGGCTGGGGTTAAAAAATGCGGCGCTCTGTGTGCTGCTTTCTTCCGCAGGCATGGGGCTTTTGGTTTTCACGGCCATGTATTTATATTTCAGGGAACAAAGCAAAATCATGGAAAGCGCCATTTTGCAGATCCGGGACTATATATCGGGAGATCGGGACGCCAGGATCGAATGCGACGATGAGGGAGAGCTGTACCGCCTGTTCCAGGAGGTCAATTCCCTGGTTTCCATTCTGAACGCCCATGCCGAGAATGAGGGACGCTCAAAAAAGTTTATGAAGGATACCATCTCCGATATTTCCCACCAGCTCAAAACGCCGCTGGCCGCCCTGAATATTTATAATGGGATTATGCAGGAGGAAACGAAGGATATGGAGACGCTCCGGGAGTTTACCGCCCTTTCAGAGCAGGAGCTTGACCGGATCGAAACCCTGGTACAGAACCTGCTTAAAATTACGAAGCTGGATGCGGGAACAATCGTAATAGAGAAGGCGACGGAAAATGTATCCGAAATGATGGGCTGTATTGAAAAGCAGTTTGCCTATCGGGCGGAACAGGAGGGAAAGCGCCTGATTCTGTCCGGTGATGACACGGTTACTTTTTCGTGCGACCGGATCTGGCTGCTGGAGGCGGTTGGAAATGTTGTAAAAAATGCCTTTGACCATACGGACAAAGGGGCCGAAATCCGGATTGAATGGTGTGAATTTGCCTCCATTGTCCAGATTGTCGTAAGAGACAATGGCAAAGGTATCCATCCGGAAGACCTGCCCCATATTTTCAAACGGTTTTACCGGAGCCGTTTTTCCAAGGATACCCAGGGAATCGGGCTGGGGCTGCCTCTGGCAAAGGCAATTACGGAAGCGCACAGCGGGACCATCGAGGTTGACAGTGAGCTGGGGGCAGGCACAACCTTTACCATGAATTTCCTTTGCAACTGCCCGGCTGGCTGAAGGGGCTGATTTTCCCAATCCTACAAAATTGTAGGATTCATGTCATCTGACAGTAGGGTTGATGTGTTAATCTTTCTATATCAAAACAGAAAGAGGTGATCAGCCTTATGGAATTATCAGGGGTTAAAAATATTTCCAAAACTTACGGGAGCGGCGGGGCTGGCAAGCATGCGCTGAAGAGCTATCTCAGCCTGATTCCTATCTCCGCCAAAGTACACAGGCGGCAGAACCGCATGACGCTTCTGTGTATAATCTTTGCGGTGTTCATGGTGACGGCTGTGTTCAGCATGGCCGAAATGAGCGCCAGGATGGAGCAGACGAGATTGTTGGAGAAGCACGGCAGCCTGTCCTTTGCAGAACTGTTCCAGAGTGAGCTTGGTCAGGCGCTTATACTGACTGCAGGGGGAGTGTTCGTGCTGATCCTGATTGCGGGCGTGCTGATGATTTCAAGCAGTATCAACAGCAGCATTGCCCAGAGGGTTAAATTTTTTGGAATGATGCGCTGTATCGGGATGAGCAGGCGGCAGATTATCCGCTTTGTAAGGCTTGAAGCCCTGAACTGGTGTAAAACTGCGGTCCCGATCGGGCTCGTGCTTGGCATTATCGCCTCATGGGGGCTGTGTGCTGCGCTGCGTTTCCTCGTGGGCGAGGAATTTTCCAACATCCCCCTGTTTGGGTTCAGCATCATTGGAATTGTCAGCGGGATCGTTGTGGGCGTTGTTACGGTATTGCTCGCCGCCAGGGCTCCCGCCAGGAGGGCTGCAAAGGTATCGCCGGCCGCTGCGGTTTCGGGCAATTCGGAGAGCGCCGGGGCACAGCTTCATCCTGTAAAAGCCCGTTTGGTCAAAATCGAGACGGCGCTGGGCATTCATCACGCTGTTTCCGCCAGGAAAAACCTGTTCCTCATGACGGGCTCCTTTGCCCTCAGCATTATTCTGTTTTTATGTTTTTCCGTTCTGATCGACTTTGTCAACTGTGTTATGCCGCAGTCGGCGGCGGATTCTGATATAGGAATAACAAGCAGCGATGGTACGAATTCAATAAACAGCGGGCTGGTTCAGACGCTCAGCGGCATGGAGGGCGTCAGACGGGCCTACGGACGCAGGAGCTGTTTTGAAATCCCTGCGGGATTAAACGGTGATACTACATTTTCCACAACGATCGATCTGATTTCCTATGATGATTTTGATTTGGACTGCCTTAAAAAGGACGGTCTTCTCAAAAGAGGCAGCGATCTGTCAAAGGTATACGGCGACAGTGATTATGTTCTTGCAACATGGGATTGGAACAGCCCCTGGAAAATCGGAGATAAGATCCGTATCGGAGAGGAAGAGCTGGAAATTGCAGGGCTGCTGAAATATGACGTGTTCAGCGGCGACGGGCTCACAAACGGCAAAATAACGCTTATCACTTCAGGGGAAACCTTTGCCCGCCTGACAGGGGTGAACGGCTATTCACTCGTTATGGTACAACTGACCGGCAGTGCAGATGATGCGGATGTTGATGCAATCCGCAGTACAACAGGCAGTGAATATGTCTTCAGCGATAAGCGTGACCAGCGCACGAGCGGGACATATCTTGCCTTTGTAACCTGCGTATATGGATTTCTGGGGATTATCACGCTGGTTTCGGTGCTCAATATTGTCAACAGCATCTCCATGAGCGTGTCTGCCAGGATGAAGCAGTACGGAGCCATGAGGGCGGTGGGAATGGATGAACACCAGGTTACTAAAATGATTGCCGCCGAAGCCTTTACCTATGCTTTCTTGGGAGGAATCATTGGCTGTGGAATCGGGATACCCGTCAGCAGGATGATTTTCAATTTCCTCATTGTTGATCATTTCAGCTATGTGGTTTGGAGCCTGCCGGTTGCTTCACTGGCCATCATACTCCTGTTCGTTGTCACTGCGGCGGTACTGGCCGTTTATGCACCGGCAAAGAGAATACGGAATATTTCCGTAACCGAAACGATCAATGAATTGTAATGAACCTGACTGAAGCCCCGGAATGCGGGAAGGACGCCGCCTGCGCTGATGCGTTTATCCTGCTGACTGAAGGTAAAAATTAATAGGATCTCTCCGTCCATTGTTTCAGTGGAACAGATGAATACAGACGCCCGCGCTGCTTTCCCGCGCGGGCGTCTGTATAGTAATTAAATCTTTTTCACCGGCCTGATGTACTTAAAATACTGCTCCGGATTAAAATAGAAATACAGGATCCTGCCGGGCTGTGTATCATAGCAGTAGCCGGTTCCGGAAAAATCAAAATCAGCCATCGCCTTTTCAATCTTTTCCTCAACACTGCGGTTTTCCTGTTCATAATCAAAGGGGCCGTGCTCAAAAACAATATATTCGGCCTCCGGGACATCGATCATCATCAGCTGAGGGGGAACCTCGCCGTCATAATCGGCGGGAAGCCGTACGCCATGGCATTCCGTGCGCGGATATCCCCAATCGCAGAGCCTGCCGTCCGGGTCGTTAATATACGCCATAATCTGCCCGCTTCCGCTGTTCGGCTCACTTCCACCGTCATCGTCCAGCTTGCCCTTGATGCTGTCTAACAGGCCGCAGATGGTTTCCCGGTCCTGTCCCGGAATCAGGCTTTGCTTCTGCCAGAAATCCCAGTACCCATTGCTTTCATAATTTTTGATGTGCATAAATTTGTGCGCAGGTATTGTCACAAAATAAATCTTAACGTCTTCGTCAGATTTCATCATACCAATCTCTCCTAATCCTAAAAAGTAGCGGTCGAAGGGGTTTATTTTTGTACGCAGAACGACTGGCAGGGGATTTTTCCGGTATTCGCTGGGCGTTATGCCATAAGCCGCCTTAAAGGCTCTTGTAAAAGCCTCATGTGAAGAAAAGCCATAGTCAAAAGCGATATGCAGCAGGCTTTTGTCACTGTCCCGGACCTCCTTCAGCGCAAAGGCCAGCTTCCTGTGCCGCAGATAATCCCGCAGCTGCATGCCGGATATTTCCCTGAATTTCCTTGTGGTATAGAACTCGGAATATCCCAGCCTGCGGGAGAGACAGCGCAGCGTCAGCGCTTCATCCTCATAGTTTTTTATGCAGCTGTCGATTTCATCAACAATCATCTGGATCTGCTTCTGCCATTCGTACATGCCTGTTTACCTCGTTTCGCCGCTCTGAAGCCATTATAAGCTCGTGGTAAGGGGAATGCTTGATTTAAGTTGTCATGATTTATTATTATCGGCGGCACAGCATTTGACTCACCTGTGCTTCGTCTGTTTTACGGGAATTACAGGCCGGTCAATAAAAAAAGTATATAAATGCAGGCAATATACATTTACATACTTTTCTTAATTGTCCGGTGATTTGCTGTATTTGGGGATCAGCGTTAAATTTTCCAGCTGCCGCGCGGCTTCCTTCTTCCCTTTGACGTTCAGCTTCCTGAAATAACGGAGCATGCGTTCCTCATCCCCGGGAATATCCGGCGGGGAAGCTGCCATGGATTCCCAACCCAGCAGATAGGGAGGGGAGCACTGCAGTATTTCTGCAAGCAGGGCGAGCTTATCATAAGGTATGTTTTTGATTTCACCGCTTTCATATCTTTGGGCGGTGGGCTGTGAAATGTCCAGGGCTTCGGCTATCTCAGTCAGGGTTATATTTAACAGCGTCCTCCGCTCCTTCATGCGCGTGCGGAAGGTTTCATATGGATTGGGATTCATGAATTATCACCTGTTTGAAAATTATTTCTGATACAAAGTAAATATATCATAAAATTGCGTTCTAAGCAACGAATGTCCAAAATCGGAAAGGGAGGATCCGGAAATAAAAGTAACAGTTCGGACAGGTCTGTACATTTGCCGTACAGATCGCCTGAATGCACAGAAAAAGCAGGCCTCCGGCCTGTCGTACAACGTTTTGGATGCCTGCCGCCTGTGACGGTACAGCTGTCTGGACGGTTAAATAGAACGAAAAAATGGCTGGCAGGAAATGATAAGACTAATTGACAATATATGGTAGATTATGTTACTATGAGTATACGCAATATGTATATTTTTTAATAAGGATAAATACGCATGAAGTATAGAGTGGATTTAAAATCACTGAAAACGGAGATTGAACGGAAGGGGTTTCAATCCGTAGAAGAGCTTTCTGAAAAGAGCAGGATCAACGAAAGAGAGCTCACGCTTGTATTGGATGGGAAAAATCTGCCTGCGATGGACGTTATGGTGGAGCTTGCCTCCGCCCTGGAGCTTACTCCGGAAAAGGCGAATGAAATTTTTTTTAATAGGATTATACGTAATACGTATAAAAAAGAAAGACATTTCGGGGACGGGAAGAAGGGTTTCTGAAAGGGCACGGCGCCTGGCAGACGGGGATACGAAAAACCAATGGCCGTATAGCCGGGCGGCAGTCTGAGGGGATTTAACAGGACAGGCAGGAAAAATGGAAATATCCGGAATTTTGCCATTCTGTTGAATTAATAAAACAAACTGAACAAGGAGAGGGTTACATGAAAAGAGGAAAAATCACATCAATCCTGGCATTAGGAATGTCGGCGGTTATGATGCTGTCTCTGGCAGGCTGCGGAAGCGGCGCGGAGGAAGCAGCAAACGCGCCGCAGACGGAAACGGCAGCGAAGTCTGCTGAGGATGGGGGAGGAGAGGCGCCTGCTGCGGAGGCGGGAAGCATTTCTTATCCGTTAAACAGCGATATTAAGGTTCTTTGGTATGCGCAGGATAATATACTGCCTCATGAGAAGTTCAAGGATGCATCGGAATCACCGTTCCATATCGGGCTGGCTGAGAAGCTGGGAGTGTCAATCGACTGGCTGTTCCCTACCACCGGATCCGATGGGACAACTTTTACAACCACCCTGCTGGCAGATCCTGCTAACCTGCCGGATATTATGGGCGTTTACTGGATGAACAACGCCAACCAGTACATAGAGGATGAAATCATATGGGATTTGACGGATTATATCAGGCAGTATGCGCCGGATTATTATGCATGGCTGCAAAGCAACCCTGCCTATGACAGGGCAATGAAGACGGACGACGGCCGGTATTATGCCTTTGGCTTCTTCCGGGAGGACGGCGGCTGGAACGACAGCTACCAGGGACCCGTAGTGCGAAAGGACTGGCTGGATGAATGCGGCCTGGAAATACCGGAAACTATTTCCGAGTTTGAAAATGTAATCCGCGTATTCAATGAAAAATACGGCGCTACCTTTAATTCTTCATTTTCAGTCAGATATAAGGCGGAGGGCCTTGCAGGGGCGTTTGGCGCATATGGGAACGCGGATGCCGGGAACGGCTGGTATGTGAAGGACGGCAAGGTCGGCCTCGGCCAGGCGCAGCCGGAGTGGCGTGATTATGTGAGCTGGCAGTACAAGCTGTGGAAAGACGGCCTGATCGATCAGGATATCATGACGGAGGACGACACAACTATCAAGGATAAGATTCACAATGATAAATGCGGCATCTCAATCACCTCCATGGGCCAGATGAATATCTGGAATACGGAGCGTGAGGCGGACGGCAAGGAAGCGGTATGGATCGGCATCCCTTATCCCAAGTCGGATAACGGTGAGATTTCTTCCATATTCGGCGGCCCCGGTATTGGTACGCAGACGACTGTCATTACCAAATCGGCGGACGAGGAGACGATGAAGCTTTGCCTTCAGATGCTGAACTATGCATACACGGAGGAAGGTTCCCTGTACTGGAATTACGGCACGCAGGGCGTATCCTGGGAGTATGACGACCAGGGTGTTCCGGCCTTTACAAACCTTGTGACGGATGACAAGGATACCGATCCGATGACAAAATATAATGGCCTTACCTGGGGCGCTCCCGGGATCCAGGCAACCAACCTGCTGTATTTAAAGAACAGTGAAGCGGCGATTGAAGCCAATAACACATGGTTTTACGTATATCCGGATGATGAAGAAAAGAATCGGGCTGTCACCAGCGGATGGAAATGGCCGATAGGCGTTACCTTTACCACCGCAGAGGCAGACGAGCTGGATGAGATAGCGCAGAATATCCCAACCTTTGTGGAAGAAAGCTTTGCCGAATTCCTCACAGGCTCCAAGGACATCAATGATGATGCCGTATGGGAAAAATATCTGTCAGATCTGGAAACCTACAATTTGTCCCGCGTACTTGAAATCCGTCAGGCCTGCTATGACCGGTACAAAGAGCGTTAACAATAAGCGGTAAAAAAGCTTGGAAGCAACCGGCAGCAGCGAAAGGCGTATGCCTTTCGCTGCTGTCCGGCTATAAACGCTGAAAGGAGAACAGATATGAAGGCAGATGCTGCAAAGGGCGGCGCCGGAACTCTCAAAAAAAGGCTGACCAGGGACTGGAACATGAACAAATGGAAATATGTGATGATCATCCCGGTCCTTGTTTATCTGGCGCTGTTTTGTTATAAACCGATGTACGGCCTGATCATTGCTTTTAAGGACTACAAAATCACAAGGGGGATCCAGGGCTCATCCTGGGCAAATCCCTGGTACAAATGGTTTGTCAATTTCGTCACGGATCCTTATTTCCCGCGTGTTATCAAGAATACATTCCTGCTCAGCGGGCTGACGATCATCTTCAGCTTCCCCGCGCCGATTCTTCTGGCGCTTCTCATAAATGAAGTGCGCAACCGGACGTTTAAGAAGACGGTACAGACAATTACATACATGCCTTATTTTATTTCCATGGTTGTCCTGTGCGCCATGGTAAAAATCTTCTGTATGCAGGACGGGCTATTCGGACAGATAGCGGGCTATTTCGGAGGAACGGCGGAGAACTATCTGGTGAACCCGTCCTACTTCAGGATCATCTATGTGGTGTCGGATATCTGGCAGAAAATAGGCTGGGATTCCATTATTTACCTGGCGGCGCTGTCCGCGATAGATCAGGAGCAGTATGAGGCGGCGCGCGTGGACGGGGCCAACCGGTTCAAGCAGATGCTTCATATCACGCTGCCCGGCCTGCTTCCCACCATTATGATCCTTTTTATCCTGCGGATGGGCAATATCCTGAACGTAGGCTATGAAAAAATCCTGTTGCTGTACAATGCGTCTACCTATGATGTGGCGGATGTGATTTCCACATATACTTACCGTTTGTCATTTCCCACCAGCGGTACGCCTATGTATTCCAAATCAACCGCCATCGGGCTGTTCAATACGCTGGTCAATGTGGTTTTTCTGCTGATAACGAATGCAATCAGCAAGAAATCCACGGAATCCAGCCTGTTCTGACAGGGAGGAAACAACGACATGAAGAAAAGCTATTCTCAACGACAGAAGCGTATAGAATCCCGCGGGGACAGGATTTTTTCAGGGGTAAACGCAGCTATTCTGATACTGCTGTGTATTGTGACGCTGTATCCCATCTGGTATGTCCTGTGCGCTTCCTTTACATCCAATACGTACCTGGTGTCCCATCCGGGGATGATACTCTGGCCGCATGAGTTCACGCTGGGGGCGTATAAGCTGGCGCTGACGCATCCCCTGCTGCTGTCAGGATATAAAAATATCCTGATCGTGCTGTGCGTATCCCTGCCGATCAATATACTTCTCACACTGTTTACCGGATATTTTATGGCGTCAAAGAAAATGATGTTCAAGCCGGTAATCCAGTTTTTAATTTTGTTTACCATGTTTTTTTCGGGAGGCATGATCCCGTCCTATCTGAATATACGCAGCCTCGGATTGTACAATTCCCTTTTTGCGCTGATCCTGCCCGGTGCGGTAAGCGTCTATAATTCGATTATATGCAAAACGGCAATCGAGGCCATGCCGGATTCCCTGATGGAATCGGCGTATATTGACGGGGCAAACGATCTCACTATCCTGTTCCGCATCGTCGCGCCGCTGATCAAGCCTACCATGGCGGTGCTGCTGCTCTACTATGGCGTGGGCCACTGGAACTCCTGGTTTAATGCTTCTATTTATCTGCAGGATAACAACAAGCTTCCGATCCAGAATATCATGAGGGCTATATTAATTGCCAACTCCAATGTCCTCAATTCGGCCGCGGCGGAAAACGATCAGGTGAACCAGTTTGCGGAAGCGATTAAATACGCCACCATCATACTGACAACTGTACCGGTGCTGTGTATTTACCCGTTTGTGCAGAAGTATTTCGTGAAGGGTGTTATGATCGGGGCGGTAAAGGGGTAATCCCGGAGGGAATATACGGCTTTCCTGTAATAATTTAATGAATGAAAAAAGGCTGTCGCTTTAACGGGCAATATTATCGTAAAGCGGCAGCTTTATTTGTGTGGAAAGGTGTATTTCGTTTTTTTGTTTGCCTGGGTAAACAGCATTCAGTGGCCGTTATGCCGGTTCAGAATATCCATCACCGCATGGGAATCGATGCCCCGGCAGCGGTACAAAGAACAATTATATTGGAAAGAATCAGGTTCCGGACAGGTGAAATCCAGACGAACCAGCCGATCTTGGAAGGATAATAAGTTTTTCTGCATACCTTGCCAACAGATATTCTGATCGGTAATTTCATGCCATAGCCACAAGGTATTGGCTATTTACAAAAATGGATTATATAATAACATCAGGAAACAGCGCCGGAATCCCCCGGATGCTTACAAGATTTTTATATGGAGGGAACGAATGATGGAATATAGAATAAATAAACGGACTAAAGACAAAATCAGCATGCTGGGGTTTGGAACCTCTTATATTGCGCAGGCCGGTGAAAAAGACGCAGTGGAAGCCATCCGGAGAGCCTATGAGGGCGGCGTAAACTATTATGATCTTGCCACTGCAGAGAGCAGGACCTTTCCGTACTTTTGCACAGCGCTTGGGGATGTGCGTAAAAGTGTGATGTATCAGGTGCATTTTGGCGCGAATTATGAAACCGGTGCCTATGGCTGGACAACGGACGGTGAAACTATCCGGCGCAGCATAGACTGGCAGCTTAGCCAGCTGAAAACAGATTACATAGATTATGGTTTTATCCATTGCCTGGATGAAATATCAGATTGGGAGGAGTATTGCAGAAACGGAGCTTTTGATTATCTGATGCAGATGAAAAATGAGGGTGTGGTGAAGCATATCGGTCTGTCCTCCCATACGCCGGAGGCGATCCGGCGTGTGCTGGATGAAGCTCCTGTGGATATGCTGATGTTTTCCATAAATCCGGGATATGATTACCAAAAAGGAGATTATGCCAACGGTACAGTGGATGAACGCGCGGCCGTGTACCGCCGCTGCGAGGCGGAAGGAATCGGTATCTCGGTAATGAAACCATTTTCCGGCGGACAGCTGCTGGATGCTTCCATTTCACCCTTTGGCAAAGCTTTGACGGTATACCAGTGTTTGCAGTATGCCCTGGACCGCCCCGGAGTTCTTACCGTGCTGCCGGGGATGAATTCCGCGGCCCAGGCGGAACAGCTGCTGCAGTTTTTTGAGGCCTCCGCAGAAGAGAGGGATTATTCGGTGATCGGTTCCTTCAAGCCGGCGGACGCGGTGGGAAAATGTGTCTACTGCAACCACTGCAGGCCCTGCCCTGTGGGAATTGATATCGGAACCGTCAACAAATTTTATGACCTTGCAAGAAATGGAGATACCATGGCGGCCGGACATTACTATGAATTAAAGCTCCGGGCGGATGCCTGCATATCCTGCGCTCACTGCAATAACCGCTGTCCCTTTGGCGTGGATCAAAGCGGCCGGATGCGGGAGATTGCAGATTATTTCAGAACGCAGGATGAATGAAAATGCAATAATTAATTATTCCCATTTTTCAGATAACAGGAATTCGCGGATATTCCGATGCTTGATGCCATTGCGGCTCATATCGATTTCATCCATGGAAACCACATATTTGGGGAAATTGTCGCGGATAGTATCGTAGACACCAAATTCCCGGTGAATGGTATCTTCTGAGGCCAGAAGATAAGTTACCTGAATATACAGCTTCTGATTCTGTTTTTCACAGATAAAATCAATTTCCCTTTCCGCAGATTTACCTACGGTGACGGTATATTCCCGACGCAGCAGTTCCATGAAAACAATATTTTCAAGAATCAGGTTGATATCCCGCATATTGCCTCCGAACACGGCTTCACGGATACCATGGTCTGCAATATAGTATTTTTCGTTTGTCGTAAGTATCTGTTTGCCCTGTAAATCCTGTCGTTTTACCCGATAGAACAGGTAAGCGTCCAAACAGTACCTGATATAGTTGAGCACGGTTTCAGAGGATACGGTACGGCCTTCACTTTTAAAAAACTTTGTGATGGAGGTTGCAGAAAAAGGAGTCCCCACATTTGCCGTGATGTAAGCGATAATCCGTTCCAGCAGATCCACATCACGTACATTATTACGCTTCACGATATCCTTTAAAACAACAGAATCGTAGAGCGCTTCCAGATATTGGCGGCATGGCTCCCGGGCATAGCGAAGATTGGCAAGGTAGGGCATGCCGCCAGCAGTAAGATATTCGCGGAAGGCTTGCGCCGGATTGGCAGCAGGAAATACGGAGGTGTAAAGCTCCCGGAATTCCCCGAAAGAAAAAGGATAGATGATGAATTCAATATATCTGCCGGCAAGATAGGTAGCCAGTTCCCCGGAAAGAAGTTTAGCATTAGAACCGGTGATGTAAATATCACAATCTAATTCCACACGGAAGGAATTGATGCATCTTTCCCAGTTCACTACCTCCTGGATTTCATCAAAGAAAAGATAAACCTTTCCATTAATTTCAGCTGTCTGCTGAATAATTTCCCGATATAATGCTTCCGCCGTGCAAAGATGGGAGTTTTTCATTGCTTCAAAATTAAATGTAATGAACTGCGCATCGCTTATGCCGGATGAAATCAGTTCTTCCTTAATCAAATCCAGCATAACTGATTTACCGCTTCCACGGATACCAGTAAGAACTTTAATCGGATCATTTCCGATAAAGGGGCGGAGTCGGCGCATGTATTGTTCACGCTTAATCATCATGAGCACCTCTCTCAAATCTTGTTAACATCATCATATTCCACTTATAGCAGAAAAACAATATAAAATTAATATTTATTCGATATATAGAGCGAATGTAAAACACGACATGGTTTGCTTGATATAATCAATAATTCACGTGAATTAATTCTTTTCCGGTTTTCGGAAGTTATCTTCCTGATCCTTTTATGACTGTTTTGGGCATATGGCTAAAAGAAAAGATCTGGAATATGACCGGTGGCGGGCCGGCCGGAGGAATAAAGCTGATGGCAACCTATATGTATAAGCTGCCCTTCCAGCAGTTCAACATGGGCTACTGTCCCTGTGTCGCGGCAGAGCTGTTTCTCCTGATTACTTCAATTGTGCTGCTGTTCCAGAAGATCTTTGTGGTAAAGGAGCACTATTGAAATGGTTAAGCAAAAAGAGGTTGATTACAGGGGGAAAAAGCTGAAATCCCGGATTGCCTGGGAAATTGCCATTTTTTCGCCTGGGCCTGGCTGGTTGTAACGCTGGTTCCGTTCATATTCATGATTATGAACTCCTTCCGAAAACAGTTCGATATACTTGCCCAGGGGGGCATCTTCCTGCCCCATGAAACGCTTCCCCTGGCTCTTGGACAGTTTAAAGGAGAGCATTCCCTGGATATCCCGATCATTCTTTCCGTGCTGGTATTGTCCGTGCTGCCCATGATTATCCTTTTTATTATTTTCCAGGATAAGCTGGTCAAAGGAATGATGGCGGGGGCGGTGAAAGGATAGATAATGAAGAGATTTGTCGGGGCTTCTAAAAGAAGCCCCGTTTCTTCCAATTAAAACGCGTCCGGCTCCAGCGCCCGGTATTCCGCGGGCGTCATGCCATAGCGTTCAATGAACAGCCTGTTGAAATGGCTCCTGTTCGTATAACCCAGCTCCTCGCAGATTTCGCCTACTCTTTTGTCCGTGTTTTTCAAAAGCTCCGCCGCCTCCTTCAGCAGAAAGGCGCGGCTGTAATCCGACAGGGTCTGGCCGGTATACTTTTTTATTACCCGGTTGATATAGTCGCTGTTATAGTTTAGTTCCTTTTCCAGTTCCCCGCGGCTGATCCTGCCCTTTCTGTTCTGCAGCAGCCAGGATACCTGGTAGAAGAGCCTTTCTTCCTTGGAAATCCTGGTCTGATGGGTCTGAATCAGGTAATTTTCCTCGTCTCCCAGCATGGCGATGAAACGGCAGAAATATCCTCTCACCATATAATTTCTGCCGGAACGGCTTTCGCTCAGTTCCAGTACGATGGCATTGATCAGCCTGTAAAAATCATCGGGGTCAAAGCTCTTTTTCCTTCTGAAGTCGATATACTCCTTTGCACTGTAAAAGGAAAGCTTCTGGTTTTCCGCAAAAAGATGGTGGAAAAAAGTATGATTGGTACAGCTTCTTCCTTCCTCATCATAAAGCAGATCCTGTTCCAGCACGGATTTGATATATTCCTCCTGAAACATGAAAAGAATGATTTCAAATTCACTGTCATGCAGCTCCTTGTGGCGTATATTTTTATTGCACAGGCAGCACTCACCCGCATGGTAGGTTACAGTTTCATTTTCAATCTGCAGATGAAGCTCGCCCTCCAGTACGATGGTCAGTTCATAAAAATCGTGGGAATGGAGAGTACGGGTTCCGGCAAGATCCAGCCTGCTTGTGGAGGAGAAAAAATAATTCTTATTGCTTTCCGTAAACTCCAGGGAATTCAGCTCGCCGCGTTTATGGTCGGTTGACTCATGTATGATCATATAGGGCATTCCGATTTCCACAAATTCCGAGGTATAGCTGCCCAGGTTATGAAAGGTAAGAAAGGTTTTTGGGATCCCCAGTTTTTTCAGAAAGCCCTCCTGAGATAATTTTCCGCCCGTATCTCTGAATGGTTTGATTTTTTTCATTATATTCCCCTTCCGGCTTCCAAAGATAGTCTGATTTGGACACAAAAAAACACTGATTCCTTCTGGATACGACATTTCCAGGTTAATATAATGATTATATAATGGCTTTATAAGATTAGCAAGAAAAGTCAGGCGGTTTTTATAAAGGCAAAAGTAACTGGTGCAGCTGTGAAAGGAGCAGGCAGTTACAAAAACAGAAAACGCACGACAGGAAAGGAGATCAAGTATGATTTATTATGTGAACGCAGCCGCGGCTAGAGAGGGCGACGGCAGCAAGGAAAGGCCTTTCAGGCGTATTAACGAGGCAGCGAAGGTTGCCGCGCCCGGGGATGAGGTTTTAGTTGCGCCGGGCATTTACCGGGAATATGTGGATCCGGTGAATGGAGGAACGGAGGATGCCAGAATTACCTATCGCAGCGAGCAGCCTCTGGGGGCGGTCATTACCGGTGCGGAACCGGTGGATTCCTGGGAACCTTATCAGGGAAATGTATGGGTCTGCCGCATTGATAACGGTGTATTCGGAAGCTATAACCCTTACACCACTTTTGTGGGAGGGGACTGGTATTTCGCTCCTGTCATAAGACATACCGGCGCCGTATACTTAAATGACCGCCAGCTGTATGAAACCCAGACTCTTGAGGAATGCATCAAGGGTGAGGTATATCCCCCTTCCTGGGATCATGATTTCTCCATTTATAAATGGTATACCGAGCAGGAAGGCAATACCACAGTGATTTATGCCAATTTCCAGGGACATAACCCCAACGAGGAAAATGTGGATATCAATGTGCGCCGCAACTGCTTTATGCCCTCCAAAACCGGAGTGGATTATATCACCTTCAGCGGCTTTAATGTAAACAAGGCTGCAACTACCTGGGCGCCGCCCGCCGCTTATCAGGACGGTATGGTAGGCCCCCACTGGTCAAAGGGATGGATTATTGAAGACTGTGAAATCAGCAACAGTAAATGCTGCGGTATTTCACTGGGAAAATATTACGATCCGGAAAATGATCATTATTTTACCAACAAACATGTGAAAAGCCCGACCCAGATGGAGAGGGATGCGGTCTGCCGCGGACAGTATCATGGCTGGCTGAAGGAAAAGGTGGGCAGCCATATCGTAAGACGCTGCCATATCCACCATTGCGAACAGGCAGGTATTGTAGGACGTATGGGATGCGTGTTCAGCCTCATTGAGGACAACCACATTCATCATATCAATAATATGCAGCAGCTGGGCGGCGCAGAGATTTCCGGTATCAAATTCCATGCAGCCATCGATGTTGTGTTCCGCCGCAACCATATCCATCATTCCACTATGGGAATCTGGTGTGACTGGCAGGCGCAGGGCACTCGGATCACACAGAACCTGCTTCATGACAACCATGCGCCGGAAGGCACTCCCATGGCGCAGGGCGCTATGATGAGCCAGGATATTTTCGTTGAAGTGGGTCACGGCCCCACATTGATTGACAACAATGTGCTGCTTTCCAAAGCGGCGCTGCGGATTGCAACCGAAGGCGTGGCTTGTGTACATAATCTGATTCTGGGCGCATTTACGGCGGTAGGCGGCGGAACGGACAATACCGTAAACGGTATCAACCAGCCCCGTTATACCCCTTACCACATCCGTCACCGTACCGAAGTGGCCGGCTTTATGTCGATCCTTCACGGAGACGACCGTATGTACAACAATATCTTCATCCAGAACTGGCCTGCTACAGCGGCAGAGGAAAAAGAAGATATGGGCTTTAAAACCTCCGATAACCGGGAAGTGGGAACGCATGTATTTGACGATTACCCTACTTATGATGAATGGATTGGCTGGTTTGAAATGGATAAGCCCGCTGATATGGGTGCGCTGGCAAAGTACCATTTCTCACACCTTCCCGTATGGGTAAACGGCAACGCTTATTTCAACGGAGCCAAAGCCTGGAAAAATGAGAAGGATAATCTGGTGGATGATCAGAATCAGGTATCCGTTGAGCTGGTGGAAGAGGACGGAAAGTATTATCTTAAGACAAATGTGTATGACGTGATGAAAGCTTTCAAAGTAGGACTTATCGACAGCGATCTGCTTGGCTGTGCTTTTGAGCCGGAACAGCGCTTCGAAAATCCGGACGGCACCTCCATCCTGTTCGATACGGATTATCTGGGAGAACACAGGGGCGTTGCATCCATTCCCGGGCCTTTTGCATCTGCGGAAGCGGCTGCTAAGCTTCTCTGGGAAGACTGAAGATAAATGGACAATGGCCGGCGCTGTAAATGCGCTGAGCTGTTGAATAATGACAGAGCTTTACATAATCAAAGGCCGGCATTCGTAAAAGGATGCCGGCTTTTTGGTTTTATCCGACGTCGCCGAGTTTTCCTATAAGCTGTCGGATTTTTACCATCCTGAGGATGAAAGCGGTATATTATGGAACGATGAACGATTGGGAATACAATGGCCAATTACTGAAGATATGCAGATAATTACGTCGGAAAGAGATTCCTCGAATTTACCATTTTCAGAGGAAGTGGCCCTGAAGCCCAAGAATATCCAGGCTGGAGAGTAGACGGGAGCGTTAAGCCCTGCCACCCGGTACAAGATACCCAAACGCAATATCTGCCTGCTCCAGCCCCAAATAGCTTTTATCCAGTGCAGTTTCCTGAAACCAGCATTTCCTGTAAATATGCAGGGCGGGCTTCAGGAAGCTGTTGGATATGAACATAAGCTTTTTTGTTCCGTGCGCAATGGCGTAGTCCGTGCAGTTAAATGGAGTATGGGATCAAGCTGTGCATGTAGTGGCTTGAGTTGAAAAAGTAGAAATGTAAGAACATGACACACAAATAAAGTTGATTTATGTGTACAGTGTAAATATAGGTAATGATTGATGACTGTGTTCTATAATGGAGAACACGGTCTTTTTTTGTTTAATAGAATCAGCGGGTGCTGATAGGCATGTACTTTATAGTTTTTTATAGCAAAGTCAGGGCTGGTAGTGAGAAAAATTCCCCGGAATTCAGATAGTGTATCCGGACGCGGGATTCCTTCAGCAATGACGGGGAGAGGGGCAATGATAATATTATAACATGCCGGATTCAGGGGAGGGGATACCGATTGCGCACATTATTAACCGTTTATACACCAATAATTGTTTTTTACATGGGCATATGTTACCCTTGCTTCATAAAATATGTTATTGCTTAGCTATAATAGACAATAGGCTCTCGGAATCTTGAGGCTGCCGACCAGGATTCATCATCGGATGAACATTGACAAGTAGACATTATCCAGAATGGAGCAGATGCATGGCCTTTCACAGATGCAGGAAGGGATTCCGCCAGCGAAACTGATTTAGGGCATTTGAATTTCGTCCTGCCGGCAGAAGCTTGTCCATGTTTGCTTCCGGCAGGAATTGTTTCATGGAGTACCAGTTATAAAGAAACCCGAGGGAATCATGTCTTGAAGCGGAGCCGGGGAAAGGGAAGAATATGCCTTTTTAATCAAGGGCGCGAAGCGCTGCGTTTTTCGAGAGTTTATTTCCATAAAATAAAGGGGGGAATAATTAATTATGATTATAACGAGGACACCTTTTCGAATATCTTTTTTTGGCGGAGGCACAGATTTCGCAGAATTCTATAAAGAGCATGGAGGTGCCGTATTATCCACGGCAATTGATAAATACTGTTATGTTAATGTGAGGCATCTTCCACGTTTTTTTGATTATGCATCAGAATTGTGCTATTCGGAGATTGAGCGTGTGAATCATGTCAGTGAAGTGAAACATCCTTTGATACGGGAAGCATTGAAAATGCTTGACATGCATGAAATACGCCTGTCTTATGAGTCTGATATACCGGCCAGATCGGGAATGGGAACCAGCAGTGCTTTTGCGGTAGGGATGCTTAATGCCTTTCATTCCATAAAAGGGCAATATATGAGTAAAAAGCAATTAGCTGACGAGGCAATTTACTTAGAGAGAGTGCAATGCAAAGAAGTAGGAGGAATCCAGGATCAGATCGCTACAGCCTATGGTGGAATGAACAAAATTGAATTTGGTGATTTTGGCTATATAGTAAAGCCGGAAGTAATTTATCCGATTCGAAAAAGAAAACTGAATTCTCATCTTATGCTGTTTTTTACAGGCTTTTCGCGTTATTCCTTTGAAATTTCAGTCCGGACTCGCGCCCAGATAAAGAATAAGGAAAAGGAACTACTGGAAATGAAACAGCTGGTAGAAGAGGCAGAGAAAATTTTGACCGATAAAAACAAAGATTTAAATGATTTTGGCCGTTTACTTGATTACAACTGGAAACTGAAAAGAGGGCTTAATGAAGAAATTTCCACAGATGCTACCGATCTGATTTATCACAAGGCAAAAGCGGCCGGCGCTCTGGGAGGAAAACTGCTGGGGGCAGGCGGGGGTGGATTTATCCTTTTGTATGCAGAATTGGACAGGCAGGCTTCAATCAGATATGCGTTGAATGATCTTCTGTATGTTCCCTTTAAATTTGATGAAGAAGGTGCAAAAGTCATCTATTATGAACCGGAAACATATGTGCCGACGGGTACAAAAAGGGAAATTTCTGATGATGTTCGGTATGATGATTTTCAGGAAAAATGGATTGATAATACCCCAAAATTACTTAAATTAACCGCGCAAATAAATAAACATGACAAAAACCAGGCTGTTTATAAACATCAAGGATAAGCAGCATTAATAAAAAAGTTGAAAGAAAAAGACCTTCAACCTCCCTGAATTGTATGTGACTTTAGTTACATGAGTGCCCAAGCGTGCAGAGAGGAGTAAAAATGATAGTGGTTATTATGGCAGGTGGAAAAGGAACAAGAATAGCTTCTGTGAATGCAGAGGTCCCAAAACCAATGCTGCAGGTAGGGGGAAAACCAGTTCTGGTACGTCAGATTGAAATGCTGCAGAAGCAGGGAGTGACGGAAATTATTCTTGTAACCGGATATTTACACAAAATAATAGAGAATTATTTTGGGACCGGTGGAAGCTATTGTTGCGGAGAAAACGGAAAAGAGAATGTTAATATCCGATATGTAATTGAAGATGAACCGTTGGGCACGGCGGGAAGCCTGTTCTTTTTGAAAGATTTAATAGATGAAGATTTTTTGCTAATTAATGGAGATATTGTCTTTGATATCAATTTATTACGATTTCAGGAAGCGCATCACAGAAACGGAGGATTGGTTACTATATATACGCATCCTAATCAGCACCCGTGGGATAGCAGTATTGTTGTAACAGACGAACAGAACTGCGTTATTGAGTGGAACAGCCCGGAGGGTGAGAGAGGCTGGTATCGGAATCGGGTTAATGCAGGGTTACATATGATATCGGCAGAGCTGTTTCATTATTTACAGCGTAAGGGGATGCTGAACCATCCTCTGAAATTGGATTTTGACAGAGATATTTTAAAGCCAATGGTAAAAGACAGGTGCTTGTTTGCCTATGATTCGCCTGAATATGTTAAAGATATGGGAACGCCGGAAAGACGTAGTGAGGTGGAAGCAGATATTAATTCAGGACTTGTTGCCAGGAAGAGTCTGACACATTGGCAGAGGGCTGTTTTTCTTGATCGGGATGGGACAATAAATAAATATGTTGGTTTTTTAACAAATCCAGACCAGTTCGAGTTACTGGACGGAGTAGCAGAAGCGATTATAAAGCTGCATCAAAAAGGATTTTTGGTAATTGTAGTAACCAACCAGCCTGTGATAGCGAGAGGTGAAGTAAGCCTGTTAGAGTTGGAACTAATCCATAATAAAATGGAAACTCTGTTAGGCCGGGCAGGAGCTTACCTGGATGCGATATATTTTTGCCCGCATCATCCGGAGAGCGGATTTGAAGGGGAACGGCCTGAATACAAGATACAATGTAAATGTCGGAAGCCTGAACCGGGAATGCTTCAAAAAGCCGCTGCGGATTATCATATTGAGTTAAAAAATTCCTGGATGGTTGGGGATGGAAATAATGATATGGCGGCGGGGAGAAAAGCAGGGTGCCATACTGCCGGTATATGTGGATGCGAGGGAGGGGAAAAAAATTTCAGAGACTTAAAAGCGTTTGCTCATTTCTTATGTGATGGGAAGGTTGAGGAAAAATAGAAGATTGCCCAAGGAGGAAATATATCGTTGGAAAAAGATGACGGGGGACGAATCGGTTGTTTGGTTAAAAGATATCCACTTCTGGATTGTATCAGCGGGCAAATTTTAACAGCATTTCTCTTGATGGAAGAATGTTATAAGCGGGGTAACAAAATATTAATTGCCGGAAATGGAGGGAGTGCCTGTGATGCACAGCATATGGTTGCTGAACTGATGAAAAGCTTTTTGCTGAAAAGAGAATTGTCAAAAGAAGAGAAAAAAAAGATGCTCGAAACTGATTTTCAACGAGGCAGTATTCTTGCATCTAAGTTACAGGGCGCTTTGCCGGCAATTGCATTGGATAGCCATGCCGCATTAAATACGGCATTTGCAAATGATGTGGATGGCAGGCTGTGTTTTGCACAACAGGTATACGCTTATGGGAGAAAAGGAGATTTATTTCTTGGCATAACGACTTCGGGCAATTCTGAAAATATACTGTTTGCAGCTGTCACAGCCAGGGCATTGGGAATGAAAGCAATTGGTTTCACAGGGCAGTCGGGAGGAAAAGTAGCTGAAATAGTGGATTTTTGTGTAAAGATACCAGCGACCCAGACTTATGAAGTTCAGGAACTGCAGCAGCCAGTTTATCATTGTTGGTGCCAGATGCTGGAAGAAGAATTTTTTAGAAGATAAAGAGGCGGAATATGCAGAAAGGAAATGAGATATTACAAGGAAAAACATCTTTATTGAATACAAAGTTTTCGAATATGGATAAAGCTGAACTGTTGTCTGCAGTGATAGAGCATGCAAAACGAAGGGAGCGTGCCAATCTTATTTTTGTGAATGTTGACGTCATCATGAAAATGGAGAAAGACGATTATTTGCGACAAATCTCAGAGGAGGCGGAATATGTTTTAGCCGATGGTATGCCGATAGTCTGGATATCAAAACTGAAAGGCAGAACATTGAAAGAAAAGGTATCCGGTTCAGATTTCCTTCCACTTTTATGTGAACAGGCGGCAAAAGAACATTTGAGACTTTTTTTTGTGGGTGGACGGGAAGGAGTTGCGGCGAAAGCGGCTATGCGGCTGGCCGATAAATATAAGGGGCTGGAAATAACCGGGACCTATGCCCCGCCCTTTGGATTTGAAAAAAAACCAGATGAGATTGCGAAAATGAATCAGATTATTCGGGAGAGCAACTCAGATATTTTGGTGGTGTGCCTGGGATGCCCCAAGCAGGAAAAATATGTATACGAAAACCAGGAAAAATACCAGATTCCAGTTTCTGTCTGTGCTGGGGCAGCAATTGATTTTTTAGCAGGTAATATAAAACGGTGCCCTTCCTGGATGAGCAGATACGGTCTGGAATGGTTTTATCGTTTTTTGCAGGAACCTGGAAGGCTCTTTAAAAGATATTTTATAGATGACATGCAGATAATAAGATTAATTTTTAAATATCGGGACTGAAAATTGTTGTTTTTATGGAAGAGACTGGCAGCTGAGAGAAGATAACGATGGCAGCATATGAGGTGAATGGTATGAAAAGTAAAGAAAAACGAAATAAGCGTAAAATAACAGTCTCTCCAAAATTTATTAAGTCAGTAAAGTGGATTGCAGTTATTTTCGCATTATTTCTGCTTATTTATACTGTTTTATACGTAATAGGAAGATATCGGTTTGAAGTTAGCTTTTACCAGCTATCTTCTGAAAAAGTGGCGGATAAAATAAGGGTAATTGAATTGGCCGATTTACATAACTGGACTTTTGGAAAGGATAATAAGGATTTAGTTAAGAGAATTAAGGATTTAAAACCTGATGTGATCGCGATCGCAGGAGATATGGTTTTGGCGGGGGAACAGGATATTTCAGTGGCGGTATCATTGTGCCGGCAGCTGGTTGAAATTGCACCTGTGTACTATAGTTTCGGTAACCATGAGAATGAAATGGTATATGGAACAGACATGTTGGCTGATTTCCTGGATGAACAGGCGGCTATATCAGGTACGGAAGAAGATGGGACCCTGGATTATGATAAAATTTCTATGGTAGACGCCAGGTTGCCTGAGGCATTGAAAGAAGCCGGTGTTGTCATACTAAATAATAATACAGCAGGTTTAAAAATCCGGGATCAACAAGTGGATATAGCTGGAGTTGATAATTTAAGCGGCGGATATTTTCCATATTCGGCTCATATGATAGAAAATTTCCTGACAACAAATTCAGATAATTTAAAGATTATCATTGCTCACAGGCCATTGATTCCGTATGCCGGGATTTGTTACCAGGAGGAGTTACGCTATGATTTACTGCTGTGTGGGCACAAACATGGTGGGATTATACGTGTGCCTGGCCTGGGAGGGATGTTTACATCAGGGGGAGGCTATTGGAATTGGTTTACTGGATATGATTCGGGGCTAATCCCGAATGCACAGGGAAATGTGGTTATCAGCAGAGGCCTGGGCAACAGCAATTTACTTCCGAGAGTCAATAATACACCAGAACTTGTTGTAATTGATATTGACTAGAAAACGGATTATGTTGCAATGAAAAAGAAATATTTTGCGAAATGGGGAGCGTGATGATATGAATTATTATCTGTTAACGGCTGGGAAAATGATGGTTTTTCTTATTTTTGTCATTATGTGTATCCGATTACTTTTTCTGTTTTTGAAAAAACGGAAGAAATATATGCGGATAGAGTTAATGAATGCATTAAAGCCTGGAAGGGTAGTAAAAAAAGGATGGATCGTAGTATTTACGCTTCTTTTCCTTTTCTTTTCTACCATAGTTGCTGCAGAAAGTAATCAACAGAGTGCTTCGTTAAATATAGCATTGACTTATAAGGAAGCATCTAACGGATTAAATCCTAACGGCAGCAGGTATAATATGAGCGATATTCTGTCGGATGAAGTGCTTGAAAATGCAATCAGCTATGGTGGATTCAGTGGAATTACTGTTGCGGAACTGGAAAATGCTCTGGATATTGAACCGGCTGGAAGCGATAAGGATTTGAATGAGCTTGTTTCCACCCAGTTTATACTGAAATTTAAGAATAATAAAAATGTTGGCAATCTCTCAGGAAAAGAAGTGGTTCATTCGGTAGCATATGCATACAGAGATTGGTTTATAAATAAATACACTGCTAATTACAGCATTCTGGATATTCCTTTTGATGATATTAAAACTTATGATTATCCTGAACTGGAAAGCTATTTGTCGAATGCAATACAGATAATATGCAATTATTCTAATTCTTATTATGAGAAGGATCCCGCTTTTCTGTCAGCAAAAACGGGAGAGAGCTTTTTTTCGATTAACAGCAAGGCCTGGGATATTAACAATACAGGTTTGGAGAGCCTCAGTTCTTATATTCTTTCCAATGGTTTGTCGACTGACAGGAAGGCGTATATGAGCCGTCTGAGATATGAGTATACTCATAATACCAACAATTATAAACGGGATATTTCGGCTTATCATGTACGCCTTAATGCTATAAGTAAATATGATAATGATATGGCAACAGTGGTGTATATACCGACTTATGATACGGATAACACCTTTTATATGTCCAAAACCAAAATAGGGATAGATCATTTTTCAGCGGATGCAGATTCCTTCAGCAGCAATGCGGCAGATACTCTGTCAATGATGCTGAAAGAAAGATATTGGCTGGAACGTCTTCAGGAAAGTACGGCAACCAGTGATACATATCTCAAAGCTGAAGAAATGATAGAATCTTTGAAAAAACAAATATTGGATTTGGCTGAGCTTACCAAAAGCACAGTGCAGGACTATATTGATACTTCTTCTAATGGATACGTGTCTATCGCAGAACCAGTGGAAGCGCCAAAGACCCAATATATCTTGGGATTGACGTTGGGACTGCTGTTTTTCTGCATTACATATGTTGAAGAAGCAATGAGGCAGTTAGGCCATGATATGTCCAAAAGAAAGGATAAAAAGAAATGAATAAATTTCGGCCAATTCAGTATCTGAAAAAATATACTTTTCTAATAATAGCATTGTTTGTTTTTTTAACCCTGGGAATGTATATGGTTTTGCGCTCATTACAGACTTATACAGCAACCACGATAATTGATTATGTCTATGGGGATGCCGAAAATGGACTTGCTCCGGATGGGACTGAGCTGGATACGACAGGTATATATTCATCGAGTGTAATCAGCCAGGCTTTGGATAATCTCGGATTAGATCAGGGGAAATATCCTATTGACAGTATACGGGCAGAGATAAAAGTTCAACAAATCGCAGATGAAGCTGTGGATGCGGTGAATGAAGCAAAGAACAAGGAAGGAGAGACTTCTGATCTGCAGTCTACAAAGTATGCCATTTCCTATAAGGCAGATAGCAGCAATGGCGCCGATATGGCCAGGGCGGTACTTGATGAGATAATGGACGGCTACTTTACCCAATTCTCCAAACAGTTTATTAATACCTCTTCTGTAGTGAACAGCACATCATCTGTAAATCAAGGCAGTTATGACTATATTGAGCAGATAGAATTAATAGACGCTGCATTAAAGGATACAGTAAATAGTCTGGACAGCCGGGCAAAAGCTTCTCCTTTGTTTTATTCATCTGGTACCGGTTATTCTTTCAATGAACTGGTAAATGAATTTTCTATACTTCAAAATACGGAAGTCTCATCCCTGTATTCATATATACTTAAGCATCGCGTAACAAAAGATACAGACGCTTTAGTAGGCAAGTATAAAGAACGGGTACAGTCAAACAAGCTTTTGCAGGAACAAAACCAGGCACGCGTCGGAGAAGTAGAGGGAATTCTGGAGGCTTATGTTGAAAAACTGAGGAAGTCTGATAATACAGCGCAATCACAGGTCATTGGTGCAGATGGAGATACAACCAAAAAAAATAATGTTTTGGGGGAAGTAGAAAGCCCGAATTATAAAAATGAAGACGATGAATATGTAGCTTATGATCAGACAACAGAGTATGAGCAGCTTCTTCAAAACTGGATTGATATTTCCGATGTGTATAATAATTCAGCAATAGATGAAGAATACAGTCAATATGTAATTGATTGTTTTACCGGAAATACAGAAGCGGTAATCAGATATCAAACGGAAATCGCACAGAGGATAGCCAGGCCAGAGAAAGAAGGCGATGATGAAACAGATAATGCTTCCGATTCGGATATGGATATCACGGAAAATGCCGAAGCAATTGATGGAGACAACGCAGAGAAAATTTATACGGAGGGAACGGTTCCCTGCAGTCAGCAGGATATAAAATACGTAGAAGAAAAAATCAAGGATATCATAAACCGAATGAATGCTTTGTATTCTGTTACGAATGCAACAGACTCAGAATATAATGAATATCTGGGTGCCGAATATATTAAGGTAATCTCAAGTAATCATATAACTGAGGGGATAAACATTCTGTTATATACAGCTATTGGGGCTGTTTTGTTCTTGGGACTTGGATGCCTCGGGGCCATTATTCTTGGAAGAGTTGGTGATATGATTGAATATGTTGCTTTTACAGATCATCAGTTTCAGATATCCAACCGGGTTGCCTGTGACAGATATATTAATAAATATAAAGAAAAAATATTGCCTGCAAATTTCAGCTGTCTGATTCTTCAGACGTTAAACCAGAATGATATTAACCATCAACTGGGAAGGACGGGAGGCGATGAAATTTTAGCATACCTTTCGAGCTGCCTTAGATCATTATTCAAGGAAAATGTTTTTCTGGGATACAATGGCAGCGGACAATTTATGATATTTGTTCAAAACGGCAATTACGAAGAACTGAAGTCCCTGATTAATAATTTACATATTTTATTAAATGAAAATATGAAGGAAAAGAAAATCGTGTTTAAATATACCGTTGGTTTTGCTGTTTCTTCTAAAGAGGAGATTTATCAGATCAGAGATCTGATAAGCTCAGCGATGAAGCAGCGGGAAGGTTACGAGGCAGGAATTTCCGATTGAGGTAAAAATGGAGAAAAAAGCAGGGTATCATATTTTGGCCATTGTTGTCTGTATACTGGCATGTGTATATAACTACAGCGGAGATGAAATGTTTTCGGTTGGCGGATTTGATTTTTATTTTTATTTGCCGATTGCTGTAATAATAGTCCTGGCAGCTCTTTGCGCGTTTTTAATTGCACCGAATTTTGCCCGTATGGAAATTGTTGTAAAACAACTTGGTATTGTGTTACTGCCAGTCATTTTCCCTTTTGTATGGTCGCTTATGTTATGGATAATCAGAGGGGCCGGCCTGGTGGAAATCAGAAAAGGAATTATGACAACGGCTTATTTAGCATCAGGAATTTGCATGATGGCAGCTTTGGTTTATATTACCGGAGAGAATGCGGTCTGGTGGTATTTGGCATCTTTGATTATTGCAAATTCCATTACAGCAATTATTGTTGTAATGAGTGGGGGACCGGGTAACTTTCTTGGAGAATTTTGGACGCTTTTGGTTACATTTGCCGGTGAAACCGGCGAACTAATGAAGAAAATGGAACTTCATGCCATTACCTATGCATTGGGCTGTTATTTAGTATATTTTGGTATAGAAAATAAAAACATATCCAAAAGATGGCCTTTATTTATGCTCTCAATTCTCTGTTTTTTACTGGGGTTAAAAAGAATTGCCGTTGCGGCTGTATTGGCTGCAATTGTGGTTGGCCTGATCTGGAACGGGCTGAAGCGTTTTCCTCATGTATCCCGTTTTTTACTGAGAGTGGCAGGGATATTATTCCTTGTATCAGCATTGGCATATGTAGGAGCTGTTTTTTATGGTTTGTATGATTATTTGGAGCAAATAGGAATCAATACCAGTGCCAGGGCTGATATCTACAGGATGTACCGGCCATATTATAAGTTCTCGCCATCTTTCCTGGGGAATGGCTTGGGATGGGTAGAAGCACAGATGAATGTCTGGAGTTCACAGACAACAGATTTGGTATACCATACACACAATGATTATCTTAGAGAATACATTGAGCTGGGGATGGCGGGTTTTTTAATTTGGTGTTGTTTGCGTTGTCATGTGCAGATCTCCTCTGCAAAAAAGAGAATGGGGGTGGCAGGAGAAGCTATCGCATTTGGCCTGATTGTTTATATGGCAATTACATACACAACGGATATGACGGCTATGCAGAGTTTTATCAACAATTCTTTTGCGGTGATTCTTCTTTCTTTTCAGCTTCGAAAAAGAGAAACAGAAAGAAACAGCATGATGGAAAGGGAAAACCGAAGATTGAGTGATCCGCCGGGTGAGCATTATGGATAAAGAAAAAAGTCTGAAAAGAAATTATGCATATAATCTGTCCTATCAGTTGCTGGCTATCCTTGTACCGTTGGTTACAACTCCTTATGTGACAAGAGTATTGGGACCGGAAAAACTGGGAGATTATGCCTATACGAGTGCAATGGTCTCCTATTTTGGCATAGTGGCAGCATTAGGGACGGTTACGTATGCACAAAGAGAGGTGGCTTGTTATCAAAAAGCGAGGGAAGAGCGAAGCAGGACTTTTTATGAAATTTTGTTTTTGCGATTATTTATGGTGGGAATTGTTTTTGCTGCTTATTGTGTGTTTTTATTTTTGGCAGGGACTTATAGGGTTTTGTATATAATACAGTTGTGTACAGTATTATCCTGGGCCTTTGATATCAGTTGGTTTTTTCAGGGGATGGAAGATTTTAAGGTTACAGTAATCCGAAACTCTACAGTGAAGCTGATAAGCGTGATTTTAATTTTGACGCTTGTAAAGTCAAGGGATGATTTATGGATATATGCCTTCATTTTATGCTTCTCCGCATTGCTGGGGAATATGACTATGTGGCCCTTTATAAAAAAGTATTTATGCAGAATACGGAGAAAAGAACTTCATCCACTGCGGCATTTAAAGGGATCTCTTGAATTATTTGTTCCTGTGTTGAGTATTCAAATCTATACAGTATTGGATCAGACAATGTTAGGGGCAATGATCAATACAACGCAGGTAGGATATTATGCACAGACACAGAAGATTATAAATCTTGAATCATCGCTCTTATTTTCTCTGACCTCTGTACTCATGCCGAGAATGACTGTCTTATTATCTGAAAATAAAGTGGAACTTGCGAACTCATATTACCGAAAAGTGGTTTCTTTTGGCTTTATGCTTAATTTACCGATGACCGCAGGAACAATTCTGATTTCTAAATATTTGATCCCCGTTTTTTTTGGCAGAGGATACAGAGAATGTATTCCTTTACTGCGTATCCTCAGTTTTATCTTTGTTACACAGGGGATCGGACAGATTGCGGGAACGCTGCTAATTGCCATGAAGCGACAGAAACAATACACGATTGCGGTGACGGCAGGGGCTGTAATCAATTTGATATGCAACGGTTTATTCATCACCCGGTTTGAGGCAAAAGGTGTTGCAGCAGCTTCTGTGTTTTCTGAGATATGTATCGAAATTATGATGCTGCACTATATTCGGCCGACCTTTGAAAAGGGGGCTCTTAAGGAAGCTTTTTTTAACTATCTGCCTCCGACCTTAGGAATGAGTCTGGTACTTTGGGCGGCAGAATGTTTTCTGGAAGTAAATTTGATATCACTTTTCATACTGGGAGTATCAGGCGTAGGGGTATATAGCCTGTTATTGATACTGAGAAAGGATATATTTCTGAAAGAGTTGTTACATAAAGGAGGAAGGGGCTTTCGATGAGGGAGAGGATCAATAAAAATGTAATTGGAATGTGGTCGGCGCTTAAGGGATTGATGGTTTTAGTGGTAATCCTTACTCATTCTATTGCGGAAGGCGCAACTCTTTGCGCTTATGGTGATGTGTATCCCATACCATTTCGGGTGCTCACCAAAGGAAGGGGAATTGTCCTGTTTACTTTTTTTATGATCAATGGTTATCTGATGAGACCTGAAAAAAGTAAAGGGGAAATTAAAAGACATTACTTTAATTATTTGAAAATATATTTTTTTACTCTTTTGACTATGGCTGTGGCATGCATAATACATAACCTTTTTATCGGAGAAAAATGGAATGTACAAGTATGGCAGCTTTTGATCGGAGGGCTCTTCGGCGCAACAAACAAGACTTATCTCAGCGGATATAAAATTCCTTTCCCTTCTGCTTTATGGTTTTTTGTGGTTTTAATGAACGCCAGCCTGCTGCTGGATTTGATTGGAAAGTTGGATAGCAGAAAAGTTCAAAAAGCAATTATATATGGGATACCTTTCTTATTTTTCCTGTGGTATTTTTTCTCTGGTCACCTTGGTAAGAATGTATTTGTCAATATTCCCTTCTATCCCGTACAGACGAGTATTGCAATCGTGTTGTTGTATGTTGGATATGAAATGAAAAAAAGCAATATTTTGTTTGTGAAAATAAACTGGTATTGGAAGGCGGGAATCGCATTATTGGCCTTATTTACCTATTTATTCGGACAATTGGATTCCCTGAATAATGAATACCGGTTGGGGATTTTAGAGTGTATCGGAGGGATTTGCGGTTCTTTTGTATTTATTTATATTTACTTACAATTGGTAAATCCGGAATGGAAGCTGATTGAATGGCTGATGTGGATAGGTAGAAGAAGTCTGTGGATTATTCCTGTTCATTGTGTGGAAGAGGCTTTGTTCCGCTGGGATGAATGCAGCCAATTTATGAGATTAGGGATATATGGATCTACCTCACTGATCTTCTTCATCCGATTGTTTTTTATCATTGTGGTCTGTTGTCTGATGGAGATGTTACAAAAAAAGATAAAAAAGAAAAAATTTAACAAATATGCAAAAATGTAGGACAGAAAGGAGAATCTGATGGAAACAGTACAGGAAAAAGTAATTCACTTAATTCAGAAAATTGGTGTGGAGGAGGAGGTGAAACCGGAAGCTTCCCTGATGGATGATTTAGGACTGGAATCTTTGCAAATCTATACAATGCTTTCTGATTTGGAGATCCTCTTTTCCATTCGAATTCCGGAGAAAGTATTAATGCGGGTAGATACGGTGCAGGATATGGTGAATGAGATTCAGAAGATACTGGGGGTATCCTGAGAAATGGTAGATTATTTGGTGTCAACGTTAAAATTTTATGGGGACAGAGAAATACTTTTGGAGGGGAGCAAAAGGATAATGAGTTCCCAATTTATCGCAGATATTGAGAGAAGCTGCAGCTTTTGGAAGCATTCTTTTGCCGGTGGAGGCCACCATATCGGCATTGTAGCAGAGAATAGCTATCTGTGGCTGGTCCAGTGTATGGGAATTATCGCTTCAGGGAACACGGTTGTGGCTTTTAACTACAATCTTGGAGAAGAAGAACTGATTGATTTTATTGAATTATCAGATACGGAAATAGCCCTGTGTGATGATGGGATGTTACATGAGTATACAACGTGCGGGGAACGTATCCCATTTCTGGAATTGTCGCAGGCATTTTGCGAGATACCTGTTTCCTTTACAAAAAGAAGCGAAGACGATGTGATAATGATGTATTTTTCATCCGGGACCAGCGGAAAAAGCAAGATCGTTCAGTTACGCAATAAAGGAATGATGATATATGGACATTATTATCTTAATGTAAATGAAAGAGGAAGTAAAACCGTTTTAATCGCACTTCCCTTGCATCATGTGGGCGGAATTTTTAACAGTTACGATGAATTGTTATTTGGGAATCGTATTGTCATAAGCAGTGCGAAATATTTGCTCAGAGATCTTCGAAGAATTAAAGTTACAAAAATTGTTTTGGTCCCTTCTATGTTGAGAAATATATTTACCCAAATACAGAAGGGAAATTTATCGAAGGAACAGTTATCCGGTGTAAAGGAAATATATTATCTGGGTGCACCGCTATTTCCGGGAATGTATGATAAGGTCAGGCAGTTGGGCATGCGTTTGCAAGCCAACTATGGCTTGACAGAGGTAACAAGGGGGATATCCGGAGCAGGTCCCTATCGGGAAAATTCCGTGGGCAGGGTGGAACCATATGCAAAAGTAAAGATCGAAGAAGGCGAGATCTTAGCTGGTGGTGAGGGAATGATGCTCGGATATTATAGAAATCCTGTGGAAACAAATAAGGTTTGTCAAAACGGATGGCTTCATACAGGAGATATGGGAAGAATGGATGAGGATGGATATCTATATATAACCGGCAGAAAAAAGAACATTATAATTCTGGCCAACGGAGATAATGTAAGTCCGGAAGAATTGGAAGACAAGCTGTATGGATGTCCATTTATATCGGAATGCAGAGTATATGGGAGTGATGATAAGATTACAGCTGAGATTTATACCTGTCCTGATGAAAGAAAATTTGAGGAGCGGAAGTCTCAGATTGAGAACTATATCAAAAAGCTGAATACGGCTCTTCCGACAATGAAGAGAATTGGGCAGATCTATATAAAAGAATCGGAGCTATCCAAAACAGCTATGGGTAAAATCAAGAGAAATTGAAGGGATGATATATGGTTGAAGTGTCCGTTATTGTACCTATTTATAACAGTGGAAAATATCTCAGAAAATGTTTATTATCTCTGGCTGGTCAAACCTTCAGTAAAATGGAAGTAATACTGATAGATGATGGCTCAACTGATTTAAGCCGTTATATTTGTGAGACATTTTGCAAAGAATTTTCTTCTTTTCATTATTACTGGAAAGAAAACGGCGGATCATCAGATGCGCGAAATATGGGGATCCAAAAGTCACAGGGGAAATATCTGTCTTTTGTAGATAGTGATGATTATGTAGACAAAAAATTTATTGAAAAGCTATGGAAAAAAGCGACAGAAGAAGCGTCTCAGCTTGTTTGCTGTGGCTATTATCTGGACAGAGATAATAAAAAGAAAAAAATGTGTTATCCAAAGTCCGGGAGAATAGGATTTGTGGATTTTTGGAGTCAGGTTTTATCAGGTGAAGAAATTGGTAATTTTATGTGGAACAAACTTTTTGAACGACAATTATTTGATGAAGTACAATTCCCAATTGGAAGAAAGTATGAAGATAAGTTTACTTTATACCAGTTGTCAGATCGGTGTAAAGGAATTTCAATTGTGGCGGAACCTCTGTATTACTATGTTTTCAGGGAGGCCTCAGTCGTAAATAGTTTTGGGAAAGACAGCGCCTGCGATCTGATAGATGCAGGGGAGAGATTATGTGCATATATCAGAAGGAGATACCCTGAATTAAGGGTACAGTGTGAACGTCATATGATGAAAGAACACATTATAACGGTAAATGCTCTTTCTAAAGCCGGGATTTTTAGGAAGGATACGCTGTGGGATGCGTCAAGAGATTATATTCTTAAAAATTGGAAATGGCGCAGAGGATTACAGAGAAAATTTCTGGTAAGTGCGTGGATGATTCGGATAATTCCCTGTTTATATGGTCGAATCCAATATTGGAGGATCAGAAAATGAATCAAATTAGCAGGTGCATAATGACCGTCATACTATTGATGTGTATTCTTTCGGGCTGCGGATCTGAAATATTTAAATCCGGAACAGAAACGGAAAAAATTCTGAAAACACAAACAGAAGAAATAAAGGATCACTATTCATATAAAATGAAAGAGGTATGGTGTACAAACGGAAATAAACGTATTTACGGGGTCCTTTATTTGCCGGAAAGGAAAGGCCGGGTTCCCCTGCTGATTTATTCCCATGGCCTTTCGGATACTCATGCAAAGGGAGAACTTTATGCAACCAGCTTGGCAGCAAGGGGAATTGCGGTATATTGTTTTGATTTTTGCGGAGGCTCGGATGAAAGTAAAAGTGATGGAAAAGTAATTGATATGTCTGTTATGACAGAAGTGTCTGATTTGGAGGCTGTGTTAAACTCAGCGAGAAAATGGAATGCCATAGATAAAAATAAAATTGTTCTGGCAGGTTTTAGTCAGGGTGGGATTGTCACGGCAATTACGGCAGCCAGATGTGAAGAAAATGTTGCGGGCATAATCTTAGAGAGTCCTGCATTTCTGATTCCTAAGGAAGCACATGATTTATTTGAGACTATTGCTGATATTCCGGATGAATATTATTACCATTTCCTCATGGTGGGGAAAAAGTATTTTGAGGATATCTGGGATTATGATGTATATAAGGAAATTGGTAATTATAAGAAGAATGTGCTGCTGATACATGGGGAACAGGATGATTCCGTTGATATTATATATTCCGAATATGCCTCAGAGGTGTATGAGAATGTTGAGTTTTACAGAGTAAAAGGCGCCGGTCACGGTGTTGTAAACCAAATGCCGGAAGAGACAATGGGTTACATATTCGATTATTTACACCAGATTGATATTTTTTGACGTGGGATAACCTGGTATCCGTGATGGGAGGAATATTAATGAAGGAAAAACATCCATTAATCAGTGTAATTATTCCGGTTTTCAATGTTGCGCCATATTTGAACAGATGTATGGAAACGATTGTGTCTCAGACGTATACAAATTTGCAGATCATAATGGTTGATGACGGTTCCACAGATTTCAGCGGCAGTCTTTGTGATCAGTGGAAGAAAGCGGATAACCGGATAAAAGTAATTCACAAAAAAAATGAAGGCCTGGGCATGGCACGCAATTCCGGTATTATAGCGGCGGAGGGGGAATATTTTCTTTTTGTCGATTCGGACGATTATGTGGATAAGGTTATGGCAGAAAAACTTTTGCAGACACTTGTTATACAGCAGGCGGACATTTGCTACAGCGGATTCGTGGATGTATCGATAAATGGGGAAGAAAGGGCAGGAGTCCCTCCTGAGAAATTAATTTACTCAGGAGATGAGATCATGGCTGAATTTATTGGGGAGGCCCTTGGGGCGGTACCTGAAATATCACGTAACTGTTTTGCTGGAATGAGTGCTTGTGCTGCACTTTACCGTGCGTCACTTTTTAGGGAGGAGGAAGTATTTTTTCGGAAGGAAGAGAAGGTGCTTTGCGAGGACCTTTTTTTTAACATTGCAATATGCAGGTATGCAAGGAAAGTTGTTCTGCTGCCTGAATGCTTTTATTATTACTGTGCCAATGAAAGCTCTCTGACTAAGAGATATAAGAAGGACCGTTATGAGGTGGCAAAACATATGAAACGGCTTTTGGATACGGAACTGAAGGATTGCGGAGCTGGGAATATATCATTCAGGCAAAGGATAGACAGGAATTATATGGATAATCTGATTACATGTATGAAACAGGAGGTTGCTTTTAGAAAACAAAATGGAAAGGACTGGTGTATGAGACGGCTTAAGGAGATGGCGGAAGATGAGACAACATTACAGGTTCTGAAGACATATCCTATTAAAAAAATGGAAAAAAAGCAGAGGATTCTGTTTACAATGATCCTGACAAAAAATATGTATGTTGTATACTGGCTATTTCGGCTCAGGTACCGATTGAGTTAGACCTCATAGCAAATGGCTCTAATCCAATCACTCTGTCTGAGGACACGGACCGAAGGGAGAAGAATGTATTATGGGAGCATTCCAAAATATTGGAATAAAGGATTATTTTAAGAGATATGGGGTTTTAAATTCAATAAAACGGGGATTATTTACTGTAAATCCGCTGCACATAGTTACGGATTATGAAAATAAAAAAATACTATATTATAGAAAAGTACGCAGATGGATTGAAAATAAATATTCTTATGCGGCAGCTGTTGAACCAATAGGATTAGAGTTTGGCAATCTTTCACCTGGGAATCCTGTATGGATTTACTGGAATCAGGGAGAAGAAAATGCGCCGTTAATTGTAAAAAGATGTATTGAGTCTATTCGCTGTTATTATAAAGATTCAGTAATTATGTTATCGGATAAGAATCTGTATAAATATATTAAGCTTCCACAGTTTATTGAACAAAAATGGGATAAAGGTATTTTGTCTGCGGCGGCTTATTCTGATGTAATACGTTTTTCTCTACTGGAGCATTATGGAGGGACATGGATAGATGCAACAGTACTGTTAACTGGCCCGTTGCCGGAATATGTGATGAACAGCGATTTGTTTGCTTTCCGTGATTCCTTAGGATTAATATATAATCCGGCGCTATTTCCCATCTGGCTATTACACTGCAGAAAGTCTAATCAAATTATGAGAGAAACCAGAAATATTTTATACGAATACTGGAGAAAAGAAAAGCATGTAATAGAGTACTTGTTTACCTGTATTATTTTTACGATTGTATTGGAAAATAACAGGGATATACTTGAACAGATACCTTGTGTGCATAGTGGATGTACGGGACTTTTGTTAAATGAGCTAGAAAACAACTTTAGTGAAGAAAAATTAAATTATATAACAGCTTTGACAAGCGTACATAAATTAACCTATAAATTGAAGGATACCGTAACTTCTGAGAAGGGTACCTTTTATGAGTATATACTTGGGCAGGACTTCGGAAACAAGAAACCATACATATTAGGAAAGGATTCAGGAATATGAATGTTTTAATGATTGGGGTAGATAAAACCTCTATCGGGGGAATGCTGACTGTTGTGGAAAACTATCTTAATAATGAAGATTTCTGCCGGAAGACAAATTTAAAATATATTGCAACTGTAATAAGAGCAAATAAATTTGTTAAAATATTTACTTTTTTAAAAGTGCTGCCGAAGATTATCTATGTTATAAAGAAAGGGAAAATAGATATTGTCCATGTTCATATGGGAGAACGGGGGAGCGTTTTTAGGGAAGGTTTAGTAGTTTGGATTGCGAAGCGGATGGGAGTAAAAACGGTGATCCATATGCATGGGGCTACCATAGAGGATTGGTATGAGAAAAGAAACCGGATTATTCAGAAGATCATAGCAAAAATTTTCACACTACCGGACAGAATGATAGTTCTTGGAAAGAAATGGTCTGTATTTATGGAGCAGGTCATGGGTGATGCAAATAAAGATAAGATTATTGTTTTGCATAATGCGGTGAATGTGGAAAAGACAAATTGTTATAATGCTGAAGCCCATAATGTTTTGTTTTATGGTATGTTGATACCAAGAAAAGGGATAGAAGATTTATTGCAGGCATTTCAACTTATCCTGGATCAAATTCCGGAGAATGTTAAATTAACCATATACGGAGATGATAAGGAATTTGATATTGCCGGTAAAATAGCTGAATATCATCTTGAGGGAAGAGCTGTATACTGTGGCTGGCTGCCAAAAGAAGAACGGCTCAGGTGCTTTTCAGAGACAATGCTGAATGTACTTCCTTCTTATAATGAAGGCCTCCCTATGACTATTCTGGAGAGCATGGGCTATGGAATACCGAATATATCTACTAATATTGCATCAATACCTGAGGCAGTCATTGATGGTATCAATGGAAATCTAATTCCTCCAGGAGATGTTGACAGACTGGCTTATGTAATGAAAAGGTTAATTCTGGATGTTGATTTAAGAATTTCATATAGTCAAGAAGCTTATTTGAAAGCAAAGGAGGAATTTTCATTACCTTATCATTTTAAGAAACTACTTAATATATATGGAGAGTTAGCTTCCTGATGTCATCAAAATCAACCAAATATTGTAAATAGGAGTAATACCGGCCGAACTTTCTGTGGTGTTATCAGATACAAAATGTTCGGTCCACCAAAAAGTGAATAAGGGGAAGAACACAGGAAATACTTTACAGAGAACCGATAATTATTCTGCATTAGGCAATGTATTTCCCACAAATCCAGGCAGAAAAGAAAGGCACAGGGGATATGGACTATTTATATCAATATACAAGCCTGAGCGCGCTGGCCCAGATAGTAAAAACCTGGTCAATCCGGCTGAATTCCCTGAAATATGTGGACGATCCGAATGAACTGGCAAGTGCTGATTTCAGAAGAGCCGGGAAATATTGTTTTGTAAGCTCATGGACCAGTGAAAAAGAGGAATCCATACCGATGTGGAATATGTACTCAAAAATGGACGGCGTAAGAATCAGGCTCCCTCTAAATCCCTTTGAACAATATACCTGGGAGGATCCCAGGCAGAAGGGCCGCTTTGTAACCAGCTGTATTCCCGAAGAAGATTTATATCAGGAAAACATGTTTCCGGTAATGGAAGAAAAGCTTCTTCATAAAGTCAATTATACGGATGACGAGAGACTGTTATACCCCAGTCTCAGGCGGCAGATGCAGCACGGCGGAGAGGACTGTGCCGGCATTGAGCTTACCCGGTTAGGCAAGAATAAAAACAGCGCATGGGAGTTTCAGAAGGAATGGCGGTATCTGCTGTATTTTATGCCGGTTTCCCTGGAGGAGCTGCTCAAGGATCCCGAACAGGCCAAACGAAAAATGGATGATAATATCAGAAACAGCATCAGCCTGGCCAGAGAGGATTATTTCCTGAAAATCAGAGAAGAGTGCTTCGATGAGCTTGAAATATTGTGCGCGCCCAAGTTCAGCCAGGGAGACAGGATACTTCTGGAATGTCTTGTGAATACGTATTGCCAGGATGCGGTGATTATGGACAGCAGGCTTAGGATTAGATGAGGGATTGGTATTTTTTCTCTAAAAAGTTTTATCATGCAAATGAAAATAGAATTTAGAATAGCTTAAATATAAAAAACAGAGATAAAATCTCTTGATAATACGCATTATAGTGGTATAATTTTAAATATATCTGATATAATGTTATTTAAGTTGAGAAAAAATCGGGAGAGTGATTAGAATGCTAATGCGGTTTTCGGTATCAAATTTTATGTCTTTTGGTTACAGAACAGATGAAAAAGAACAGATTATACCGGAAGAGTTTCACCTGTACGCCGGAAGAACGGAACAGTTCAAGGATAGAGTTATTAATTTCGACGGAAGAAAAATATTAAAATTCTCTTCTCTTTATGGTGCAAATGCATCAGGTAAAACAAATTTGATTCGTGCGATTGACTGCGGTAGAAAAATTATACTTTCCACGATAGAGGGCATAGATTTTAATGATAAGTATTGCAGAAGTAAAAAAACAAATAAAGATTTACCTACATTGTTTGAATACGAATTTACTATAAAAGAAAAATGTTTTGCCTATGGTTTTACAGTAAATCTCAATAAACATTGTATAATATCTGAATGGCTGTATGAGTTAAAAGGGGAAAGAGAGCATACAATTTTTGAAAGACTGGTCGAACAAGAGCAGTATTATTTTGACGAGGAATTATTTGAAAATTCAGATAATATTCAGCAGTTCCATTACTTTATGAAGGATGCAAACCGTATTAACACTTCCTTGTTTTTGTATGAGATTAACAGAAGAAAACTGGATGAGAAAGATTATGGAATTTTTACGGAGATATATAATTGGTTCCGTTATAAATTAACGGTAATTTATCCGGAAACTAAGATTGGTTCCAGTTATTTTTGGTTTGGAAGTGACAATACCAGGTTAGTAAAGGTTCTTGATTATTTAGATACTGGAATTACCGGATATGAAATGAAAAATTTGAATGAAAATGCATTTAAAGAATATTTTTCCGATGATTCTCTGGCTGAAAAACTTTTAAAGGGGCCGGAAAGAGAAAACAAGCATAAAATGAAACGTATTGTCAATTTTGGTGAAACTTTGTTTGAATTGGATTATGGGGCAAACGGGCCGGATAAAATTGCAAAATTGATGTTCCAGCATGGAGAGGACGAAGCCAGCTATGAATATGGAGAAGAATCAGATGGCACACAAAGACTGATAGAACTGTTAGATGTTATTTTAAATGACGATGATGAACGTGTATTTATTATCGACGAGTTGGATCGCAGTCTTCATCCGCAAATGACAATAAAATTTGTCGAAACGTTTCTTAAATTCTCCGAACACAGGAACACACAGCTGATTATTACTACCCATGAATCCAATCTTATGGATTTGAAAATTTTAAGAAGGGATGAGATATGGCTTGCAGAACGTGATAGTGATAATACGACCTCACTTTATACATTAGATAAGTTTAAAATCCGTTATGACAAGGTAGTCTCCAGAGATTATTTGTCAGGCAGATATGGAGCTGTTCCTATATTTAAGGACTTTGATTATGTGTGGGGGAGGGATGGGGATTGGAAAGACTGAATTTAAGAAAACCAAAACCATACGATTACAGTTCAGAGGCCGGAACAGTAAAACCAAGAGTTCACTTTTACTGTGTATCAGAGGGCGCAACGGAAGAGTCATATTTTGAGGGAATACGCAACAATAGAGTAACATTACGTATAAAAAATGATGTTTTTATTGAAATTGTCCCCAAGGAAAATGGGCAGGAAACTTATAGTCATCCGTTGCAGCTTGTAAATGCCTGTTTACATTCAATGGGGCGTATAGATAATGAGGGACAAGAGTTACCAAAGGACAAGTGGAAAACTTATTGCGCCTGGGAAGATTTCGATCCGGAAATAGATGTTGTTTGTGTAATATTTGATAGGGATTATAAAGGTTTGACCGCATGTCTGGATGAGATATTCAAACTATGTCTGCTACATAAGATTCGTATTGTTATTTCTAATCCCAATTTTGAATTATGGCTCTTGATGCATTTTCCGGGATTGGAGAACTATGATAAAAATAAGCTTTTGGAGAACCGTAAAAATCTGAGAAAACAATTGTTCCCGGATGCTTCCGAAAAGAAACGATATCTGGAAATTCTGGTGGGCCAGCATTCAGAGGGTTATAGTAAAGGAAGTAAACTGAAATTTGAACGTTTCAAGCAAAATGTAGATCTGGCAGTTGAACAAGCGGCTCTTTTTTGCGAAGAGCCGGAGGCGATTAGAGAGGAATTGGGAACCTCCGTTGGAAAACTTATACGTGATATGCGAACTTGAACGATTTATCAGATAGGTTGCATTAGCATCAGACTACAGGGAAAATTATTTTCATCACAAAGCCCTCTCCCCACCTGGAGTCCGCTTCCAGCGTCAGTTTAAGATCCCCGGCAATTTCCTTTGCCAAATACAGTCCCATGCCGGTAGCCCTCTTCCTGCCTTCCCCGGAATCCCCGGTAAAGCCTTTTTCAAAAATATAGGGAAGATCACTGCTGCGCACGCCCATGCCATTATCACGGATGATCAGCGAGCAGTGAGATTCTTTGCGGATAAAGAAAAGGGATAGCTCGGACCGGATATCGTCACGGCAGTATTTTACGCTGTTGCTGATAACCTGGCTGAGCAGGAAATGCAGGCCTCTCCGATCTGAAAAAACAGCGGCGTCACAAATATCCGTGCTTACCAGGAAACCTTTTCCCTCCAGCAGGGGACGGTAATCCTCCAGCACATCCTCCACACATTCGAAAAGTGAAAGGGTTTCCAGCAGATAGTCCTTCCGAGCGCTTTTCAGGCGGGCATAAAAAAGCATCTGGTTCACGGATTCCTGCATCCGGTTCCGGATATAGTCCAACTTCCTCCGTTCGTGCTCCGGCATGTCGTCCCGCCGGTTATCGATCAGCATGGTGAGCAGGGAAACCGGCGTCTTGATTTCATGCGCCCAGGCTTCCACATAATCTTCATAGTCGGATATCCGGCCCTGCAGCAGCTGATATTCCTCCTGCTTTTGGCGGAGCGCGGCGCCAAGGATACGTATCATGTCTTTTTCAGCCGCGCCGGAGAGGCGGAGCAGCTGTTCCTCCTGATATTCCTCAGGCGTGTTCAGAAATGCCAGAAATGCCTTCTGACGTCTGTTTTCACGCAAAATTACCACGGACAGGACTGCTGAAAACAGCAGTAGGGTGCCAAGCACCAGGAATGCGGCAAACGCCTTCAGGGCCTGTATGTCGGCAAGCCACAGCAGCAGGACGAAGACGCCGTCCGTGCCAAGAAGCAGCAGAAGCCAGGGCAGGTATTGCCTGCAGATTTTCCAGTTATGTTTCATCATTATTTTCCTCAGGGATCAGCTGATAGCCCACACCGCGCACGGGGATGATTTTCCGGCGCATTTCCAGCTCCTGCATGGTCCTTTTCAATCTGGTCAGATTGACCTGGAGCGCATTTTCGTCGATATACTCCGTGGTTCCCCACAGGGCGGTAAGCAGCTCCTCTTTTTTTACGGGATTGGCGCCGTGGAGGAGAAAGGCTTCCAGAAGCTTTCCCTGATTCCCCGGCAGCACCACAGATTTATTATGGATATAAAGCGTATAGGTCTGGCGGTCCAGCAGGAAATCCGGGCCTTCCAGCATATGGGCGCGCCCTTCATAGCGTTTTAGCACATTGGCGGCCCTTGCCAACAGGCGTTCCTTCCGGCAGGGCTTTGTGAGATATTCATCCGCGCCCAGCTCCAGGGCATGAAGCTCATCCCGCATCTGATCACGGGAGGTCAGCACTAGTACGGGGATGGCGCTTTTCTGCTTTATTTCCCGGCAGATCTGAAAGCCGCTGGCCTGGGGGAGATTGATATCCAGAAGGATCAGATTGGGAGACAGCCGGAGCAGCTGGCCGGCGGTATCCTCAAAGATGGTGATTTCATGCACCTCATAATCCGCGCTTCGCAGCATTTCCGCAAGCTCTTCCCTCATATAGACTTCATCCTCCACAATTGCAATCCGTTTCAAGCATCTTTCTCCCTTCTTTTTATTTCCGCGGGCAACGAGCCAAGCAGCCATGCTTGCATGGATATTTGGCGACTGCCGCGAGGGCCTATGCCTCCCGCTCCGGCACCATGAGAGTCAGCAGGTACCGGCAGCTCAGCTTTTTAACAGCAGCCATATAAATGTATTCTACTATAAGGAGCAGTAAAATCATAGCCAGGGATAACCACATCAGTGAGGAAATATATGGCTGGCTCCGGGATGGAAGCAGGCCGCTTAACAATGACCTCACGCCGAAAAGACTGCTCACCGCTGCGACGGCGACAGGAATCCCGAAAAACCAACGGATCTGTTTTGCGGCGGAGCAGCAGAGCGTCTCGCAGGGGGCGCCCAGCCTTATCAGGGTTTTGTAGCGCCGCCGGTTTTTCTGCTGCTGTGTAAGGAACTGTACGCCGAGGACCGTATTTGCAACGATCAGGAAAATAATTGCCAGATAAATGGTAATATAGCTGACGGATACCACATAAAAAAGCTGCCGTCCTATGTTCTGCAGGTAGCTTTCATAGGGAATGCCGGTGCGGGTAAGCCTGTCGTTGGTTTCGGAAACCGCCCCAAGCAGGCTCTGCCCTTTCAGCCTGTCGGGAGAAAGCACCGCGTTCAGATAAACGGCATAATTGCCGTCCGTCATGCGTTCAAAGACTTCGTCCGGCACAATGAGCGCCAGGGCCAGGGTAATGGAACGATCCACGACGAGGTTGGTGGTATTGACATTGCCGGTGAGCCAAAAGGCTTCCCCTGCAATCCGTATCTCAGGGCGTCCGTCAAGGATCCCGTTGAAAAGGACAAGCCGGTTGTTTCCGGTGAAATCCGTATCCATATAGACCGCCGCCTCATTGCCGGACAGCGTTATCTCCGGAAGCCCGGCGGCAGCAAGCAGCTGGTTATATCCGGACAGGGCGATCAGGCGCGGCGTATATCCATCGGAAAAATTGTTCAGAAGGACATCCCTGCCTTCAGATTCAGGCAGGCCCTCCAGCGCCTTCAGGACTGCGTCCATGGAAAAGCGCGGCGTGTTCTCCTCTGCGGGAATGATATGCCCGACCTTCATTTCAAACAGGTTGCCAAACGTATCGGAAAAACCGGCGGCGGAGAGCTGTTCCCGTATGACGGAAGGATTATCCGGGCAGGGAAATGTGTAATCGAGGACATGCTGCTCAGAATCCCCGTAAACCAGCGCGACTGCCACCCCTGTGCCAAAGCAGCAGAGCGCAGCCAGAATCAGCAGCGAGCTGATGGCAAGGGCGTGGGAACGGTGGATTACGTTTTCCTGCAGCTGACGGAAGGTGAAGGTATGCAGCTTTTTTTCCCGGCCGGCGCGGCCTGCCAGCAGCCCCAGGAAAGAGCGGAGGCCGAAAAAGAACAGGAGAGTGCCCAAAAAGCCGGACAGCAGGGTAATTCCCATATGGGCAACATTATTCCAGGAAAAACCGCAGATAGCCATGGTATAAGCTGCTGCAAGCAGCGCGGCGCCGGCAAGGAGGGCCAGTGCATAAACGGCGGAGGGCAGCTGCTTTTTAGTCCCATCCGGGGCCTCTGTCAGCAGGCTTCCGATTTCCTCCCCTGCGATGCGCCCGCTGAGTATCATAAAGGCGGCCAGCTTGATCAGGGCGAACCCAATGGCTGTCCACAGGATTGCAGTCAGGGAAATGTTCAGGCGGTGGCCGATGATCCCCAGGCCGGTGAGACGCGCCGTGACCAGGCTGATCAGCTCGGACAGGAGGACAGCGGCGGGCAGGCCGATGGCAAGCACGAAGGCGCTGTTTCGTATATCTTCTCCCAGAAGCAGGAAAAACAGCCTGGAACGGCGCATTCCCAGCATCAGATACACGCCGAATTCATGCCTGCGCCGTTCCAGCTGGTATTTGCTGGCAAAGTAAATCAGGAAGAACAGGATGAGCAGGGTCATCCCGTAAAACAAAGGGATCATCCGAAGCAGCCTGCTGATGGCGTCGCTTTCCATTTTCATGAGAAATTTTATCACATCCTGTTGGGACAGGGATAAAATGATATAAAAGGCAATCACCGAGATGAGCAGGGAAGCGAAAAACAGTCCGTTTTCTTTTCTGCTCCGTCTGCTGTTGCGTGAAATCAAATCAAAGAACATTTGCACTGCCACCTCCTAACTGAGCCATGACCTTCAGGATTCGTTCATAGAATTCCGGCCGGGATTCCTCGGGCACGTTCTTTCGCAGCTCATGGAAAATAACGCCGTCCTGGATAAACAGGATCCTTTTACAGTAGCTGGCTGCATTGGCATCATGGGTGACCATGAGGATGGTGGTATTGTGTTCCTGGTTCAGTCCTGACAGCTTTTCCATCAGCGACTTTGCATTGCCGGAATCCAGGGCGCCCGTAGGCTCGTCCGCCAGGATAATATCCGGCCGGAGGATCAGCGCCCTCGCTGCTGCAATGCGCTGTTGCTGGCCGCCGGACATCTGCGCCGGGAACTTATCCAGCACATCCGTAATTTCCAGATAGTCCGAAAGAGACTGCAGACGCTCCCTGCTTTCCTTTGCCGGGACACCGTGCAGCGACAGCGGCAGCAGAATGTTTTCCCGTCCGGTGAGATTGTCCAGCAGCTCAAAGCTCTGGAACAGATAGCCGATTTTCTTCCCCCGGTATTCCGCCAGGTCCGCTCCCCTAAGAGAATGCACATCGGTTTCCCGCATGCGGATCCTGCCTCCTGTGGGCCGGATGACCGTTGCAATGCAGTTAAGCAGCGTGGATTTTCCGGAGCCGCTGCTTCCCATGATCCCCAGAAACTCGCCGGCCATCACCTGAAAGGTAATGCCGTTGAGCGCTTTTGTCTGATTATTTCCTTTCCCATACGTCTTGCGCAGGGAATCAATTTCAAGAATCTGTGTTGTCATATCGTTCCTCTCCTTTCCTGTCTGTACACATCATAGCACAGGCAGTCAGGTAAGGACACTTACAGTGGTTGAAAGGTTTCCTATAGGTCCGTGGTTTATTTCCGCGAGCAACGAGCCAGGTATCCATGCTTGCATGGATATTTGGCGACTGCCGCGAGAGTCAAAGACCTCGTTGCTTGCAGCGGGGTCTTTGATTGCGGGGGCTGTCCATTTCTGATATAATGACAGAAGCATAATAATTCGGAACAGGATAACAGCCATGTTATCCTGATTCTTTTATTTCACAGGGAAGCGCAGCCTGTGAAATCCAGCCATGGCTGCGGCTGCGGGGGAGGTCGGCGGATGAAAAGGTATGCATTGGATCAGAAGATGAAAAGGATGTTCACGGCCGCATTTCTGGTGGTCCTGCTGCTTGCGGCGGGGCTGTTTGCAGGGATCAGCGGCAGCATGTACCGCAAGCAGGCCTTTCAGTTCTGCGTCAGCCAGGTGGAGCTGAACCTGAATATCCTGGACAGCAGGCTGCAGCAGATCCAGACAAAGCAGCGCGTCCTTGCGGCGGATTCCGTAATCCGGAACGCTGTGGAATACCAGGTGGAAAATGAAACGGTGGACTATTCCATAGAGCTGTACCATCAGAGGGATGTGGCGGATAAGCTGTATATGCTGTCCGAGAACCCGGAGATTGAAAATGCATATATTGTAAGCGCTGACGGCCGATGCCTTTACAGCTACCGCGCCTCCGTAAGGAAGGATTACAATTTGATGCAGGAGGAGTGGCTGAAGGATATTGTGGATTCCATCTACCTGAACACCTCCTATGTGTCCGGAATGCATGACAAGCGGTATCTGCTTACGGATCAGAAAAATGAGTGCATCTCCATGGTCATGCCCATCACCAGGGAGAACCAGTATGCATTTTCGGCGGCGGCCTACCTTGTCTGTGATATTGATCCCATGGCTGTCCTGCAGTCCTCCAGGTCGGCGGACGGCGGGGTAAGCCTGGCGCTGGCAGCCTCCGGCCGGCTGCTTTATGCCAAGGAAAGCAGGCACCTGGCAGAAGAAGAGGAAGAACAGATCCTGGCGCGGATTGATGAGGAAAAGTCCTCGTTTCAGCTGGGCGGGGATCCCTGGGGAACGGACCGCCTGGTGGTGGTGATGAAATCCAGGTTTTTTGGATGGAATCTGGTGGGAATCCGTTCACTGGATGAAATCCACAGCATCAACCGGAAGCTGTCCTGCATTCTGGCAGGAATCCTGCTGCTATCCGTCCTGCTGGTTGCCCTCATATCCAGAATCGTGTCAAAGAGCATACTGACGCCGATGAACAGGCTGGTGGACTGCTGCAACCAGGTGGCGGTGGGCAATTATGAGGTGGAGTTCCCGGAGGGAAAGAGCGAGGAAATCCATGTGCTTTCCCAAACGGTCCAGACCATGATCCACAATGTATTCCGGCTTTCGGAGAAGGTGGTGGAGGAGGAAAAGAAGCTGTCGGAGGAACAGCTGAGGGCGCTGCAGCATCAGATCAATCCTCATTTTCTGAACAATGTGCTGCAGCTGATAAAGGGAATGGCGGTGGAGGGGAAAACAGAGGAAATATCAAGGCTTTCCACGCTGCTTGGCAAAATCCTTGCATATTCGGTATATCAGCCCTATGAGGATGTGGAGCTGAAGGAGGAGCTGGAGTATGTAAAAAATTATATGGAAATCCAGAACCTACGCTACGGCGGCCGGATTTTTTATGCCATTGACTGTGAGCCGGGGCTTGAAAATGTCAGGATATCCAAGCTGTTGATCCAGCCGCTGGTGGAAAATGCAATCGAACATGGGATCAAGGGCAAAGGAAGGGGCATGATCAGCATCAGCGTGGAGCGGGAAAGGGACAGCATCTGTATCCTTGTAAATGATAACGGAATCGGCATTCCGGAGCCGGAGCTTGCGGATATGAAGCGGAAGCTGGAGGCGGAGACGGTTTATCTGCAGGAAAAAAGTATCGGAGTACTCAATGTCAACGCCCGGCTGAAAAGAAAATATGGCGGAAGGTATGGGATTGAAGTGATTTCCAGAGAAGGGGCCGGGACGACGGTGATAATCAGGCTGCCGGAGAACGGGGAAGGGAAGGACAATGAAAATATTACTGGTAGATGATGAGATGTTTACGATCAGAATGCTCCAAAATCTGATTCATTGGGAGCAGCTGGGGCTGGAGGTCATGGGCTATGCAAGGGACGGGCAGGAAGCCTTCCATATGATAATGGAGAATCCGCCGGATATCGTGCTGACCGATATTAAGATGGATACCATGAACGGCCTGGAGCTGGTAAAGAAAATCCAGGGCTATTCCCCGGATATCCGCGTCCTTCTCATTAGCGCTTATGCGGATTTCGGCTATGTGAAGGAGGCCATGAAGAGAGGCTGCAGTGATTATATCCTCAAACCGATTGATGAGGCGGAGCTGGAACAGGCCCTGCGCAGGACGGTTGAGGAAATCCGGGGACGCAAGGAGCAGGAGTCGGTCATTAACGAAAGCGAGGCCCAGTTGAGGGCAATGAAGCTGTACCAGTATATGAAAAACGGGCGCAGCCTGAACAGCATCCTCAATTTTGAACAGTATCTGCCAGTGGATTTTAACTCTTATTCGTTGATGATGGTACGGCTGGAAAATGAAACCATCGATGAATTTAACAGCATCAGCACCATGGAGCCGGTACAGAGCGGATATCTTACCGGCCTGATGAAGGAGATCCTTTCTGAAAAAACGGAGCATTTTCTCATCTTTGATTACGAGGCCCAGAACTGGTTCCTGCTGCTTGAGGGACTGAACGGACGGGATAAGGCGGCATGCGCCCAGCGCATCCTTGAAATGCTTAAAAGAGAGCTGGATGTCCGCGGTTTTATCTGCTTCAGCGCCAGACAGCAGGGACTGGATAAGCTGCCGATGGTTTATGAGGAAGTTACCGCATTGGGCAAATACGGCTTTTTTGTGGGAGAGGAGCCGATACTGGGCTATGATTATAACTGCAGCCAGAAGGAAATGGAAGAAATCCGGACCATAGGAGCCATGCGGGAGCAGGAGCAGAAGGATACGGATATGGCTTCGGGGCAGGGGAAAAGGTACAGTAAGCCTGTGGAGCTGAGTCTGCAGCTGATTGAGGGAAGCTACGACCGGAACATCTCACTGGATGAAATCTGCAGGGAGGCGGCGGTGAGCAGGAACTATTTCTGCTACCTTTTCAAGCGTGAGGTGGGGGTCAGCGTATGGAACTATCTGACACAGCTGCGGATGGAAAGGGCTAAGAAGCTTCTGGAGGAGACGGATTTGAGGAGCTATGAAATCGCTTTCCAGGTGGGCTATGACAATCCCAGCTATTTTTCCAGGATCTTTAAAAAATATGAACAGATGACGCCGAATGAATACCGGGAAAACAGAAAATAGCATTATGTTACGGTGCGGCGGCGTAATATTGTGATATTTTTCCAAAAGAGGGCAAATTATCGTGCCGGTCCGCCGGGCACGGTAATTTTTTTCTATATTTCAGGAATATAGTTGATTTCTTCGCGGAGGGAATTTCCCTATAATGAAGCTATCAAAGAAAACGGAGGTGCTCTATGAAAAAGAAAATGTTAGCAGGCATTCTGGCGGCGGCTCTTGTGACGGCAAGCCTGGTGGGCTGCGGCGGGAAAGACAGCACGGATACCGCGTCCGGCGCCAAAGCGGAAACAGCTTCACAGAAGGCGGAGGAAACATCGGCAAAGGCTGAGGAAAAGACGGAGGCGGAACCGGAAGCACAGACGGCGGAGCAGGTTACGCTGCGGCTCATGGCCTATAATGCGGAAGCTACCAGGGCTACTTATCTGAAGTACCTGGAGGAGAAATTCCCCAATATTAAGATTGAGTTTGAATTTGTATCCCAGGATAATTTTGACAACATCCTCAATACGCAGCTTCAGGCCGGTGAAGGTCCGGATATCATCGAGGTAGGCGGGCAGACCAAGCTGCTGGCAAACGCCGGTTATCTGCTGGATTTGACGGATCAGGGCTTTATAAGCAGCTATGCGGACGCCGGCCTGCAGCCTTATACGGTGGACGGTAAAATCTATGCCACGCCGCTGCAGTCATGGTACGAGGGTATTTTCTATAATAAGAAGATATTCCGGGACAACGGCCTGGAGGTACCGAAAACATGGGAGGAATTCATCGATTTGCATAAGACGCTGGAGGAAAAGGGAATCAAGGCCCAGACCATGGGCGCCCAGTCCTATGAGCCTATGATGAAGCAGAGTATTGCCCTGGTAAACAATATGTTTTATTCCACGGACGAAAGCAAGGGCTTTGATGAGAAATTCAATGTCGGGGAAGGAAAGCTGGAGGAAGCATGGCTTCCGGCGGTTACCGAATGGTATAAGATTATAGAAGCAGGCTGCCTCACCCCGGATATGCTGGGACTCAGCTATGATCAGGCGCTGGATGAATTTGCCACAGAGAAGGCCGCTATGTGGGAGTGCGGACCTTGGGCGGTGGAAACCCTGAAAGAGAAGAATCCGGATCTGGATTTCGGCATGTTCCCTATCCCCGGGCCTGATGCTGATAAACCGGGCTGGCTGGTAGGAGGCCCCGGCTCCGCATTTGCAGTCAATGCAAAATCAGAGCATGTGCAGGAAGCGCTTCAGATTCTGGAAGCAACGGCAACACAGGAGGCGCAGCAGGCGCTGGTAAAGGATAATGCAGGCAGCTCCTTTGTCATTGGCGTAGAGGTGGATCTTGGAGATCTTTACACAGACTGTGACGAAGCCTTTAAGGCCGGGCATGTCTATGCACCCTGGACAGCGGTATGGACGAACGGAAACGCGGTAACTGAGGGGTATGGAAAATCCCTGCAGGAGGTGCTGGCGGGGACCAAGACGGTTCAGGAAGCGCTGGCTGATGCGGATGCCATTAATGATGACCTGAGAGAAGCCGTGGGCAACTGATTTTTTCATAAAGAAAAGAAAGAGCAAAGGGGATGTCGCAAAGGCATCCCCTGTTAAATGGAAAGGGTACAACATGAAAGGAAATAAGAGGGATAAGATATACCTGTTTATGATACTGCCGGCCTTTATCGGTTTTACCGGACTTTTTATTGTCCCTACGGTGATGAGCTTTTTCTACAGCATGACAAACTGGTCCGTATACAGCCAGGAAATCCATTTTGTGGGGCTGCACAATTACCGGAAGCTGTTCTCCGACGACAAGACAATCGCTCCCATCCTGCATTCAATCAAATATGCCATTCTTATTACTGTAATACAGAATGTGTTTGCCATCGTACTGGCGGTCCTCCTGAATAAAAAATCAAAAGCGGCAAACTTTGTGAAATCCATTACCTTCCTTCCTGCCGTGCTGAGCATCATGGTGGTGGGCTATCTGTTCCAGTATATTATGACCTCTGCGGACGGCGGGCTTTTAAACAGCATCCTTATGTTTTTCGGGGGAAAACCGGTAAACTGGCTGGGAGACAGCAAAATAGCGTTATATTCCGTGCTCATCACCCAGGTCTGGCAGTGGACCGGGTGGTCGATGGTCATCTATATCGCCAATCTGAAAAGCATCGATTCCGCCTTGTATGAGGCGGCAAATATTGACGGCGCCGGGCCGGTACAGCTGTTTTTCCGGGTGACGCTGCCTCTTCTGCATCCCGCGACGTCCTTTAACATCCTGATGAGCCTGATCGGCGGCATGAAGATGTTTGACGCGGTGTTTGTCATGACCAAGGGCGGCCCCGGCTATGCTACGGAAACGATTATGACCACCATGATAAGAGAAGGGTTCAACAGCGGGCGCAATGCCTATGCCTGCGCTTTTGCGGTAGTTTTTTTCATATTGGTTTTTCTGTTTTCCAGGGCTGTGACCTGGTTCCTGGATAAATGGGAGGAGGCGGTTCAAGGATGACGAATATAAAAAAGATATCTGGAAAAATACTGTATGCCATTTTTCTGCTCCTGCTGTCCATTATTATGCTTCTCCCTGTTTACTATCTGCTTGTCACGACCTTTAAGACCCCGGCAGAAGCGGCAGCGAGCCCTCTGGGGCTTCCACGGCATCTGACCTTTGACAATTATGTAAATGCCATCGGGGCCATGCACTATGGCCGTTCCCTTGCAAATAACCTGATCATTGCGGTGGTATCCGTCATCTGCCTGATTATTTTTGCTTCTATGGCGGCTTATGTGGTGGCGAGAGGCAAGCGGCGGATATTCCGTTTTATGTATTCCGTATTTATGGTAGGGCTGATCATTCCCTTCCAGACCTCCATTATCCCCCTGTATAAAATCATTTCCGGGATGAGCCTGATGAACCGCCACCTGGGAGTTATTCTTGTGGACGTGTTCTGCATTAACCTGCCCCTTTCCATTTTCCTGATGAAGGGCTTTATCAATACGGTGCCCGCTGAACTGGAGGAAGCGGCGCTGATAGACGGAAGCGGGATATTCCGCTGCTTCTGGAAGATAATTTTTCCCCTTTTAAAGCCAATCGTGTCCACCGTAGCGATACTGGATACCCTGGCTATCTGGAATGATTTTATGACACCGCTTCTGTTTCTGCAAAGTCCTGAAAAACAGGTGCTTTTACAGCAGGTATACCGTAATGTGGGACCGTTTTCCACGAATTGGACGGCGTTTTTCCCCATGCTTGTGGCGGCGACCCTGCCGCTGATCATTTTCTATCTGATTATGCAGAAGCAGATCATTGAGGGCGTCGTTGCAGGCGCGGTGAAGGGGTGAGTGCGCCCGGAAGAAAAAACGGATGATTTTGGCGTACGCAGCCGTGATGGATGGAAACAGAAGGTATAGGAAAAAGCCCCCATTGCTTCAAAACTCTTTCTATAGTAATATAGTATCGATGGAGAAGAGTGGAGAAAATTTCACTTTCATATGCCGGAAGACAGATATCTGTGGCCGGCTGGTTTGTACGCGCGCCAAATGCGCAGAAGGGAGATAGTGTGAGTAATAATGCAAAAAAAGTTCTGTTTTGTCTGGCAGCGGTATTTTTTATCGCTTTCGGGGTGGTTACCTATCGGGGATATGATAAGATGACGAAATATTATAATTCCGGTATAAGCAGTCTCAACAAAAACGCTTATGTTGAGGGAGATGCCTATAATTATATTATTAACGGCACCTATGCGACCGCTTATTTTGTTCTTGGATCAGGCTTCCTGCTTACCAGTGCGGTATGCATGACCGGCGGATTGCTGATTACTGCAATTGACGGAAAAAATGAAAAAGCTGCGGCTGAAGGCCGGGAAGCAGCCGGGGAAGAACTGCCTCCGCTGTAACATAAGGAAGGAAATATGCGGTTATGGGAAGATATAAGACGGTGAAGTACCTGCAGGAAAAGCAGTGGAGTGCCGGCTCTCCGGTTATGCTGAATAAAGGCGCTGTTTTAAAGGATACAGTGACCGGTAACCATATATTGCAGCTGCAGTTTATCTGCCTGGCTGAAAAGGAAATAAGGGAGGCAGTCGTTGAGATTGCCTGCCTTGATTTTTTGGGGAAATGCATTGAAACCCTGGACTATACATATACAGACCTGAAGGCGGGCCGGAACGAGCTTTTTGGCGACAGGGCTCCGGTTTTTTTCAGCAATGCAAAAGCAAGAAATTTCGAAATCAATATAAAGGAAATAACTTTTCAGGACGGAACGCGCAGCAGGGCAGAATATAAGCTCAGCGCTGCGGGAGAGCGTCAGGAAAAGAAAAAAGGCAGAAGCATTGAAGAAAATCCTGAAAAAACCGCTCAAAGATCCAGAAAAAGAAAGATAGCGGCAGGTGTGGCCTCTGCTGTCCTTGTCTGTGCCGCTGCTGTGTCGGCAATTATTTTTTTATTGATTCCGAATATGAAGTATATGGAAGCGGTTAAGCAGGCGGAGCTGGGGCAGTATGAAACTGCTATTGAGAGTTTTAAGCAGCTGGGTGATTTTAAGGACAGCCAAACCCAGGTAGTTGAAACTACTTACCTGATGGCTCTGGATAAAAAGGAAAGCGCGGAAAATATAAAGGACTATGAAGCGGTGCTTAAGATACTGGATTCCATCCGGAAGGAAAAGGACTGCACGCAGGCCGTAAAAGAGACCCGCTACGCCATGGCAGAAATTTTGATGAAGAATGCCGTGAATGTAAAGGATTATAGAGAGGCACTGAAGATATATGACAGCTTACAGGGATTCCTGGACAGCAAAGGAAAAATCCTTGAATGTAATTACCAAATTGCCTGTATTTACAGTGATTCGCAGGACAGGGTGTCGGAAGCAAAGGATATGTTCACGGAATTGGGAGACTATAAGGATTCCAGGAAGCAGATTGCAGATATCTTAAAAGAACATGTGGAACTGACGGAGGAATATCTGACAGCTTTGGAATTCTGGGAGTCGTCTGATTTCGATGAAGCGCTGGAAATCCTTGATAAAATGGATCAGGATAACGAATATGTGATGGAGCTGCGGGGAAAGTGCCTGGAGGTAAAATATTTGATTGCTGTTTCAAATTGGAGGTATCAGAGATATGAGCTGGCGCTGAAGCAGTTTGAGTCCATCAGAGAATATAAAGACAGCGAGGATTATATAAAAAAGATAAATGATTTGGATAAGCAGCAGTCAGCGGCAAAGGCGGAAGCCCAGAATGCTGTCAGCCTTGCGGAACTGCTGACCTGGCTGAATGGAAACTGGTCAGGAGATGATACTTACTGGAAAGCGGTTACGTTTACCAAGCTTTCTGATAATACGATGGCGCTGGATGGAACATTTACCAGGGTTTCAGGATTCGTGGGGAGTGCGAGCAAGCTATCCAATTCGTCACTACAGCTTGTATTCGTTACAAGCAACTTTGGATTCCAGGACATTTGTATTGTTACCAAAACCGGTGAAAACAGCGCTACGCTCAAGCGGTGGAGCGTTACTGAAAAGGGAATTAAAAGCAAGGAAGATGTCATACATCTGGTCCGGTAAGGAAAATGCAATACAGTTATATAAAAAAATTTATAAAAAATGAAAGGATTCCGTTTCTCCAATCGTATTAGTATCAGAACAATGAAAAATGGAGGAACCAATCATGAAAAAAACAATCGTAGCTCTTGCACTTTCCGCGGTTATGCTTACCGCTATGCCGTTAACCGTATTTGCCCATGGACACAGCCACGGGACGGATTCGTCCGCCGCCTGCAATTCCCTCTGCAGTGTGGAAAACTGTAATGAGACCGGGAACCATCAGCACGACGGCGTTACGTACTCCGGCCACTATATCGGTGACGGCCATGATTACCATCAGGCCTGCACCACCGAGGGCTGTACCCGGACCGGCTGCCATGAGCACAATGGAACTGTCTGCCTGCCCCACAGCGGGAATGGCTGTAACGGCGCTTCCGGCTCCCACCATAATGGAAGCCATCATGGCGGGAACCATCATTAAAAGTCAGGAGAGCCAATCGCTGATTAGCTAACAGGTGATGTCATGCGGAATGAAGCCGAGGTGAACCGTGCCATTGATTTGTATGCGGACACGGTCCGCCGGATCTGTTTTTTATATCTGAAAAATGATGCGGATGTGGATGATATTTTTCAGGAGGTATTTCTTAAATACCTCCTGCATCCCTCCTCTTTTGAAAGCGATGCCCACGAAAAGGCATGGCTTATTCGTGTTTCCATCAACGCCTGTCAGGATCTTCTGAAAAGCTTCTTCCGCAGGAGGGTGCGCTCCATTGAGGAGGTAACTACGGAACCGTTTTACCTGCAGGAGGAGGATAAGGGCCTGTTGGATGCCGTTTTCCGTCTCGCCCCGAAATACAGGAATACCATCTACCTGTTTTATTATGAAGGCTATACGGCGGTGGAAATAGCCGGGATACTAAAACGCAGTGAAAACACGATTTACACCTGGTTAGACCGGGCGCGAAAGGAGCTTAAAAAGCAGTTGGGAGGTGAGTGGGATGGAAAGTAAGCTTCGCGGTACCTTTGATAAAATCCATGCGGATGCGGACCTGAAGGAGAGGACGGCGGAATACCTGCGCGGGGAAATCGGAAAACGCCGCCGGACGGCATGGATGGGACGGCAGCGGTTCGCCGCCGCCTGTGCCTGCCTTGCCCTGCTTCTGTTCGTGGGCGGCTTTGCCTGTTTTACACCCAGCGCTTATGTGGATATGGATGTGAATCCATCCATTGCCCTTTCGCTCAACCGCTTCGGCTTTGTGCTGGAGGCATCCCCATACAATGATGACGGGGCGGCCATCCTGGAAAACATGGATGTGCGCCATAAATCCTGCGAACAGGCCGTTGAACTGCTGCTGACCGAAATGTTGCGGCAGGGATATGTGAAGGAGGACGGCCTGGTGTCCGTTACCATACAGACCGAAAATAACAGTGCGCAGGAAAAGATGCTGGGAAAAATCAGGGCTTCGGTAGATACACTCCTGGATTCCCATCATTCCACGGCATCGGCGGATGTTTTCGCGGTGTCGGAGGAGGTCAGGGACTGTGCCCACGACCATAACTTAAGCCCCGCCAAATATCTGGCCATCACCCAGCTGCAGGAGGTGGATCCCAGCGCCTCCTATGACCGGTGCGCAGAGCATTCCATCAGCGAAATAAAGGAGCTTACAAAGGAGCACTGCGGCGGGCACCATGAAGAAGGGGGCGGCGGGAACGGAAGCGGGGAAGATACCGGAACCGGGGAAGAACACGGAGCCAGAAATGAAAATAAAACCGGAGAAGAAACCGCCGGTGATACGAAGGATGGTTATGAAAACCGGGAAGAGCATCATGACCATAAAGAGAAAAAGGAACATCACGAATAGTTTTTTTCGGCGGCACTTAGTAAGATAATGGATATATGGGAAAAAATAATCCAGGCAGCGATGCAGGATAAGCGCCGCCGGCCTGGATTTTGGTTATGTTAAATCTCTTGCATTGAATCTTACTTACATTAAATCTCTCGTTTCCACCTTATAAACGGAAAGAAAAGCGAAAAGAATGGAAACCAGGGTAAGCGCCAAAGGGAAAACGGCGTTGTCTGCCATGGTAAAATCACCGATATTAGCCTGCGTGAGGAATATCAGCAGAAATGAGGTGATAATCGTGGCCTTGGAGGACCTCATGGCAAGGCCGATAAACAGGGCAATGAAGCCCATACTCACTATAACGGCCGACTTCAGCAGAAGCTGTACATAAAAATTAAGGCTGCCCATATCATAGCCTGAGGAAAAAGAGGCTGGCAAGAAACGTGAGCCGGCAAGAATACAGCCATACATAAGCAGCTTTGCCAGAACCAGCGCGCAGAAATTAAAAATCCAGACGGCGAGCATCTGTGATACCAGTATTTTCTGCCTCTTTACAGGATAGGAAAACATCAGGTTCATCGTTTTGTTTTTATAAGCGCTTACGATAAAGGAAGACAGCATTACTCCGGTAAATACCAGAAATGCCATGCTGGAAAACAATTCAATGGTTGAAGAAATATTGTTCATTCCGGGAGCCGTATCCGGTACGCCTGTCTCCGGATCGTTGGCGATTCCCAGAAAATCCATGGCGAAAATAAAAAGGCACAGCAGCGCCGTCAGAATCACGGCATTTCGAATATACTTCCCAATCTGGTTTTTCTTCCATTCCAACTTGATTAACTTAATCATATCTATCATACCTCCGCCGTCATTTTCAGAAAATAGTCTTCCAGAGTCTCCGATTTTTTCCGCAGGACCCGGATTTCCACACCATTTGCCCCCAGAACCTTTGAGATGGCCTGCGGACTGATCTGTTTATCATAGATCCTGATTTCCCCCGTATCCATAATCCTGAAGCTTAGCAGCTTCAGCTCCTCTGAAAGCAGATATGCCGTCCGTTTTGTATCGTTAACCCCAAGCTCAATATATGCGGTGTTTTTTTCCTCAATTTCCTCCATGGATATTTCATTGATAAGCCTGCCGTGATGAATCATGCCGATTGTATGGGCAATGCTTTCCACCTCGGAAAGAATATGGGAAGAAATCATAATGGTAATTCCGTAATCCGCACAGAGCATTTTCATCAAATCGCGGATTTGTTTCATCCCGGCGGGGTCCAGCCCATTCGTCGGCTCATCCAGTATCAGCAGCTCCGGCTTGCATAAAACCGCCCTGGCAATTCCAAGCCTTTGCTTCATTCCCAGGGAATAGCTTTTCACCGGCTTGTCGGCCGCATCTGATAAATGCAGCATTTCCAGCGCATTTTCAACGCTTCCGGGATGATAGTATCCCATATATTCGCAATGAAGCTTGAGATTTTCCCGCCCGCTCATATGGTCATAGAAGGTAGGAAACTCCAGAATGCTGCCCATCCGTTTCAGGACCTGATAGGAAGAGGGCGTAAGCGTCTCCCCGAATATCTCAACCGACCCGCCGGAAGGCTTCCATATGTTGGTAAGCATCTTCATCACAGAGGTTTTCCCGGCTCCATTCGGCCCCAAAAACCCGTAAATTTCCCCCTTCTGCACATGAAGCCCCACATCATGAACGATTTCCCTTTTGTCAATAACCTTCGTAAGATGATTCGTCTGTAAAATATATTCCATAATAGTTCTCCTTTCCTGTTAAACCCTATCATATAGAAAGAACTTTGCAAAACTCTTGACCAATTCTTACGAATTTCTTTCGTTACCGAAAACAAAGCAGAATGCTCCGCCGCCCTGTGGCCGCTGTATGCCGGCCTCCCGGCTTTTTGCCGCAGCCTCGGCGGATCATTCTGCTTTGCTTCCTTTAATATATCAGTTTCCGGAATTTCAATGTGAAGGTGGTGAGGATGTGGGGATCGCTTTTGAGTAAGATATCGCCGCCAAGCTGGTTAGCGAGGCTTTTGGCGATGGTCAGGCCGAGTCCGTTACCCTGTATTTCCTGGTTCCGGGAATCCTCCAGGGTGAAGAGACGGTCGAAAATCCGGGTGGAAAAGGCTTTGTCGATACCTTTGCCCTTATCGGATATGTCGATATAGACATATTTTTCGTCCGAATGAAGAAAAACTCCCAGATATTTGCCGTCCCCGCCATAACGGATGGCATTTGATATGAGATTTTCCAGAATCCGTCCCAGGGCGTCCCTGTTCCCCATAATGCACACGGATTGCTCCGGGATATCAACTTCCACCTGGAAATTTTTCTGGGTCAGCAGCTCATAGAAATCAAGGACTGCTTCCCGGCAGCATTCATTCAGGCTGACGCTGGACAGCTCCAGGCTGGTATCGCCGGCCTCCAGCTTTGCCAGGGTAAAAAACTGGCTGATCAGTTCCATCATCTTCCGTGCTTTTTCCTCCACCTTTTCCAGAAGCTCATTTTCCTCCGGGCTTTCCAGGCGGATCATTTCAAGGTATCCCAGAATAACGGTCATAGGGGTCTTGATATCATGGGATATGTTGGAAAGCATTTTCTTGGAAGCGGCCTGGGAACGCCGGTAGTCCACCTTTATTTTCTGATATCCCTCCAGCAGGAGGTTGATCTGGCCGGACAGCTCCATCAATGCACTGTCGTCCGTGAAAACCATGACCTTTTCATCACTTCCCGATATAAGGATATCCTCCAGCTTGTCGCTCACTTCCTTCAGCCTTGCGTGTATCCCTTTTTTAAAATGGAACCGCTGGTAAAGGATAATGGAAAAAAGAAGGATAATGCAGAGAATGAGAAGAAATATGATTGCAGCTTCGCTCATTTGAATTCTCCTGACTTGTAACCGATACCCCACACCGTAATCACATATTTGGGAGAACGGGGGTTATCTTCAATTTTATTCCTCAGCCGGCTGATATGGACGTTAACCGCGTTTTCATCGCCAAGATAGGCGTCATTCCAGATGAGGGAATAAATCTGTTCCTTGGTATATACCTTCCTGGGATTCTGCAGAAGGAGACGCAGAATTTCAAATTCCTTCGCCGTGAGCTCAATTTCCTTTCCCTGCTTTGAAACGGTGTAATCCTCCAGATTCATTCGCAGTTCTCCCACAGTAAGCAGGGAGGGGCGGGCAGGGGAGGAAGCGGCATACTGGCCGGTCCTTCGCAGATTGGCCTTGATCCGGGCGAGTACCTGGACCATGGAAAAGGGCTTGGTCACATAATCGTCAGCGCCCAGGCCCAGCCCAAGCGTGATATCGGAATCCGTATCTTTTGCGGACATAATGATAATCGGCACCGTACTTTGGGCACGGATTTGCTGCAGCACATCCATGCCGCTGATTTTTGGCAGCATCAGATCAAGGAGAACAAGATCGCAGGTTTCCTGCCTGAATTTGCTGCAGGCCTCTTCCCCGTCATTGGCGGTGATAATTTCAAAATTTTCTTTTTCCAGAAATTTTTTCAGCATTCCGCAGATTTCCGGATCATCTTCAACCAGTAATAGCTTCATCAGATTCTTCTCCCCTGCCTGTTCTTTGTCCGTAGTTTGTTTCTGCCGGTCCGGCTTTTATTATAGTACATTCCGGGATACTTTACAAATACGCAGATGCTGTAATAAATACCCAGCTTTGGCACATACGGCTCACTCCGAGGGCGGCAGAGAATCCGATACCCGTAGGACGGCGCAGGTTCCCATTCCGTTTGTGCTGCGGTAGGACAGCCCATAGCCGGGGCCATAGTAAAGGCAGACTCTCTGATGTACGTTTTTCACCCCATAGCCCCGGCTGTCTGCGCTGAGGATACGGGTGCATTCCTCCTCAGGCATTCCGCAGCCATTATCCATCACCTTGAAAACGATATCCTCCCCTTCCCGGTAACAGGAAACGGAGAGAACCCCTTTTCCGGGAGTTTCCTTGTGATCAAGACCATGGATGATGGCATTTTCCGCAAGCGGCTGCAGAAGGAGATTCAGGATGGGGAAGGAGAGGACATCCCCGGCAATATCATAGGTCACATCAAAGGAATCGGAATGCATCATCCGCTGGATAGAAATATAGGCCTTTGTATTTTCCAGTTCGGATTCCACAGTGGTGATGCTGCTTCCTTTGTTCAGCATGGTCCGGTAAAAGGTGGAAAGCAGCCTTGCCATCTGGCTGATGTCCTGCTGTCCGGCCATGATGGCCTTCCCATTGATCAGGGACAGGGAATTATACAGAAAGTGGGGATTGATCTGGGACTGCAGAATTTTCAGCTCATATTTCTGCTGTGCGATTTTCGCCCGCAGCACCTCGTTGACCAGGTGGTTTAAATTGGCGGTCATTTTGCGGAAGGCCTCAATGAGGCGGCCCACCTCGTCCGTGCTGTCTGAGGTGATGGTAAATTCATAATTGCCGGACTCCACCTTGGCGATATAGGAGGAGAGCTGTTCCAGCGGATGTACCACCAGCCTGGACAGTCCGGCGCTGGTACAGGAAACGAGAAGAATGCACACCAGGATCATGAAAAGCACGATATAGGTAATCTGCCGGATGGCCGCCGCCGCTTCTTCCACAGGACGGTACAGGTAAAGCCTCCAGTCCGTATCCTCCAGCGCGCTGCTTTCCACAAGATAATCCCGGGAAATACCCTCCTGGGTCAGAGCTCCGCTGTCAGGCATGTCCGCAGCCGCTTCCCCGGAAATATTCGTAAACCGGAACAGGCTTTCTCCCTCCGCCGAAGCCATGAGAAAACCATAATTATCCTCAAACAGGCTGTCCGCCGTATCCAGGGCGGAGGCCAGATCAATTGTCATGCAGAGGATATTGGTATAGGGGACGTATTTATAATAGAACTGACACAGCAGGAGAATGCTCCGCCCGTCCTCTGAAATCTGGAAAAAGGGCGCCGTGGAGCGGCACGCCTGATCAAACCAGGCCTCCCCTGCAGCCTCTTCCAGCGGCCGCAGTACGTTCCCGTGAGGATTCATATGGTTATCCGTGTAAACGCTGATGGAAGTAATATCCCTGTTCAGGGAACGCACGGTAAGAAACATGGGATCAATGACGTCACGATACGCCAGATACATATCCACATTGGTTTCATAATCCTTTGACAGGGATGTACGGATGCCTTCATTCCAGCAGATGAGATTGAGAGCGGAAAGATAGGATTCCAGCTTATAATTCAGATGATCCGTTTCCTGGCGGAGCGTTTCCCGCAGCGCCAGGGATTCCCGTTCCAGCATGAGACTGCGCATCTGCCCATAGGAAAAGATACCCAGGAGAATCACAGGGATCAGGCTGATTGCCAGACTGATCCCCGTGATTTTTTTGCGGAAGCCCATATTTTTTATACGGTGAAGAATTTTTGCGTACATAGAATTCCTCCTGTTTTCAGGCGCGTTCCGTTCCCTGCCGGAAACGGTCGGGCGTGGTTCCGTAGATTTCCTGGAAGGTTTTGCAGAAATAAGAGGGATTGGGGTATCCCACCGCCTGACTGATGTCGGACACCTTCATGTTGGTGTCAAGCAGCAGCCCACAGGCCTTTTCCATGCGCACCCTGCGGATATATTTGTTGAGATTGCAGCCGGTGGACTGGGTAAAAATATTGCTCAGGTACTTGGGATTCAGGTACACCAGATCCGCCAGCAGGTTCAGGCTGAGATCCTCGGCGTAATGCAGGTGGATATACTGCTTTACCTGATGGACCGCATAATTGGGCGCATCCAGCTCCTGCCGGATAGAAGCGGCCGCCATGTCCAGATAGCGTTCTATCAGCTCCACGATATCGGAAAAATGTCGGAAGGTATAGATTTCCCGCACCGCCTTCTGAAAATCCTCCTCCGTCTGCTCCGGCGCAGCGTCCATAAGTAACTGCAGCAGAGTAGTGCAGATATAGCGGATATAAATATGGGACAGGTTCGGCGTATCCCGGTATTTATGCAGAAGCTCCCGAACCTGCGCCGTCAGCTTTTCCGGCTGCTTCAGCTTAATTGCAAGCTCTATGCTGCGCAGAAGCAGCGTATCAGCCGCCGCGGAGGCATTTTCAGAAATCGTCTCCCCGGAAGGCATCACTTCCCCCCGGAAACGTGTCTCAATATACTCCTCAGACTGTGTGAATTCTATCTTCTGCGAATCCAGCCGCTTTACGATTTCATTTAACGATTTATCAAACTCCTCCGGACTCACCGGCTTCAGGATATAATTCACCGCCCGCAGCGAAAGCGCATTCTTCACATATTCAAAATCATCATACCCGCTGAAAAAAAGAATCTCCGTATCCGGATAAAGCTTTTTGGCTTCAGTAGCCAGCTCAATCCCATTCAAAAAAGGCATCTGAATATCCGACAAAAGAATATCCACACGGCCCCGCTGCAAAACAGACAACGCCTCCCGCCCATTAGAGGCCTCCAAAATATGAAAACTCTCCGGATAACTCTTCAAAAGAAAAACTATCAAAGCCCTTTCATCCGCCTCATCATCCGCAATCAACAAAGTATACATAAAGCTTCACCCTTTCAAAATTTGTTAAATGGAGGCTTTGCCGATGCTGTGGGCTTTGCTGTGCCCTATCCGCTGCCCGGTGTGGCCGGCCGCTTTCCTTTCCGCCGGGGGCTGAGGGGTTTTTTATGTGGTCCGTCAGGCCGGGCACAGCAAAGCCCACAGCATCGGCAAACCTTTCATTAGCTAATTTGCATGGTTGAAGTATACCATGACTGAGTTTTGTATACAATGTCCCTAAAAAAAGAACTGTAAAAAATATCATGAAAATGGAAATCGTTTTATTTACCTGGCGGGGGAGGATGCCGTATACTTGTTACATCAGCAGGAGCGGCCGCTCTGTGAGGGAAATACACAAACTTAGCATAGTAAACCGGGAGGTTTTGAGATGAAGAACGGATTTTGGAAAAAAATGATGTCAGTTACGCTTGCTTTCGCCATGATGGCATCTGTATCTGCCTGTTCGGCAAAAAGTGAGGAAACAGGGGCAACGGAGACGGGAAGCGGGGCCGCCGCGGACACAGAAGCGGTTACGATAATGATGGGAAGGCAGACACTGCAGAATCCCAAACTGCCGGAAGGCGATACCTATGAAAATAATGCTTACACCAGAATGCTGGAGGATAAGCTGAATGTAAAAATTGTGGATGAATTTGAAGCCAACGGGGACGATTACGACAGGCAGGTGTCCCTTGCCCTTTCCGCCGGGGATATCCCGGATATCATGAAGGTGACGACACTGGATGAGCTGCAGGAGCTGTACGAAAACGACCTGATAGCGGATCTGACGGAAAGCTATGAGAGCCATGCCAGCGATTATCTGAAAGGGATTTATGATTCCTATGGCGGCAGAGCGCTGGAAAATGTGACCTTTGACGGGAAAATCATGGCGATTCCGGGCACCAATGCGGACTCCGGTCCCAGTATTGTCTGGATCAGAAGCGACTGGATGGATTCTCTGGGCATCACAGTTGATGAGGATGGAAACGGCTGCATTACCATAGAAGAGCTGGAAATGGTAGCAAAGGAATTCGTGGATAAAAATCCTGGAAACGCGGAAAATGTGGTGGGCATTGCCCTGGCCTCCTGGCTGACAAGCGGTGATCCTGACGGAACCTACAGCATGAATTCCCTGGCCTATGCCATGGGCGCTTTCCCAAAAACCTGGTATGAAAAGGACGGCGGAATCATTTATGGTTCCACAACGGAGGAAATGAAGAACGCCCTTTCCACCGCTGCTGGCTGGTACCGCGATGGAATCCTGGATCCTCAGGTGGGTACAAGAACCTGGGATGATATCACCGCGCTGCTTGCCAACGGACAGACAGGTATCGCCTTTGGCACCTGGCATATTCCGGACTGGCTTCTGAACAATGTGTATGCATTGAATAAGGACGCTTCCTTCCAGGCGTATGCGCTTGAGGATGCAAACGGAAAAGTAAACTGTAAGCATAACGACGCCACAAACGGCTATATGGTGGTAAGCAAGGAATTTGCCCATCCGGAACTGGCTGTAGAAATTGCCAATCTGTTTTACGATGAGCTGGCCAATTCCTCTTCCGTTGCAGAGGAATTCCCCGAGGTGGCTAAATATATGGAGGACGGTGTGGACGGCTCCACCAGGCCCTTTAATATTGAAGTAAATTCCTATACCTCCCTTTTGGACGATTATAAGGATCTGAAGCAGTGCCTGGATGGTGAAATCACCGTAGAGGAAATCCACAGTGCAGAGCAGAGGACCAATGCTGCGGTAATCGGGGCTTATCTGGAAGGAACGGAGGATGCCACGGGCTGGGCGAAGTACCATTCCCGCATGAAGGGCGTAAATCTGATTTATGAACTGACTGAACAGGATCTGTTTTCCTGGCTGACGCCCGTATTCCCTCAGACAACCCCCACCATGGAAACCAACTGGGCTAACCTGGAGAAGCTGGAGGAGGAAACCTTCATTAAAATAGTTACCGGTGTAGAAGACGTGGAAACCGGCTTTGCGCAGTTCGTGGAAAACTGGAACGCGCAGGGCGGCGCACAGATAATTGACGAAATCGCAGCGCAGGAACGGTAAAACGGCGTTTGACGGCCATGCCTGCGGGGAATGCCTGCAGCATGGCCGTTTTCCATCCCAAAGGAGAATTTTTATGAAAACAGAAAGAAAGAAAACCTCCCGGAGGCAGGTGAAAAGGCGCTCCAATGCGGCATATCATCTTATGATGTTTCCAGGGCTCTTTTTCCTGATATTATTCAGCTACATTCCCATGGTGGGAATTCTCATGGCTTTTCAGGACTTCGTCCCGGCAAAGGGGCTGTTCGGTTCGGATTTTGTGGGCCTGAAGCATTTTATTTATATGATACATCTGCCCGATATCGGCAAAATCATCCGCAATACGCTGGTAATTGCCCTGGGTAAAATCCTGCTGGGCACCGTGATGGCCATTGCCTTTTCCATTCTTCTAAATGAAATACGGATTAAATTCCTGAAAAAAACGGTGCAGACCGTGGTTTACCTGCCCCATTTCCTTTCCTGGGTGGTCCTGGCAAGCGTGGTGGTCAACCTGTTCAGCCTGGACGGCTCCGTAAACCAGCTGCTGGCAGGCTTTGGCCTGGATAAAATCAATTTCCTGGGAAGCAACCAGACCTTTCAGGGATTGATTATCGGGACGGACGTATGGAAGGAATTCGGATACAGCTCCGTGGTCTATCTGGCTGCCATCACCTCCATTGATCCAGGCCTCCATGAAGCGGCGGCCATCGACGGCGCCTCCTGGTGGAAACGTGTATGGAATGTGACAATACCGGGCATGCTGCCCATCATCCTGCTGATGGCGGCGATGAACCTGACAGGCATCCTGAGCGCGGGCTTTGATCAGATTTATAACCTGTATTCCCCCATTGTATATGAAACAGGGGACGTACTGGATACCTATGTTTACCGTATCGGCCTTGTGGGAAGACAGTACAGCTTCGGTGCCGCAGTGGGCCTGTGCCGTTCCGCGGTGGGAATGATTCTTCTGCTTACGGCAAACGGCGTGACCAAAAAAATGACAGGGCAGAAAATTTTTTAACGTTCGGCGCACTGAGCGCAGAAGTGAGGTTAACATGATCGATAATAAAAGTATACATTCTAAAATACGAATTGCCGTAATCCATGCGCTGGTCATTTTATCCGGGCTGGCCTGCCTGCTGCCCCTTTGGAACATAGTGGCCATCTCCTTGAGCGGGAGCGCGGCGGTGACGGCGAACAAGGTGGGGCTGCTGCCGGTGGGTTTTACGGTGAGCGCCTATAAAAAAATCCTGGAGGACGGGCAGTTCTGGCGTTCCTTCGGCATTTCCGTCATCCGGGTGATCCTGGCGCTGTTTTTGAACCTGGCGGTTACCGTGCCCATGGCTTATCCGCTGACCAAAAGCAAGCGTGAATTTTCTGCCAGGAACTTCTATATGAACCTGCTGATATTTGCCATGCTGTTTAACGGCGGAATGATCCCCACCTTTATTCTGGTAAAAAATCTGGGGCTGCTCAACAGCATCTGGGCGCTGGTGCTGCCGGGAGCGCTTCCTATATTTAATGTCATCCTGCTGATGAACTTTTTCCTGGGAATCCCCAAGTCCCTGGAAGAAGCGGCGGTGATTGACGGCGCGGGGCCGATGACGGTTCTGCTTAAAATTATGATTCCCTGTGCCAAGCCCTGCCTGGCCACCATTTCGCTGTTCAGTATTGTGGGAAGCTGGAACGATTTTTTCAGCGGGCTGATTTACATACAGAAAATAAACAAGTATCCTATTATGACCTATATCCAGTCTTTGAGCGTGGATATCCAGGAGCTGCTCAAAAACGGCGCCGGGAGCAGCGCTCTTGAAAATGTGACGGAATTATCCAACAGAAACCTGAATGCGGCCAAGATCGTGGTGGCGGTGGTTCCGCTCCTGCTGATTTATCCTTTTCTGCAGAAATATCTGATTACGGGAATCGTTATGGGGTCCGTGAAGGAGTAGCGGTATATTGATAATTTTTTTCAAACTGTTTAATTCTGCGGTAGCGCAGGCCTGCCTGTGATATGCGGGAGGGATATTTGTGCCGCCGCCTGGCGGTGGAACGGAGATTACAATGAAAATTTCAGGAATAAGGATGTGCCTGGCTTTATGTATCGCGGGCCTGGGAATCCTGGGAACGGCAGCCGGCGTAATATATGCGCAGGCTGCCGGCGCCTTTGCGGCGGGCGATATTACGCTTCTGATTGCAGGAACCGATAAAGCACGTTATGCGCCGGGAGATACGGTCAGGCTGGAGGCCGCTGTGGAAAATTCGACGGACAGACGGTTCCGGAGCGGAACGCTTGAGATGAGGGTTTTCCATCTGGAGGAGGAGATTTTTTCCTCGCAGCAGGAAATTGTGCTGGATAAAGGGGAAAAGAGAAAGCTTTCCCTGGAATGGCAACCGCCGGAAACGGATTTTCAGGGCTATGTAATCAGCCTGGAAATAACGGACGGCAAGGAGCGGCATATTGCACAGGATACCATAGGCGCGGATGTATCCTCCAGCTGGGTCAAATTCCCCAGGTACGGCTATGTGTGCAGCTATGAGGAGAAGGAAGAGGCGGAGGAAAAAATCGCGTTGATGAACAGGTATCATATCAACGCCATCGAATACTATGATTGGCAGGCGCTGCACCACCAGCCGCTGCCGCAGGAGTACACAGGCGGGGCGGCGGAAGGCTGGGAGGACTGGTCGGGCCGGAGAATATACGCAGATACCATAAAAGATTACATACGGGCCGCGAAGGAAAGGGGCATGGTGAACATGGCCTATAACATGATCTATGCGGGAACCGACAGCTTTTTTACGGATGCGGCGGGGAATCCTGCGGCAGCGGAAGACTGGAAGCTTTATTTTGCGCCGGACAATGGCCGGGGAGAGGGAGAATTCTCATTTCAGATGGGAGCCTCCCCTTCCGGAAACGGCAGCCTGTATTTTATGAATCCGTTGAACCCGGACTGGCAGGAATGGCTGTTTGCCCAGGAAAACCGGATATTTCAGTATCTGGATTTTGACGGCTGGCACGGGGATACGGTGGGCGAGTGGGGAAAAATGACGGATACAGAAGGGAATCCCCTCGGAACCGATGAAAAGGGAGAGCCTGTCTGGTACGTGAAGGATACCTACCGTCAGTTCCTGAACGCGGCCAAGGAAGCGCTGGGGGATAAATATCTGTCCTTTAACCCGGTGGGCGGCCAGGGCATTGAACAGGCGAATACCAGCCGGGCGGATGTTCTCTATACGGAGTTCTGGCCCTGGGATCAGGATCGGGAGGGCATTGCTTATAATACCTATAGCGCGCTGGCGGGTGAGATCGAGCGCACCATGGAGGAAAGCAGGCCCTTTTCCATGGACGGAAAAGGAAAATCACTGGTGGTAAAAGCCTATATCAACTATTACAAAACTGTGGGATCTATGAACGCCCCGGCAGTGCTGCTGTGTGACGCGGCGGTTTATGCGGCCGGAGGCTCCCGGCTGGAGCTGGGAAACGGTGACTCAATGCTGCATGTGGAATACTATCCGGATGACAAAATCCCGATGGATGATGCGCTGAAGGCATCCATGCGCCGGATGGCCGATTTTGTGACTGCCTATGAAAACCTGCTGCGGGACGGGCAGACCCGGATACAAAGAACGGTGGAAATCCAGGGAACGCCCGTGAGCGCACAGGGGGAAAGCGATGCCGTGTGGGCTTATACAAAAGCGGATGAAGCATACGAAATCCTGCATCTCATTAATCTCTGCGGAACCGACAATGAATGGCGCGACGAGCGGGGGAAAAAGGCTGCGCCGCTTCTCCTGAACGGGCTGCGGGTAAAATACTATACGCCGGAAGAAATCACCGGCATCTGGCTGGCTTCCCCGGATGAGGAAAGCTCCATCAGCACTTCTCTTATTTTTGAAAAAGGGGAGGATGACAATGGCAGGTATCTGGAATTTGAGGTGCCTTCGCTTCAATATTGGGATCTTTTATATATGAAGAAACAGGAAAGGTGACTGAAGCAGTATGAATAATGAAGTTATGGACAGCAATATTACAGATGCCCCGGAGTATCTGGATCAGCTCATCGTATATGAAATAGCAACCAAAAATTTCACATCCCCCACGGGCCCCGAATCAGGGACCTTCGCATCCCTGGAGGAGAAGCTGCCCTATCTGGAGGAGCTGGGGATTAACGGTATCTGGCTCAGCGGGCATCAACTTTGCAGGGAAGGACATTTTTATAATATCTGGTCGGAATATGCCTGCATACGCCCCGACAGAATCGATCCCACCCTGGGAACGGAGGAGGATTTCAGACGCCTGGTACAAAACGCGCACAGCCGCGGAATCCGGGTATTCCTGGATGTGATAACCCATGGGGTGATGAAGGACAGCCCGCTGGTTCAGGAGCATCCGGACTGGTTTGCCGGGGAATCCTGGGGAATGAAGGATTATGACTGGTACGGAAACCATCCGGATTTGGATGTATGGTGGATAAATACCTGGCTTTGGTACGTCCGGGAATTCGGCGTTGACGGCTTCCGTCTGGATGTGGCCCATTACCGCAATGACCTTTGGGCGCAGATCAGAAAAGGAGCGGCCGATTTTGGAAAGAAGATCCTCATTATAGCGGAAAGCGGTCCTGCTATCCGCGGAGTGACCGATATCCTGCAGCATGGGGAGGTGATCTCCCACAATTACGGGCTGAACCGGTCGCACCGTATGCTGTATGACGCCGCCGGATACTGCGCGGACAGGCAGACGCGGGCGAATGAACGCTATCAGGTAAAAATTTTTTATGAAGACGGCACCGTACAGGACAGCAGCAGGAACCATTGGCATCAGCCGGAAAAGGTCCCTGAGGTGATAGAGGAAGGAGCCTGTACGAGGACGGAGGAAGGAGCGGCTTCGGCAGCCTGGCAGATGCAGACGGGCCGTCTGCGCGTGGAAAATATTTACGGGGAAAAAGCCGTCCGTAACATACAGATCGCAGACAATCAGGGACAGCTCTGGAACAGTAACAGAGAAGGAGTCCTGGAGGTAGACTATACGGTTTCCGTTCAGAAGAAGAAAAACGGACTGCTCCTGGAATTCCCGCTGCGGATACAGGATGGGCAGCGCCTGTCAATCCAGTTAAGCTGCCATGACGGCGGCTGGGTTGGCTTCCCAGGAGAGGAAAACCCCTATTGTGCCCAGGGCAGCCGCTATCTTGCCGGCTATACCACGCTGCTGGCGCCGGGGGTTCCTGTCTTTATGTCAGGAGAGGAGTTTAATGCCGATTACAGGCCGCTGCCGCAGCTTTCCCCCGGACTGTTCGGCGGGGAACCCTATGGAAAAGGGCGTTGGCTGTATGGAAGCTGGATCGACTGGGAGCAGCTGAAGCTGCCTGAGAAGACACAGATGCTTGAGGATATGAAAAGCATCATCAAAATCCGGAGAAGCCATTCAGAACTGATAAAGCCCTGCCGTATGGGAGATACAAAGAGAAACTTTGCAGCCATAGAGTATGAGGCCGACAGAGAGCTTCCCATCCCTTATTGCTATATGGAAAAGGGCAGAGTCCTTCTCATCGCCGCAAATCCTTCCGCAGAGGAGGATGTGGGAATGCGCTTCCGGCTGCATGAGGTTCTTGAGACTGCCGCAGACAATACTGACAGCGCCGCCCGCTGGCAGGTTTCCGCTTTGTTCGGTGCACTGCCAGGCGGGAAGGAAAGGATACTTGCAACGGCGGATGAGCTGGAGAAGCTGCGCTGGACGATTAAAAGGGATTTGGCCTGCGGGGGCGGGCTGCTGGTGCTGGAATTTGAAGCAATACCCGGTACACACAGCCCGCAGCCTAGGTAGTCAGCTGCAAATGGATGCAAGGCGTCAGCCGCATTTCCTCTTCCTTTATCCCATGCTCCAGCAAATACTGCCGGGCATAAGGAAACATCTGAGAAAGCAGTTCCCGGACAGTTACAGCACAACCGTCAACATCATTTTTAACTTTCAGCTGGTAGAGGACCATGGTGGGGCGGCCGTTGCGGTACTGCCTCCTCTGCATTGTCGATTGCGATGACCGGCACAATGCCGATTTCATAAATTCTCTGTAAAATGTTGTTCCTATGTAACCGTTCAGTAAACAGACAGATTAACTTGATATTCCCATTTTTGTGGTGCCTTTTTATCGGGCCTTCAACTGTTATGACGGAATTCGTTTGGAGAATGTCCGATTACCCGCTTGAAGGCCCGCTGGAAGGTGCGCACATTGGTGTAGCCGGTCATTTCTGAAATCTTTTCAACGGAAACAGTATCGTTTTTCAAAAATTCCTTTGCTTTACTAATGCGAAGATTTTCCAGATAGACGGTAAAAGTATTCTGAAAAGTATCTTTAAAGTAGCTGTAAAATGTTCTTTCTGAAATCTGAAAATGTTGTGCCACAGCTGAAAGGGTTAAGTCAGGATCGTGGTAATTTTTCTCGATAAATACAGAAATCTGTTCTTTGAGAGAATCTATTTCCGTTTCCTTTTTATCCAGATAAAGCTGGGATACCATTACAAATTCTGAAGTTACCGAGTCAAATATTTCATCAAAGTTTGCTGTTGCCTGATTTGGCTGAATCAGAAAGGGTCTGATATCCACTGAATAGTCTACTTCGCCGGTGGAGCGGATCAGGGTGGTATAAAGCGCGAGCAGCAGGTGCCTTTTAAGCGTGTGGTTTAATTCTTTCTTAATAAAGTTCTCAACGTATATGGTTTTTAAAATCTGCTTAACACGTCCAACATCTCCCTCTTTCATGAAAACACTGATTCGCTGCTCCATCTCAAATGGATAGTAGAAATTGTAGTCAATCCGGGTGATATCATTGAAATGGTAAAACGATTTCTGTGAAAGGCCAGGCAGGAGATGAACTGTTTGTTTGGCCTGTTCATACGAGGTACTAATATTGTTGATATCCGGAAAGACTTCTCCGATTGCACAGATTGTGTGGATTTCTTTTTTCTCCAATAAATAATCATGAATCAACTTTGCAAAATTTTCCATATATTGCTGCAGGAGGCTGGAGTTTTTCGTATATTGACCATTTTCGGAGCGCAGTTCCTGAAGATTGAACGAAAGCAGGAAGGCGATTTTCAATTGATCAATGTCATAACTATACGCAGAAACAAAGTAAGGTGCACTGAGTTCAAGAACCAGATCCGAAACAAGAATACTGATTTTTTTGTGGTAGATGTATCCTTCCGGGGAATTCTTGGAAGGGGTAATCAATTTCAAAATGATTACACAGTGCCAGTCAGCCTGCAGGTCGATAGAGGAAAGGGCAAGGGATTCGTGTAGTTCCGTATCATTGCAGTAGCTTCCGCTTAGCAAATTATAAAGAGTAGCGGATTGAATCAGCGGTATCTGCTTTTGCAGCCGGGCTTCGCTCTCTGAATAGGAGTCCAACACATGTTTGACGTTATTTTCCAAATGACTCAGAAGTCCTTTATAGGAAATTTCCGGAAAAGGTGTAAACATCGTTAAGAGCTTCTGTATCGGTGTGGAACTGTTTTTAGATAAAAACAGCGAAAGCAGAATCGTCAGCAGTAAGGAACAGACAAGTACCGTTAAAACAAGACCTTTGATAAAGGACATATGCTCTGTGACAAAAGCTTCTGACAAATAAGCGGAATAAATGAGCCCAGAACTGTTAGAACGCTTCCAAATCACCTGGTACCGATTTTTCTCATGGACAAAGGTGTCAGAATTTTCAAGGTTGTCTGCTGAATATAAAAAGGGAAAGGAATTTTCTGCCCGGTTTTGGTAGAAAGTCTTACCATTTTTATCTGTAACACAAATAAGCCCGTCAGTACCGACCTGCATCTCTTCCAACGTGTTGCTGAAGATGGTTTTGTTCAGGAGGATGAGAATAGTACCGACACGATTGCTTTTCGCGTATGCAGGAATAGTGCCGGCAAATAAATACCCGTCAAAGGTGTTGCTGCCGAGAGCATCATTTTGATACGGAATTAACTGATAGGAAGGAACCTGTAAAAAGGGAACTTCTGTAAATTCCTGTGGAATCTGAAGGGGATGGTTTTTATAAAAAGACATACTATCCATATAAAGGTTGGTGCTGGTGATTACAGCATCGCTTTTGGCGGAGTATAGGAAGATATCCTGAATGTTACCGTTTAGGTTTTTAACATCTTCCAGTTCTTCCATTAAATGCAGTAATTCCAGAGTGTATGTATTCGGTCCTTCAAAGCGTTCCATATTCGTAAAATTTATTACATTTTCCCGGCGCTGCAGACTGCCGATGGTCTTTTGGATTTCGTCCAATAACAGATCGATATTTTTTACACCTGCTTCCAGCATGGCAGTATTGTGATTGTTCAGTCTCTCTTCGATTTCTGCAACAAAAATATGATAAATAAAGAACAGAGAGAGTAACGGTACTAAGAGAATCAGTAGATAGGTAGCAAAAAAATAGGAAAATGTACCGTTGATTTTTCGAAAAGGGGATGTTTTTTTCATAAGTTCCATATGTGTATGTTTCATAATCATTGTTAACCTCTTTTCATTTACGTCCGATTGGGGATTTATGCAAAATCCGTAAGCCGTTTTTTAAAAATGAGGTGAATTTAAAGCCCCATAAAATTCGTTATTGGCTGCATTCTACCGAAAAATAGGAATCATCGGAAACCTTCGCCGCCAATGTAAATGAAATCTGTGATTTATACTTGCACGCCCAGGTCCTTGAAAAGGAAGGAACCCAAGTGGTATCTGTGGATGAAATGACAGGTATCCAGGCATTAGAACATAAATTTCCTGATAAGCTGCCACTGCCTGGCCATCCTGCGGCAAGAGATTTTGAGTATATCCGTCACGGGACGACCAGCCTGATTGGCTTCTTCCATATAAATACTGAAAAGCCAACAAAGCCGGGCTGAATTCCTGTATACCCCAAGCCACCGTATCCGTTTCGTATATACCCCGAAACATAGCCCATAGATGAACCAAATAGAGATATGGTTCGGGATTATCAACCGCAAACTATTGAAACGCAAGAGTTATACATCTATAGGGGACTGAAAGAAAGCATTCAGAGATTTATTGAACAATACAATCTCGTTACACATCCTTTCAAATGGACGAATGCAGGGGTACCCTTAACTGTTTAATCATAGTTAATTATGCAATGCTGTACTAGTTACATTTTTAAGCAAAACAGGAGAAAAGTCAATAAAATGGTGGAATTTGTCATAGGGATGTAAGATTTGTCATGTGGGGATTTTGATAAGATGTCATGGTCAGAAGTATATATTGTCACTTTTTAGAGGGCAGAAAATGTGGCATTATGGGGTTACAGAAAAAATTGAAGGAGGCAGAACAGACAATGACCAATATCAAACGAACAGGTGTTGACCGCCACCGGGCAAAAAAAATAAAAAAATACTTGCCGCTCTACTGTTTAATGGCATTCCCGTTGCTGCACATATTTGTGCTAAAAATCATTCCGCTTTTTGGAGTATTGATTTCGTTTGAACGATATCGTCCAACTAAAGGTATCTTCGGAAGCCAATGGGTGGGACTGGATAACTTCAGATCCTTTTTCAATTCCCATTACTTTGAATTGATTTTCAGCAATACTCTTATTTTGAGTGTATTAGGATTGATTATTTCTTTTCCGCTTTCAATCATATTTGCACTGATGCTCAATGAAGTGCGGCACCAACGTTTTAAAAAGGCAGTACAGATGATTACATATGCCCCTCATTTTATATCGGTAGTTGTGTTGGTGGGGGTGATGCAGCAGATTTTTGATCCGACAATCGGTATCTTGCAGTTCTTTGTGGGTAAAGAGGCAGCATCCCAAATTCTATTGATGGCAGATCCGAAATATTTCAGGTTATTACACATAGGTTCCGGCGTGTGGCAGAGTATCGGATGGAGTTCAATTCTGTATACAGCCAGCCTTTCCAATGTCAGTGTGGAGCTTTATGATGCAGCCAGAGTTGACGGTGCGACATTGATGCAGAAAATTCGAAACATCGATTTCCCCTGCCTGGTCCCCACAATTTCTATTACCCTGATTATGGCAATCGGCGGTATTATGAATACTGGTTTTGATAAAATTTATCTGATGCAGAACGGTACTAATATCAATGTATCGGAGGTAATCAGTACCTTTGTTTATAAAAAGGGTCTTTTACAGGCTGATTTTGGATACAGTACAGCGGTAGGACTGTTTAACTCAATCATCAACTGTATTATGATAGTCGGAGCCAATTTTACTGTTAAGAAAATAACAGGTGAAAGCATGTACTGATGAAAAAGGAGGTGAATGAAATTGAAAGGGTTTCTTGCAAAAAATTATGATTCATGGGTGGATAAGATTGTTCGTGCCATGATTTATGCAATACTGTTCATGATTGTATTGGTTGTAATCCTGCCAATCATGCACATCATTTCCTGCTCGTTTTCTTCTGCAGACGATATTATAGCGGGAAAAGTCACGATATTTCCGGTTTCTTTTACACTGGATTCTTATCGGGCAATTTTCAACCACCAGGATCTTATCATGGGTTTCTTGAATTCTCTCTTTTATGCGACGCTTGGACCGGTAATTTCGGTAGCGATGACTATTGCTCTGGGTTATCCGCTTTCGAAAGAGGATATGCCCGGTAAAGGGATTATTTTAAGAATTATGATGGTGACAATGTTGTTTTCAGGCGGGATGATTCCGACTTATCTCGTATCAAAATCGGTGGGATTGACGAATAACCGTTTTGGCTTTTTATTTTTAGCTGGTGCTCTGAGTGTATATAATGTATTTGTAGCCAGAACTTTTTTTAAGAACAGCATAGATCAAAGTATTTATGACTCCGCAGAAGTTGATGGAGCCAGTGCTATGAGATGTCTGGTTTCCATTGTTCTGCCGCTTTCCAAAGCGGTGATTGCAGTATTGCTTCTCTGGGAAATAGTTGGATATTGGAACAATTATCAAAATGCATTGATTTATCTGACCGATAGAAATCTGCAGCCATTGCAGATCATAATCAGAGAGATTATGGAGATGAATTCAGTGAATCCGGATATGATTAAGGATAGCAGGGATTATCAGGAACTGCGGAATCTTCAGGTTACACTAAAGTATGCGACAATCGTAGTTTCCAGTATCCCGCTGATGATCATCTATCCGTTTGTGCAGAAACATTTTGTAAAAGGTGTAATGCTTGGTTCTGTTAAGGGCTGAGTGCGCCCAGAAAAGGGCGGATGGTTTAGCGAGTGGAACACCCGTGCGGCAAAGCGCAGCGAGCCGCCGTTAGTGAGTCTTGGATGTTGTCTGGTAACAGGCAGGGCTAAGCGTAGACACAAGGAACTAAAGTTCCTACGAAGCAGGTTTGCAATGTTATTGAACCCCGAAATTTTACAAAGTTCCAGATGCCGACGTAGTAAACGGAGAAAATCAAACGGACCACAGGCAGTCGGATGCAGGCGTAGTACCAAAGAAACAGGTAATGATGGCGGAGGGAAGGCCTGCACATACCTGAAAACGGGAGGATTGGAGGATGGGAAATATCAGACAAATGAAGCGGGGAGCGCGCAGGGAAACATCATCAGTCCGGTACTGGCCAATATCTATATGCACCATGTACTGGTATTATAGTACAAAAAGTTCTTTGAGAAACAAGGAACAGGAGAGAGCTTTCTGGTGGTGTACGCGGACGACTGCCTGGCAGGATTTGAAGAGAAGCTCAAACAGATGCTGGAATATTATCCGCTGGCATATCCGAAAAGATACTATAATCTCTACGCGTAGACAGAAACTGTGAAAGTTATTATGAAGATCCATATACGGGAAAGCCGCACGTACGGTTCTGGAGAGGATTTCATATCGTGAGATATGATTTTACTAAACGAGGGTGCATAACAATATATCAATCAAAGGAGGATATTTATGAACAACAAAAAGAATCTGGCAGGCATTTTAGCGATAATGATGGCTGCATCAACACTGATGGGCTGTGGAGGCGGAGAAGTATCGGGGGCAGGCTCCGAACAGACTGTTAGCACTTCCGAGGAGCAGGGAAATGTGACAGCAACTGCCGACATTGCAGCAGATGATATGAGTGTCAAGTATACTATTAACGCTGTTCTTTCCCAGCATCCGCTGGTGAAAGACGTGAACAACAACGCATTTACAGACTGGATTGAAGAAGAATTGAATATTGACTTAGTCATCAATCCTATCATGAACTCTGAGTTTGGAGATAAGATGGATATCATGATGGCGACCGGTGAATATCCGGAACTGGTTATGTGCAGCGGTTACGAAAAGGTGGATTTGTATGGAGTGGATGAAGGGGTTATTGTTCCACTGGATGAATATATCAATGAAGAGAACACTCCCAACCTGATGGCAGCTGATCGTGCTGTACCCGGGTATTTGGATTCCATGCGCCAATTAGACGGAAAAATTTATGCAATTGGCGATTACGCAGAAGCGTTCCACACCTATTATCCGTATAAGTGCTGGTACTATTCTCCTATTTTAGAAGAAACCGGACTTCCTGTTCCCACGAATACCGATGAATTTTATGAAACATTGAAAGCGATTAAAGAATTGAATCCAAATTACATTCCATTAATGGGTCACAGCAGAGACTATGGTCTGGTATTTTTAGGAAACGCCTTCCTGTACCTTTCTGGTGACAGCCTGCAGTTATGGAATGATAATGGCGTAATCAAGTCAGCGATTGTTGAAGATGAATATCGCGAAGCACTGAAATATATCAACAAGCTTTACAGTGAAGGTCTGCTGTATAACAATACCTTTGCCCAGACAATAGATCAGGCACAGGCAATTGCAAATTCAGAATCAGATCCGGTTGTCTGCTTCGCAACCACTCTGGACGCAAAGGAGTTCTGGCCGATTCAGGAGGAAGGTGGTTTATATCGGGATACGCTGGCGCTGACACCCCTAAAAGGACCCGGAGGTGAACAGAATGCCTGTACCGATATTTCTACAGTAGCGAAGACTGTTGATGGTGCTTTCTTTATCACTACTGAAATGCCGGAGGAAAAACGAATCCGTGCGTTAAAAATTATGGATTTGCTGGTTACAGAGGAAGCCTATATCCGTACGTTTGGTCTGGAAGGAGAACATTGGGAATACTCGGAAGAAGGCGCGATTGGTCTGGATGGGGAAACACCTGCTAAATTCAACAGCTTTACCGGATGGGCTCCGAAGGTTTGGGGAGAACAGAATGCGTCCTGGGTAAATTTTTATCCCAGATTTCAGACACATGCAATCCGGATGTCTCAGGAAGCACCTGCGGACATGGATATCCTCTCTTCCGTAGGTTCCGAAAAACGTCTCTACATGGTTGCAAAGGAACAGTATGAACCTTATGGAGCAAAGGAAAAAACACTGCCTAATATCCGCTTCAGTGCGGATGAAACAAATGAAATTTCCCAGGCGAAAGCGGATCTGACAAAGTACGAATCAGACAGTTGTATTGCATTTATTACCGGTTCTATGGACATCAACAATGATGCGGTGTGGGAAGAATATCTGGCACAGCTGGAAAGCATGGGACTTCAAACAGTAGTTGATATGACACAGATGGCTTATGACCGACAGTATCAGAAATAAGAGTATTTAACGATAAAATAGTTACATGAAAACAGGGATTGGCGCAGGCGATACAGACGGAGTCAATCCCTGTGTTCTTATAGAAGAGAAAGGCAGGGAATAACAGATGAATTCCAAAGAGAGAGTACGCGCAGCCATTTCCCATCAAAAGGTAGACCGGGTTCCGGTTGCCTTTGAAGCAGTGGGGAGAGTGAAAGATAAATTACTGAAACATTATGGTTTTACGGAGGAATTCCAGCTTCTTGAAAAATTTAAGGTAGATATAATACCTGCAGATCCGATTTATATCGGACCGCCTCTAAAAAGCTATGTGGACAATCAGGGAAGAAAGGTACGGCAGACATACTGGGGCTATGAAACGACCGTTCATCAAACGGATATTGACTCCTATAATGTCACGACGTATTTTCCGTTAAATGATGTTTCTACAATAGAAGAGGTGGATGCCTATCCCTTTCCGAATCCGGATTGGTTTGATTATAGTGCTATACGAAAAACCTGTGAGAAATATCCGGATAAGGCGATTATTATAGGACACCCCGGGCCGTTCCAGATGGTAACATTCCTGATTAATATGGAGAAATTTTTCCTGTTGATGCTGGATGAACCGGAGGTTGCGCAGCGGATTTTGGACCGTATGGTAGAATTTGAACTGGAGTATTACCGCCGCTGTTTTGAAGCGGGGGGCGGAATGGTCGATATTTTACGGCCGCATGATGATTACGGTACGCAGATATCCATGTTGTTCAGTGTAGATATGTGGCGGACCTTTTTTGAAGCAAATACCCGGAAGTTGACAGAACTTTGTCATCAATATGGTGCTTTTTTTCAGCAGCATTCCTGTGGAGCGATTGCACCACTGATTCCGGATTTCATCAGGTGTGGCGTTGATTCGTTGGAACCGCTGCAGAAGGTACCTGGACTGACAGCAGAAGAACTGGCTCAGTATAATGGAAAAATTGCTTTTCATGGCGGAATTGATACTCAGAATCTGCTGCCCTACGGAACACCGGAACAGGTACAGCAGGAGGTGGAGCATTATATTCGTTGCCTGAATCACGATGGCGGTTATATCCTGATGGCCAGTCAGTGTTTTGAGGGAGATGTACCAATAGAAAATATCGAGGCACTTTATAATGCTGCCAGATGAAAAGACATTCACAATAACAGAAAGAAGGTATTATCAATGAATGATTGTCCGAAATACTTAAAAGAATATTCTGAGATCTGGAAAACAGATCACAAAAAAGCGAAGCTGGAATGGTTTAAAAATGCTAAATATGGTATGTTTATTCATTATGGGCTATATTCTATGCTGCACCAGCAGGAGTGGGTTCTGTTTTATCAGAATATTCCATTGGATAAATATGAAAAGCTGACGGAACAGTTTACAGCTCATAATTTTGATGCGGAATACATTACCGATCTCGCAATCAAGGCTGGAATGAAATATATTACATTTACAACCTGTCACCACGAAGGATTTTGCATGTGGGATTCCCAAATTGAACCGTTCAACAGTGTGAATTCCGCCGCAGGACGGGATCTGGTCAGGGAATTGAGCGAAGCGTGTGACCGAAAGGGGCTGGGTTTTTTTGCTTACTATACATTTATGCTCAACTGGCGGCATCCTTACTATGTAGATCGTGGAACCTTTGACAATGCACGGGGAAATCTGGAAAATCCGGAACCGCATTATCTCTATCGCAAAAAAGAGGATTTCAAGCATTATCTGGACTATATTGAAAAGGTTATGGATGAGTTGCTTACTAATTACAAAATCACGGGTATCTGGCTGGATTTGATTGCTGCCTGGTATGCGCTGGGTGAGGAATATATCCCTGTCGAGGAGATTTATGCAAATCTGCGGGCGAAGCATCCCGATGTTCTGATTTCCTGGAAACAGGGTGCTACCGGTACAGAAGATTTTGCATCTCCGGAAAACAGTTTTCATGATGCTGCAGAGCGAATTCGTCCACGGTTCGGAGATGCGGGGGCAGAGCGTGCAAAAATTGGTTTTGAAGGCAATAAAAACAAGCACAATGAAGTATGTTCCACCGTACAAAGAGGTACCTGGGGATATAATCCGCTGTATGAAAACCGGAGTGTGGAAGAACTTTATCAGTTGTTAGGACACGCACTTGAATCTGACTGTAACCTGTTATTAAACATCGGTCCGATGGCAGACGGGTCTGTCAATCCCACACAGGAAAGGATTCTGCTGGAACTGGGAGAAAAAATCAGAAAAGAAGGTTTTCCTGAGAATGGCACTTTGTCTGAAAATACTACGGCAGCAGGCGCAATATAACCTGAAGAAAAGGGGAAAGTCAAGATGAAAAAACCAAATATAATTTTTATTCTTTTGGACGACATGGGATGGAGGGATCTGGGCTGTACTGGTTCTACCTTTTATGAAACACCGAACATTGATGCACTGGCGCGGGAGGGGATGATTTTTTCCAATGCTTACGCTTCCTGTCCGGTCTGCTCACCATCACGGGCAAGCTTTTTGTCAGGACAATACCCTGCAAAAATCGGTGTTACGGACTGGATTGACATGGGGAATTCCCATCCAATCAGGGAGAAACTGGTTGATGCTCCCTATTTAAAGCATTTACCGAAGGACACAAAAACCATTGCTTCAGCGCTGCAGGAGCAGGGTTATGCTACATGGCACGTCGGGAAATGGCATCTGGGCGGTGAAGAATATTATCCGCAGGCTTTTGGCTTTGAGAAAAATATCGGTGGATGTTCCTGGGGGCATCCCAAAAAAGGTTATTTCAGTCCTTATGGCATCCAAACGCTGGAGGAAGGACCGGAGGGTGAATATCTGACCGACCGGATCACGGATGAGGCAATTAAACTGATTCGTTCAGATGAAGAGCGACCTTTTTTTCTGAATCTTTGTCACTACACGGTGCATATTCCAATTCAGGCAAAGGAAGCGGATATTGTACGTTTTGCTGAAAAAGCAAAGAGGCTGGGGTTAGATGGAGATGATGTGCTAAAGATAGGAGAACCGATTCCGGCGAATCCCGGATGCCCGGTTATCCGTCGGATGGTACAATCCAATCCCGTCTATGCTGCGATGATCTGGAATCTTGATGAAAATATCGGTCGCTTGATGGATGCACTTAGGGAAAGCGGTAAGGCGGATGATACGCTCATTGTCTTTACTTCTGATAATGGAGGTCTTTCCACTGCCGAAGGTTCTCCTACCTGTAATCTTCCCGCAAAAGAAGGAAAAGGCTGGATGTACGAGGGCGGCACCCGGGTTCCGCTTTTTATCTGGTATCCGAAGCTTGTCAAATCTCACAGCTGCTGTCGGACACCAGTTACGACCCCGGATTTTTACCCTACATTCCTTGATTTGATTGGTGCGGCATCAGAGATTCCGGCGGAAGTGGAAGGAAAGAGCATCCTGCCTCTTCTAAAGGGTGAGGCAATAGAACGTCGCCCTGTTTTCTGGCATTATCCTCACTACGGCAATCAGGGCGGTACTCCCGGCTCTTCTGTTTTGCTGGATCAATATAAGCTGGTGGAATTTTACGAGGATAACCATTGTGAGTTATATGACCTGGATACGGATTTCAGCGAAAATAATAACATTGCAGGGCAAAATCCCGAAAAGGTCGAGGAAATGAAGATGATTCTACACAACTGGCTGGATGAAGTTCAGGCGAAGTATCCAACCATCAATGAAGCCTTTCTGTAATCAAAAGAAGCGTAGGAAGATGCAAAGGATATTTAAATATATCCTTACTGCCGCAGACAGTACTGACAGCGCCGCCCGCTGGCAGGTTTCCGCTTTGTTCGGAGAACTGCCAGGCGGAAAGGAAAGGATAATTGCAACGGCGGATGAGCTGGAGAAGCTGCGCTGGACGATTAAAAGGAATTTGGCCTGCGGGGGCGGGCTGCTGGTACTGGAATTTGAAGAAATACCCGGTACACACAGCCCGCAGCCTAGGTAGTCAGCTGCAAATGGATGCAAGGCGTCAGCCGCATTTCCTCTTCCTTTATCCCATGCTCCAGCAAATACTGTCTGGCATAAGGAAACATCTGAGAAAGCAGTTCCCGGACTGTTACAGCACAACCGTCAACATCATTTTTAACAAGCTTTGAAAGCATCAGCTCCGTGAAATGCATCAGCGCATTATCCGCCCTTTCTGAGTTCCCAAAGGAGGCCTTCAACGGGTATCCCCATAGAAACAGGCTGTAGATGCCCCTGTAGATTACACGGATGCCTTCCAGCGGACTGTATTTTCCCACGTAGAGCAGATAACACCAGAGGGAAAATTCAGTCCGGCCGGTAAGGAGGTTATTTTTCAGCTCTCCGGCCAGTATGTCCTTGTCCGCCTGGGATACGGAGGAGAGGAGGCTGCGGGTTACGCCTTCACAGGTATAGATCAGAAGCTCAAAGGACTGTACAAAGTAAGCCAGGCTCCTGCGGATGGCCGGACTTTCAAAATCCGGCGCATCGCATGGCTGTCCCGCTGTAAAAATCTGCGTTCCCCTGCCGTTTATAGCGCGCGCCGCCCCTGTCTGGCATAAGGTGTTGACGGTGCGGCGTATCGTGCTGACGGATACCTGATATTTCTGCGCCATTTTTTCATAAGAGGGAAGAAAGTCTTTTTCCCGGTATTCTCCCATATAAATTTCATGCAGGAGGCGGAAGGCAAGGTCATAGCGGACCTGAGGACGCTCCCGGTAGATCCTCCAGGTAAACGGTACCATTTCCTCCTTTGTCAAAGACCTGATATCCTTGCCGAACGCTTCAACCATACGGCGGACATCATCTCTCTGATACCGCAGCAGGAGCTCCCGGACGGTATTCCAGTCCCGGGCTTTTATGTATTGGATAAGTTTATTCAGGCGCCGGCGGACGATGCCGGGGCTGTAGCTGCCGTATGCCCGGCTTTTTTTGGCAAAGGGGAAGCCCATGAACTGAGTTGATTCCCAGAAAAGATTTAATGCCAGAGGATTGTCAAGCTTCTGCAGGGTAAACCAGAAAAAATGCAGCAGATCATCCGCATCGCCCCACTTTGCCAGGCGGGAAATTTCAGCCAGATCCCCATCGTCCATTCTGCGCAGCCCTTCAATTTCCAGAGGAACCAGAATCAGTTCGGAGGATGCATATAAATCCATAAATGCAGGCCACCGTTCTGAGAAAAAGCGGAGGCAGAATTCTTCCTCCTCCCTTTCTTTCAGCTGGTAGAGGACCATGGTGGGGCGGCCGTTGTGCATGGAAATAAAACCCTCTGAGCGCAGGCGGCGAAGTGCGGCTGTCACGGTAAGCGGAGCAACATTGAATTCCCTGCACAGGGTATCAATGGGAGGAAGGCTGTCCCCGCAGCGGTAATATCCAAAGCGGATGCGCAGGAAAAAATATTCATATATCAGATTGGAAAAGTCCTGTTCATTCTGCAATTGTCCGTCTCCTTTTAAAATCATGCATTGCTGAAGCTTATCTTATAACGGTTCACAATTGAACTATTGCTTTATTTTATCATTATTTTAAGCTGCATCCAATAAGTGCGTTGTAATTTTACATCTTCTGTTTTATAATCTAAAGATATAAATATGAACAAGGTGTGTATAAACGAAAAGGCCGCATCAGGCCGCAGCGGGAGGATAAGGCAGCAGGATATCAGGAAAGACGCGAAAAGAACCGGAAATGAGGAGGTCAGTAATGCAGGAGAAAGAAGCAGGTAACAGGGGGTTACATATAACAGCGGCCGATTATGAATACAGTACGCTGATGCAGCTGATGGGAGTCAGTGTCAGCAAGCATCTTCTTGATGAACATTATACGGTAGTCTGGGCGAATGAATTTTACTATGAGCTTATCGGATGGCCGAAGGAGGAGTATGAAGCGACCTTTCATAACCAGCCTGACATATACTATCAGAATGATCCCGAGGAATGGATCCGCCTTACCAATGTGGTTCAGAATGCTATGGCCGAAGGGCAGAGCGGCTATCGCCTGCTGTCACGTATACGCAGAAGGGACGGTAATTTCGTCTGGGTACAATTTTCCACCCAGTTTGCGGAGGAATATATTGACGGCTGCCAGGTGGCATATACCGTGCTTACCAATGTGGATGATTTGGTGAGGATGCAAAAGGAACAGTCCGTTACCTATGAGAGCCTTCCCGGATTTGTGGCAAAATACCGGATTGATAATGACCTGCGGATGACGCTGCTTGAAGGAAATACCCGTTATATGAACTATTTTGGATATGATGCGGGAGATGGGAGCGGAGGATTGCATCTGCGGAACATAGAAGCTAATATGGAAGCCATTTTAGAGCAGAAGGAAAACCTGATGTCAGGCAGGTCGGTTCATTTTGTCATGCATGTGAAAAGCCGGTTTGACCAGTTCCTGTGGCTGCAGGTGAATGCTTCCTGTGTGGACTGGCAGGACGGATGCCCGGTTTATCTTATTATTTTTATTGACATCACGGATGTGACGGAGCTTAGGAAGATGCACAAAAAGCTGACAGAGCAGACCGAAGCCCTGAAGGATGCCCTGGCCGCAGCGGAAAGCGCAAATCGGGCAAAATCGGATTTCCTTTCCCGGATGAGCCATGAGATACGCACGCCAATGAATGCTATCATTGGAATGACAACCATAGCAGCGGCTTATATTGATGATCAAAAGAGGGTGGCTGACTGTCTGGAAAAGATCGGCTATTCCTCCAGGCATTTAATGATGCTGATCAATGATGTGCTGGATATGTCCAAAATTGATGAGGGAAAAATGAAAATCGCCCATGAGCCTTTTAATCTTGAAAATGTGGCGGAATCCATTACCTCCATTATCTACCCCCAGGCCGTGGCCAAGGGGCTTCATTTTACCGTGCCGCTTGTGGATGTTGTGGATACCGAACTGATTGGAGACGATCTCAGGCTGAACCAGGTTCTGCTCAACCTTCTGTCCAATGCGCTTAAATTTACACCTGAGGGCGGTTCGATCCGATTAGAGATCCGTCAGCTGCGGCGTTATGAAAATTGTGTCAGACTGCGTTTTACGGTGAGCGATACAGGGATTGGGATGAATCAGGAATTTATGGATCGCCTGTTTCTGCCGTTCGAACAGGAAAACGCTGCCACAGGAAAGAAATATGGCGGAACAGGACTTGGTATGGCGATTAGCAAGAATCTGGTGACGCTGATGGGCGGCACGATATCCATACAAAGTGAGCCGGGGGAGGGCAGCGCCTTTGCCATAGAGCTGGAATTCGATATTTCAGGGAAGGCCGGAAAGGAAAAGCTGCAAAAACAGCCGGCGCTGGAAGCACTGAAGGTGCTGGTGGCGGATGACGACAGGGACAGCTGCATCCATGCGGCGCTGCTGCTGGAGACTTTGGGAATTCATTCGGACTGGGTGCTGACAGGAAAGGAATGTGTGGAAAAGATAAGCGGCGCATGCCGGGAAGGCGCAGACTACGATGTCTGTCTGGTGGACTGGAGGATGCCGGATATTAACGGGGTGGAGGTAACGCGCCGTATTCGTGAGGTATCAGGGCCGGATACGACAATTATCATCATTACCGCCTATGATTGGAGTGTGATTGAACAAAGCGCGCGAGATGCCGGAGCCAATGCTTTTTTATCCAAACCGATTTTTGCTTCGTCACTCTATAACACCCTGCTTTCCGTAACAGGTATCGGCAGGGCCGTGGAGTTTTCAGCACCGGGAATGATTACGCGGCAGATAGGAATGGAGGGATATCATGTACTGCTGGCCGAGGACAATGATCTGAACAGGGAAATTGCCCTGGAGCTGCTTAAGATGGCAGGGATTACAGTGGATTGTGCCAGGGACGGCAGGGAAGCCGTGGACAAATTCCTTTCCTGCCGGGAACGTTATGATTTGATACTGATGGATGTGCAGATGCCTGTAATGGACGGATACCAGGCGACGGATGCCATCAGGAAGTCGGAGCATCCCCGGGCGCGGACCATTCCGATTGTCGCCATGACTGCGGATGCATTTCATGAAGATGTTATGCGGGCTTATTCTGCCGGCATGAACGGACATATTGCAAAGCCGATTGATCAGAAGGTGCTTTACCAGGTGATTTCGGAGACGATGGCGGGACAGAGGTAGCCGAGAGTCTGCCGGGATAGGATGAAAAAAAGGTATTGCAGATCCAAGTTACTGGGTCTGCAATACCTTTTTTACCCTTTGCTTAATCGAAGGAATCAATATGACGGTAAAGAGCAGCTTCTTCACAAATAAGTGTTAACTCCGTATGATTTCCCTTCACCTGATTCAGTTGCAAAATCCATGTTGGTATCAGCGGCTTAACGCCATATAATTCAGTATACACTTTTACAAATTTATCGGATTTATCCAGATTAAAATAGTATTCTCCCTGCCATCCTATTTCTGTTTTATTACCATATTTATTTTGAAGTATATAATTTTCTTCAAGGTAGTCGGAAAATTCTTCTAAGCTGACTGATTTTTCAAAAGAAAAGCGTATCATCGTTAAACCTATTTCCTGTCCATCCGGGGCCTGCAACTGTGAAATATACAGTGCCACCGAGGTTTCATAACCATTGATTGTATATAATTCTTCCGGCGTATATATTTTATAGTTGTGTCCTGCCAACATGGCTTCTGAATAATTTTCAGAATCAACTTCTATTCCCAGAAGTTCACAGGCTTCTGATAAGGAAGCGCCAAACAGACTTGTGCTATTACAATATTTTATCTCTTTTGGTTTTCCACATGCGGTAATTACAATGCCGCAAAAAAGGAATGTTATAAAAACACATAATATTTTTTTAAACATAATGTTAACTCCATGGATCATCTTGGGGATTAGTTGGATATAACGTAATTCGTGCATGTTAAACTCACCAGTCCTGGGTCACTACCAAAAAGTTGACTGTTAAATTTACTCTGGCAATAAGCTTTCCCTTATAAATAAATTATACAACTATTTATACCATTTCCAAAGAAAAATCCTTATACTCCATGTCCAGTCGGTGTTAAGGCGAAGGAAGGAGATATAATTCTCCCAGGTCATTACCAGCTGTGCTTACAGGACGGCAGCAGGATTATGAACGATGCCTACAGGGCAGTTTTAACAGAATGGCGTAAGCCGGCAATAGTGACGGAATAAAAAACAACGGTATAAATTTTTGTAAGGCATGGAAATCACACTTCCATGCCCTTTTCGATCTATGTGTAGTATGCATAAAATAAACCTGTATTTCCCAGGAAAACAGGTACTTTTCGAATAAAAACAGGGGTATAAAAATTTATAACGTTGATAATATGCCGGACATTTATTATATTCTAACCATGCAACATGCAAGAAAGTTACAAAAAAAGAAGGGAGAGGTTTTTAGTGAAAGCATCCGGAAAACCGAAAGCCATAAGAAAGAAGAAAAGCCTGGCGGCAGCCATGAGGGACAACTGGCAGCTGTACATATTAGTACTACCGGCTATCATTTATTTTGTGGTTTTCAATTACCTGCCTCTGTATGGGATTCAGATTGCCTTTAAGGATTATAAGGCGGTGGATGGCATTGCAGGCAGCGCCTGGGTGGGGTTGAAGCATTTCAAGAATTTTTTCAACGCCTACTATTTTAAGAGGTTATTGTCCAACACCTTATTATTGAACGTGTATTATCTGCTGTGGAGCTTCCCGGTTCCTTTGATTCTGGCAATATTCCTGAATCAGATTCGGGGAAAAAAGAAGAAGAGGTTTATACAGACAAGTATTTATGTCCCCTACTTTATATCAACCGTAGTACTGGCAGGTATGCTCTATATTTTCCTCTCACCTACCAGCGGTATCCTGAATTTTGCCAGGACGGCTATGGGATTGAAGGCGATTGACTTCATGTCCGAGGCTTCGGCATTCCGTCCTATCTATATTATTTCAGGTATCTGGCAGGCGGCGGGCTACGGAACCATCCTTTATATTGCCACGCTGACCGGCATTGACCCGTCATTATATGAAGCGGCCGAAATCGACGGCGCCAGCATCTGGCAGAAAATACGCTTTATAGATATCCCGAGCCTGATTCCAACGGCCATGATGGTATTCATCCTGGACTGCGGCAAGATGCTTGCCTCTGATACGAACAAAGCGCTGGTTATGCAGACGCCTGGCAATATTCCTACCTCAGATATCATCGGCGTTTATGTTTACAATGTAGGTCTTGGAAGCGGACAGTTCTCCTACACGGCGGCCATTGGCCTGTTTGTCAATATCATCAACTTCATATTGATAATATCCGTCAACCAGGTATCCAAACGTATGACTGACGTGGGATTGTTCTGATAAAAGTGATTGAGAGGTTTTTTCGATGAAAAAGAAAGCAAAAAAACAGATGAGCTTCAGCAATCGTATTTTTTACATGTTTAATTCGATATTCTGGATTGTCATCATGCTGATTATCCTGTATCCGCTCTATCTGGTGTGCATCGCCTCCGTATCCGACCCGGATGCGATTGTAAGAGGGCAGGTAATCTGGCACCCGGTGGATTTTTCCCTGATTGGCTATCAGGCGGTTTTTCAGTATAAGGAACTGTGGTCTTCCTATGCGAATTCCATTTTCTATACCTTTGCAAGCGTAGTCATCAGTATTCTGGTAACGCTGTCGGCGGCTTATGCGCTGTCAAGACCGAAATTCGTGGGAAAAGGAGTTATTAACTTATTCTTTGTATTCACCATGTTTTTCAACGGCGGCCTGATCCCCACATTCCTTGTCATGAAGAACCTGGGATTATATAATACCAGAGCGATCATTATTTTGATGGGCTGTGTCAGCGTCTGGAATCTGATGGTTGCAAGAACCTACATACAGACCAATATACCCGGGGAATTGTATGAAGCGGCCATGCTGGACGGCGCCACGCATTTCCAGTATTTTTCCAAAGTGGTTCTGCCCTTAAGTAAAACGATTATTGCAGTTCTGGCTGTGTATTACGGGGTGGCGAAATGGAACGATTACTTTAACGGCCTGGTTTATTTAAGAGACAGAAGCCTGCTGCCGCTGCAGACAGTGCTTCGTGAAATCCTGGCGACGCTGCAGGTGGACAAATCCGGGGATTACATGATGTCCATGGCGGACAGCGCAGCGTCCATGAGTGAGGCAATGCGTATTGCCAATGTTTCCAAATACTGTATCATTGTAGTGGCAACAGGCCCTGTGGTGATTCTCTACGCAGTGATGCAGAAGTATTTTGAAAAGGGTGTTATGATCGGCTCTCTTAAGGGCTGATGCACCATCGTAAAATTATGGTATCAGCACAGTATGTGTTGTAATAGAAAAAGGAGGTTTTTCTTTATGAAGAAGAAAGCAATTGCACTTATGTTGGCGGCAGCCATGACAATGACGGCCCTGGCCGGCTGTGGAAGTTCATCCGGGACAACAACTGCCGGAAATGCTTCCAGCGAAGCTGCTTCCGAAGCGGGAAGCACAGGAACAGGAGAAGCTGCTGCGGCAGCGGACGGTAATTTTAATGAGACAGGCTATCCGATAGTTAACGAACCCATCACCTTAAAGGTTATGATTGCGGTGCGTGACAACGATTCCCTGACAAGCTTTGATGAAATGCCCGCGGTACAGCGTCTGGAAGAGCAGACCGGCATCCATGTGGAATGGGAACCCATCAAAGGCTCCGACTGGAGCACAAAGCTGAACCTGGCTTTTGCTTCCGGCGAATATCCTGACGTTATCCTTGCAACCAATGGTGGAAACGGCGGTGTGGACGATGAGGAATACGGCGTGACACAGGGAATCGTTATCCCTCTGGACGACCTGATTGACCAGTATATGCCTAACTTCACTTCCAGAAGAGATGCGGAAGACAATGACCCTACAGTCAGCCTGGTGGCCAGCGACGGGAAAATTTATTCCGTAGGCTATCTGGTAGGGCAGAATATCAATACCAACCAGCACTTTTTTATCAATCAGGAATGGCTGGATGCCCTGAACCTGGAAACACCTAAAAATGTGGACGAGCTGACCGAAGTATTCCGCGCATTTAAGACTGGCGATCCCAACGGCAACGGCGAAGCAGATGAGATACCTCTGGAAATGGGTCTGGATACCGGATTTAACGGCATCAGATATATGCTTCCTCTGTTCGGCCTTCCCTGCGACCCTGACAAATGGATTTATATCGACGATGATAAAAAAGTACAGTTCCTGCCTACACAGGAAGGCTTCCGTGACTGCATGGAATGGCTGCATATGCTCTATGATGAAGGCCTTGTTGACCCGGAACTGGTATCCCAGGACTTCAATACTGTAGAAACCAAGTTAAAAGAAGGAAATGTGGGCTTCTTTACCGCATGGCGCCTGGTTGCCATGGCTTATGACGACGGCGTGGCTTCCAATTCCGTTCTCTGGATGCCCGACAGCAATGCAAAGCTTTACCGTTATCTGGAACTGTGCAAACAGGGCGCTTTCGTGACAAGCACAAATGAAAACGTACCCGCTACCATGAGATGGCTGGACGCCCTGCTTGATACGGAAATGATGTTCTCCCTGTACTACGGCGAAAAGGATGCAGGCGATACCCTTGGCTGGAAATATGATGACAACGGCAAGATCACCGTTACCAACGATGGAAGCGCTGACGTTAAGAATTATATTGACTGTAATACCCTGTTCTTCGCACCCGGCAAATACCTGAGCGAAACCTTCAATATGCCTCTGCAGCGTACCGAGAAAACAGAGTACTGCCAGAAGTATGACGAGGCCGGCAATATCCAGAAATATTCCAACGACTATCTTGATATGGCGCCTCTGACCTCCGAGCAGCTTCAGGAAAGCACGCTGAAGGAAACAGATATTAACAACGCTGTTGTTGAAAATATCGCTGCTTTTGTAACCGGCGGTGTAACCGATGACAACTGGAATTCCTTTGTTTCCATGTTTGACGGAATGGGCGTTGCCGATTATGTACAGATGTATCAGGATGCAATTGATACTATGGAACTGGAATAATAATAACACACAAAAAGCTCTGCTGCCGGTTGGCGGCAGAGCCGTTTGTGTGTTATAAATATTTTGTGCTATAATAAAAAATAAGTATGGACGTCCTGACTGTTGCTTTTTTTTGCAGGGCACTTTAAGAAATATAACAGGGAAATGGGGGAGGCTTTTGTGAAAAAAATATGGGATGAATTAAAATCACAAAATATTTTTTACTATATTATTGTGTTCAGTATCATTGTAATACTGATCATTACATCGCTGGGGAGTTATCTGTACCAGTTTTATTATAAGACGATTTATTCGGACTTCCTTGTTTCTAATGAGGAACATCTTGACGCAGAAATAAACAGGCATGAAAATGATATGCAGATTATCAGGAATATCGTATATCAAATGGGTATAACTGAGGATGTGACCAAATTCAGACTGACGGAAAAACCGCAGGCGGCTCTCCAGCTGGAGAAGCACCTGTTTCAATATATAACGGTAAGCCAGTTTTTTCAGATGCTGCTTTACCAGTATCATGAAGACGATTATATGTACACCGGAACCACTTCGGTGGGAGTGGACTATTTTGCGGAACAGGGCTGTGTGATGGAGCTTTTGGACGCGGAAGAGGTAAAAGCGGAGATCCGATCCACGGACAAAGAACTGCGCATTTGGCCGGAACAATCTGTTTCCGGCTTCTGGATACAGATGTATATGGGCGGTGAGGACATGGTGCTTTATATGCAGGCCATTCCTCCGGCTTTCCAGGAGACGCTTCTGTTCGTTGTGCCGGGTTCCTATTATGATTCGCTGATGGAAAAAGACGAAGAGGATCTGAGGGAAGATTTTATTATTTATAAGGATGAAGTCATTGTTTCCCGGGGAAGCCTGGAGCTGCCTTCCGATGCGATCCTGCCGCTGACAGGGGAAGAGGAGGGGCAGCGCCAGGTAAAGATAGATGGAAAAAAATACCTGCTGAGCGTCCGGCAGGGGACAAGCGGCCTGACTTACTGCTCCCTGCAGTCGATGGAAGTTTTTTACGATAAAATTGTAACCGGACAGTGGGGGATTATTGTGCTGCTGAGTGTATGCGCCATCCCTGCGGCGTTTTTTATCATGGTATTTTCCAGACGTATGGCGGCAAAGGTGAAAAAAATGAACCAGCTGCTGGATTCCCAGGAGGAAACAAATTATAACTTAAGCAGCATAGAAAGCGGCATCCAGATGCTGGTGGAGGCGAACGAGCAGAAGGAGAAGGAAAATCTGCAGCTGAAGAAGACCCGGTTTGTCAGGAATTTTATCCGGAATGACTTCAAAAGCCGGGAGGAAGTGCTTCAGGCGGCGCAGAAAGCGTCCATAGAGATTGAAAACACCATGTACCTGGCCGTCCTGCTGGGAGAGCGCAGCGACAGCAATGAAAGCCGCGCCCATGCGATGATGCTGGATGTGATCGCGCAGGCGGCGCATCTTGACGGCTACGGCATCCATCTGGTCAGCAATAACCAGAGCCTTTTTGTCCTTTTTTCCGATTCGGCGGAACGGATCGAAGAGACGCTGGGTATGCTGTTTACCATCGGCAAGGAATGCCATGGGGAATTTGTAATGTCCGTAAGCAATTATCACCAGGATTTCCTGGAAGGTTCAGCGGCCTATCTGGAGGCGGATACTGCATTTGACAACCGTTTCCTGCAGGATAATAACAAAATCATCCGTTTTGGCGATGTGGCGCTGACGGATGTGGTGAATGTGCTTCCCGATTCCTATCTGCAGAAGCTGAAGGCGGCGCTGCGCAGCCGGGATAAAGCCGCAGTAGAGCAGGCCGTGGAGGATATCTGCAGGAGAATGACGAAGAAAAGCCCGTCCCTGCCCCTGTTCCGACTGCTGTACAATGATATTATCCATGTGCTGATTTCAGAATGGAAGGCGGAAAATACCGGGCTGGAAAGCATTTACAACGTATTCACGCTTTCCCAGTGCCTTACCATCCAGGATTTTAACGATTTCCTTTGCGAGGCCTGCAGCCGAATCATTGAGACGAAGCCGGAGGAAAGCGTGGATCGTTCCAGGATTGTGGAAGAAGCGGCGGCTTATATGAAAGAGAATTTTGCCAAGCCGGAGCTTACTATGAGCATGCTGGCGGATTATCTGGGCATCAGCTCCGTTACCCTGGCGGTGGAATTCAAGAACCAGATGGATATACGGCCTTCGGATTATCTTGCCAACCTGAGGATGGAACGGGCCAGGGAGCTTCTTGTTTCCACAAATATGCTCATCCGGGAAATCAGCCTGTCGGTGGGCTATGAGGACGATCATGTATTTACCCGCCGTTTTAAGAAGTACACGGGAAAAACGCCGGGACAGTACCGGGAGGAGCATACGATATAGTTTTACGGAAATTTAACAGGAGAGTTGAAAAGCTTTCCGCCGTCCGTCTTATTGAGTAACACAGAATTTCCGAATACATACGAAGTGTCTTGTTTTGTTACTGCCTGATTGGTATAATGTAAATCAGCAGATCTCCTGCCTGAACCGGGGAGGCTGCAGACAATCAGAGCTGTCAACGCTGCAGCGGATACGGGACGGGAGGCTTCCAGGATGGGACATACAACGGAGTTAGGTAAAAGAGGGAAAAGAAAGGGGATAAATCAAATATATGGCAAAAAGAAGCAGTATCGGAAGATCCTGCTTCTTTTTGCCGTACTGTTGGCCTCTTTCGCCCCTTTTATGCTGTATTGCCCGGAGGTAAATGCGCAGGAGGAGGAACCAAGAGTCCTGAAGGTTGCATTTCCCTATACTTCTGGTATCAATGAGGTTTATGATGACGGCACTTATGGTGGCTGTGTATATGACTGGCTCATTGAGATTGCCAAGTATACAGGCTGGCAATATGAATTTATGACAGAAGAAAATGCATCAGAACAGCTGAATAAAATGGCCAATTGTGAATATGACCTGATGGGAGGCATGTTCTACCGGGAAGAATTCAAGGATCTTTATAATTATCCCTCTTATATAATGGGATCCAATTATTCCCTGCTTATCTATCATCGGGAAGATACGGATATAAAAGGCTATGACTATAATACACTGAATGGAAAACGGATAGGCGTTTTGAAAAGAGCGGTCCAGAAAATTGAACGGTTGCAGGAATTTCTGACATTCAATAATATTTCCTGTGAGCTCGTATACTATGAGGATACGACGGAGTATGGGAACTGCCTGGAAAGCGGCAAGGTGGATTTAATGCTTGGCGCGGATGTATACATGCAGGAGGACTACAATGTGGCGGCCATGATTCCCGCCGAGCCTTATTATATTGTTACCGCCAAGGATGAGCCGGAGCTGTGCAGCGAGCTTTCCTGGGCAATTGAGCAGATTTATGCGGCAGATCCCAATTTCGCCAATGAATTGTACAGTAAGTATTTTCCTGACAGGTATCTGAATTCCATTTCCTTTACGGATGAGGAAAGGGCATTTATACAGCAGAGCGCCCCTTTAAAAGTAGCAGTTATCAGGGATCGTTATCCGCTGTATTATGAACAGGACGGAGCCGCTATGGGAATTATTCCGGAGACACTGGAGCTCATAACGGAACGCTGCGGGCTTGAATTTGAGTATGTGTATGCGGAGAATAATCAGGAAATAATCAATTTAGTCCGGGAAGGTAAAGCGGATTTGGCGGGCGGTTTTATGGACAATGATTTGACAGCGGCATCCCTTGGGCTTGCCCGGACTGCCAGCTATGCATCCCTGGATTCCCTCATCCTGCGCAGCAAGCAGTCCGCAGGAAAGGGAGAAGGGCAGGTGATGGCCGTGCCGGAGGGCCGGGTGATGAAGCCGGACAAGCCTTCCGATACCATAAGGTATTTTGACGATTACCAGGAATGTCTGAATGCGGTTAATAATGGGGTGGAAGCGGACTATACCCGCATGCCGGCGTCCTTTGTGGGACAGTTCTATGCGCGGAATTATTATGCCAATATTAATCTGGTAACGGATACAAACCTGCGTGAGGAAGTGACAATTGCGCTGCCGCTGCCTGTAAATGTGCCGCTGTATTCCATCCTGAATAAATCCATAAACAATTTTTCCGAGGAGGAAAGCTACCGCATTTTATCGGATAATACCCTTGTCCCGCAGCAAAGCGCCGTGACGCTGGAATCTTTTTATTATTCGAATCCCGTATTGGCAATAAGCCTTAGCGTGGGGGCCATTATATTAATTTCAGGCATTATCATTCTGGTTGTGTTTTACAGTATGAGGGCAAAGGTAATGCAGGTGAGGCTGGAAAAGGCGGAGGAGATGAGCAGGGCCAAGTCGGATTTCCTCTCAAGGATGAGTCACGAAATCCGTACCCCCATGAACGCAATTATCGGGCTGACCAATCTCACCCGGATTTCAGGGGAAGCAACGCCGAAAATCGAAGAGAACCTGTCAAAAATTGATTCCTCCGCAAAATTTCTTCTTTCACTGCTGAATGATGTCCTGGACATGTCTAAAATCGAAAGCGAAAAGATGAAGATCGAAACTGCCCCGTTTAACCTGCGGCAGATGACGGAAGAGCTTAAAAGCATGTTCAGCGCCCAGGAAACGGACAGGAAGCTACGGCTGGAGATGAACTGCAGCCTGCAGGAGGACTGTTATACAGGCGATAAGATGCGGATACAGCAGGTGCTGACGAACCTGCTGTCCAATGCCTGCAAATTTACCGATCCGGGCGGAACGGTTGTGTTGTCTGTTGAGGAGAGAAGCAGCGTTTCGGGAAAGGCGGAGATATATTTCAGCGTGAAGGACAACGGTATCGGTATCCGCAGGGAGGATATAACAAGGATATTCGCATCCTTTGAGCAGCTGGAGAACAGCAACCAGAGAGGACCCGGGACAGGCCTGGGACTTTCCATCAGCAGCAAAATGGTGGAGCTGATGGGCGGAAGGCTGCAGGTGGAAAGCACCTACGGCGCGGGCTCTGAATTCTATTTTTCACTTGTGCTTCCTGTATATCAGGGAGAATTGCAGGCGCCGCATGTGCAGGAGGGCGATATCAGGCTGGAGGGCCTGCATGTGCTTCTGGCTGAGGATAACGACCTGAATGCGGAAATTGCAGAGGAGCTGCTTGCTCTGAAAAAAATTATTGTAGACCGGGCTTCTGACGGCCGGGAGGCAGTCAGCATGTTTGCGGAAAGCCCGGAGGGGCTCTATGATGTGATATTGATGGATGTCAATATGCCGGTGCTGGACGGTCTTGCTGCGACAAGGGAGATCCGGTCGATGAACCGCAGGGATGCGGCGTCGGTTCCGATTCTGGCCATGACGGCCAATACCTTCCAGGATGACCGCAGCAAGGCACAGCAATGCGGAATGACCGGATTTTTGCCCAAGCCCTTTGATGTGGAGCAGCTGTATCGGGCTTTGAAAGAGGCTGCCGGGAAATAATCCGCCGGATTTATAAAAGATTAAGAAAGGATTCAGCATGAAAATTCTGCTTGTGGAAGACGATACCATGATCGCCTCCGGCCTTATGTATGCCCTGGAACAGGAAGGCTATGAGCCATTTCATTGTATGACCGCTTCGGATGCGGTTCACAGGATAAAAACGGAACTGTACGATTTGGCAATATTGGATATGCAGCTTCCTGACGGGACCGGATTTGATGTAAGCCGGGCGCTGAAGGAAAACAGCACCCCCATTATATTCCTGACCGTGGTGGATGATGAGAGCAAAATTGTTTCCGCTTTTGAAAACGGGGCGGCTGATTATGTGACAAAGCCTTTTCGGCTGCGGGAATTACTGGCAAGAGTGAAACGGACCTTACAGGCAGCAAAGGGGGAAAATCCCACAGGATTTTTAAAAATCGGAAATGCGGAAATCGATCCCATTGCCGGAAAAGTGTACGTGGGAAGCAGCCCTGTAGAACTGACGGCCTTAGAATACCGTCTGCTGCTGATTTTTGCCAATAACAAAGGAAATCTTCTCACAAGGACGCAGATACTGGACAGTATATGGGACCAGGGCAGCAATTTTGTTGAGGACAATACTCTTACAGTATATATCAAACGCCTGCGGGAGAAGATGGGCAGCGCTGTAACCATTGAAACTGTAAGGGGGCTTGGCTACCGTGCTGATTAGAAATAGCGAAATAAAGGAACTGTCGGAGAAAATAAGAAAAGCCATTGACGGACAGAAAGTGGAATTCCGGGACAACAAAGAAGGTTCCCTCAGTATTTTAAAAAATGATATCCATACCCTCGTAAACATAAAGAATGAGCAGCTGAGTGCAGTGGAACAGGAGCATGCGCTGTTTATAGAGTTTATGGAAAATATTAGCCACCAGCTGAAAACACCTGTTACCTCCATGATGATCATGGCTGATCTGCTGCAAACTGCCGCTCCCGATAAGCAGGAAGAATTTATCCATAATATCCAGACCAGCCTGAACCGGATGGAATGGCTGGTGGGCACACTGCTAAAGATGGCAAAACTGGATGCTGACGCAATTACCTTTGATATGGAGAAAGTCTCTGTCCGTGCACTCCTGGAAGCCGCGTTAAAACCGCTGGCTATTTTACTGGAGATAAAAAACCAGGCCACAGATCTCAGGAACGACCTGGAGCTGTACTGTGATAAACGCTGGATGTCGGAGGCGCTTACCAATCTGATTAAAAACGCCTCGGAGCATTCCGGGGATCATACGTGTATCACCATTGACTGTGGGGAAAATCCCATTTATCAATGGATATCTGTCACAGACATGGGGAAGGGAATCAGAAAGGAGGAAATTGCCCGGCTGTTCACGAGGTTTGAAGGTTCCGGAAATACAGGCGGGTACGGCATCGGCCTTCCTCTTGCCCTCGCCATAGTACGCAGGCATAACGGTGATATTGATGTGGACTGCGGCAAAGAGGGCAGCGGAGCGACTTTTACCATAAAACTGTATAAGTGACTAAACTGTCATTTTGAGTATGGGAATTTGTCACCAGACAGTCATTTTCTTCTGTTATGATGATAGTACTTGTGAAACAGGAGGAATTTACATGGAAGTATTAACGGTCAGAAATCTGACAAAAACATATGGCAAAGGGGACACTGCCGTAACTGCCCTTAAAAATGTGAGTTTTCAGGTAAACAAAGGAGAATTCATTGCAATTATAGGCTCTTCCGGGTCAGGCAAATCTACACTTATGAATCTCATCGGCGGAATCGATCGCCCTTCTTCAGGCACCGTGACCATTGACGGAAAAGATATCTACAGCCTGGACGAAAGCCAGCGTGCCATCTTCAGGCGCAGGAATATCGGTATGGTGTTTCAGTTCTATAATCTGATCCCTACGCTTACGGCGGAGGAAAATATTATGCTGCCGCGTCTTTTGGATAATCGCAGGCCTGATCCTGAAAAGCTCTCTTACATTCTTAATATGACAGGGCTGGCCGACCGGAGGACCCATCTGCCAAGTGAACTGTCCGGAGGGCAGCAGCAGAGGGTGTCCATTGGGAGGGCGCTGATCAATGATCCTGCTTTTATTCTGGCGGATGAGCCAACAGGTAATCTGGACAGCAAATCCGGCAGGGAAATTATAGACTTGCTGCAGCTTGCGAATAAAAAATATCACCAGACCCTTCTATTGATTACCCATGATGAAAAAATTGCCGTCATGGCAGACAGGATCATCACCATCGGCGATGGAGAGATTATTTCAGACGAGGATTTGAAGGCTTCCCGTTCGAAGGGAGGCCGCATGGTATGAATGTAATTGCGAAGCTTTCCCTCAGCCAGGTAAAGAAAAATAAAAGCAGGACTTTTTGGGCAATAGCTGCCATTGTTTTGGCAACCGCGCTGACCACCTGCGTTTGCAGCCTTGTGGCCAGCGGTAATGTTATGCTGATATCATTTCTCGGCGAGGATTATGGCATGTATGCCGGCGCCTATAAGAGCCTGCTGCTGATTCCGGCGTTTTTTCTGGGCGCCATTATTTTTATTATGGCGGTGGTTGTAATTTCCAATGTGTTCCGTATCAGTGCAGGGGAGAGGATTTCCCAGTTTGGCACATTAAAGTGTGTCGGCGCTACAGGCCGCCAGATTATCAAGTCTGTCCTGTACGAAAGCATCTTTTTATCCGTGCTTGGCATACCGATTGGAATCCTTGCAGGACTCTGCCTGACAAGAGGCGGCGTGGGCGTGATCAATCTGTTCCTGGATGAATTGAATGCCCTGTCCCATATTATGATAAAGGATATATATTTTGAACTGAAATTTGTAATCTCCTGGCCGTCAATCCTTATCTCTGCTTTTATTTCTTTGATTACAGTCTCGATATCGGCATGGCTTCCGGCGAGAAAGGCGGCAAAAAGTTCCGCCATTGACAGCGTAAGGGGAAGCGGGGAGGTCCGAATCAGGAAGGACGGAAAAAGGAAGGGCATAAACAGGCTTACAGACTCTCTGATACAGAAAACATTTGGCTTTGAAGGAGTGCTTGCAAAGAAAAACATCAGCAGGAACAAACGTAATTTCAAAGCCACTGTGATAACGCTTATGATAGGGATTATAATGTTTATCGTCCTTGGTTCCCTTAACGGCCTAGCCGGCGGTCTGGAGAAGATACTTTATTATGCTACCTCCCATACGGTGACAGCGGACTACCAATCTGCCAGGACGCGCAGGGTCAATGAGAATACCGGACGGTGGGAAAGTATCTATCCTGCCCCCATAGATTCAACGCTGGGCAATTCCATCACAAAGGAATTGGAAAAATATGACGGCGGGGATGTATATGGTATGGGTCAGGATTATGACACCTATGTTGCAAAGCTTCCCGCCGCTTATCTGTCCGCTGATATGCTCCGTGTAAACGAACTGGCCGGGCAGGACAGCTATGAACTTGATGTGGAAATCATTGTCCTGGACGATCAGCATTACCGTGAAGTGTGCAAGAGGGCAGGTGTCAGTGAAGGGGCTGTCATCTTGCTGAATCATCTAAGCTATAATGATAAAGGCTATCTAAAAGATATCACCCCCTATTCCGGCCAGCTGCAGCGGATCCGGCTCTTTACGGCAGACGGCAGCAGCAGGGAAGTGGAGATACAGGCGCAGCTTTTAAAGGATGAAATCCCCACTGAATTATTTTACCCGAAAACCAATCCCGTAAGGCTCATAGTTCCCGGCGCCACCGTCCGGGGATACTCCTGGATGAATGCTCCCCGGGATACTACCGGCTATATAGAATATGCAAACAGTGTTTTGGCGGAACATTTTCCAAACCAGGAGAATGCGGATTACATGGAATCCGGCTTCAGCGCAAGGGTGTATATGACGCGGGACTATGTGCGTGTGATGAACATTGCCATTGTACTGGTAATTGATTTTCTGTATTGCTTTACTGTATTTCTTATGCTGATTGGTTTTACCAACGTTGTCAGTACGCTGTCCACCAATGTATTGATGCGCGCAAGAGAATTTGCCGTTTTGATGAGTATCGGCATGACGCTGGAAGGTTTGGAAAAAATGCTGGCGCTGGAAAGCATCCTGTGCTCGCTGCGGGCCATAATTCTGGGGCCCCCCATTGGTCTGGCGCTTACCTATCTGATCAATCTGCCCATAAGAAGCATGTTCCCCATTCCCTACAGGATTCCGGCTGGCCCCATGCTGATCTGCAGCGCGGCTGTTTTAGTCATTACTTTAGTGATAACAAAAGCGGCTACATTAAAACTCCGTAACCAGAATCTGATTGAAACCATAAGGGCGGGTGGGATATAGCCCGGCGTTAGCGCGATATTCATCCGTTTGGATTGCAGGTGTTAACTTAGCGTAGAACCACCCAAAAGAAAAGAGCCGATCACCATGAGTATTAAGTTCATAGGTTATCGGCTCTGCGTCTTTGCATCTGGCTCTTTGATAACTGACAAATGAAATTGTTTAATGCTGACTATAGCTTTCTGCCTGCACTTCGTACAGAACAGCGGAAAATTTTCCAGAACTGTTTCTTCCCGGATTTTTAATCTTGTCTTTTTCCGCATAGGGGGCATAATATCCATTCTTCCGTATTCATGTCCTGCCCCCTTTCAGTCTGCGTTTATTTTTTCGTTCGTTTTTCGCATCCCTGCGTTCACATGCTGTCAAGGTGTTTCGTTCCGGGCAGTGGTGGTGTTCGCGGCACGCGTCACAATTCCCGTATCGAATACACTTTGTCCTTTTGCAGGGACAGTCTGCATTTTCCATATCCTTTTCCCCCAATTAACAGGTTTGATTAGCTCCTTTTCCATTCCGGGCGTTTGTCAATAACGCAACATCTATTTTCAGTGTATTGGCAATTACCTGTGGAAGATAGTCTAAGTTGTGAGCTATGTTTTCACGAGTCAGGCGGCTGCCGCGGTTGAGTGCGCCTAAAGAACCGTCAATAATATAATTCGTGTAAAACTCCGTGTTTTCAATGGCTAAAATCCCGTCCTCTATTCCCTTATCCAAAACAGACGCAAGCAATGGAGCCAGCACTGAGGTCATCTGTCGGGTCAGCCTGTTCAAAATGACTTCGTTTGAAGCGGTAAAGAAAGCCTCCATACCGATTGTTTGTGAGGACATTTCTCTGATTACATCTAAAATAGCGGCGAATTTGCCGCTGAAAGTGATTTGGGGATCACACAGCAAACATGCTGTTTTTTGCGTATACATCACTGCCCATTTTTTAACAAGCACATTTAGAAGTTCCTCCTTGCTTTGATAGCAGCGATAGAACATTCCTGTTGCCCCGCCGGCTGCCTGCATAATATCGGAAACTGAGGTTTCCTCATAGCCTTTCGACAGGAACAGATTTTGTGCCGCATCTAAAATTTCATTTTCCCATTGTTCGGGTGGTTTCTTTGCAGGCCGTGCCATTTTATCCCATTTCTCCTTATCTATAAATTAATGAACTTAATTCAATAACTATTATACGCCATATAATTCATTGCGTCAATGCTTTCCTGCATCATAAGCCGCCCCATAAGATTGTTGGGAAACATTGCCTGTTCTGGTGACGGTATTGCCTTCGCGTCCGTTTTATGTGTATGCTGAATTAGATTCTGTCATTAAAAATTTACTGGCAGGCAAGAAATGTGACACACTGCTGTCGCATTATGTATGATACAATAAATTATTAACGGGAGGTGGCAAAATGGCAATTGAGCTGACAAGTGCAATGGTAAAAGAATATGGAATAAAAGCGGGAGCAGATGTGGTTGGTATTGCCGCATCCAAGGATTTTGACATGGCGCCGGAAGGCTTTAAACCCACAGATGTACTGCCGGAATGTCTTTCAGTTATTGTCTTGGGTGCTTCATTTTCACCGGAAGTGCTTAACGACGCGGCAGAATATACCGCATGCCGTAATGAAATGCTTACCGGAATGACGAATATGGCCAAAGTGGTTGCAAAACGGCTGAAATCTGATGGCTATAAAACAAAAGTCATAAGTGCATCGGGCGGTAAATGGGTGGAATGCGGCGGCCGGAAAGAGCAGTTTGGATATATTTCACTGAAACATGCCGCAGAAATAGCAGGGCTTGGGGTCATTGGAAAAAATTATTTGCTCACCAATCCCCGGTTTGGCAACCTTCTGTGGCTCAGCGCAGTTCTTACCGATGCAGAACTGACGCCGGATGAAAAAGCGGGATTTACCATATGTGATAATTGTAGCATATGTGTTGAAGCCTGCCCTGTGAGAGCATTGGATGACCTTGCCTCATTCGGTAAAAAGGAGTGCTCCAGCCATTTCAAAATAGTAAATAAAAAACTGGAAATACAATGCTATTTATGCCGGAGGATATGTCCCCATGCTTTTGGGATAAAGGCCGGCACTTGAGGGGGACCGCTGCCTTCAGTCATCAACGGAATATATCGGTTTTTTATAAAATATATGTTTCCCTTGCCGAAGCTCCCCTGGCTTGCTAAAATAAAAACAGGGATAGTAAACAGGTAAGGAAAGCTGTTTTCAGAGAAATACGAAATTGAGTTATTCAGGAACCACAGTGCAGGCGGAGGGGGAAAGAAAAAAGGAGGAGGTTAAGCATGTTTGATATTGATGAAATTATACGTCGGGCCGAAGCCGCCAGGGATGCGGCGTCGCAGCAGCTTAATGAGTCTATGGAAAAGAGCCGGAAGATAGCGGAGCAGACAATGGCGGACACCGAAAAAGCGGATGCCGAAAGGACGGCCGCCGAAAAAACGGCCATGGAGGAAGTTGCCGAAAAACAGAAGGCGGAGGAACAGTCCGCTGGTCAGGAAGCTGCCAACCAACAGCGCCAGGTAGAGATATTGGGCCAGATGTTCAGCCAGGAGGCCATGGAACAGATGGCGGCCAACCAGGAGCAGATTCAGGCAGAGATAGCCCGCCAGGTTGCCGACTGTGCAGCCATGGGCGTTGAGGACATGATGAACCAGCTTTTCGGTGAGGATATGGGAATCATCTCTGCGGCTATGGAGACTCTGGCCATGGAAGAAGATGAGGATGATGAAGAGGAGGAACCGGAGCTTACCCTGGCATTGGAGCAGGAGCTTTACCGGGTTCTGGAGGAAAAGCTGGCCTGGCTGGACACACTGCCGGAGCCGGAACCGGTTCCCTATGCAAAGAATGATCCCAGGTGGAGCCGTTTCGGCATCCTGCTTTCCGGTATCATTTCCACACTGAATGATCATGATCTGGACGGAATGGACGTAGAGGAGCACATCCCCGTTCTGGAACAGAGGATTGTATCCCTGGTGCGCCGTTCCTGGGGCATCAATGGGCGGGGAGAGCTGCTGGACACGGTACGTTACCTCACCCGGGAAGGATATGCCCTGCGCTACCAGCTCTATTGTGAGGCAGAGACGCCGGAGGAGCTTTTTGAAGAGGATACGGACGAAGAAGAACAGGAGTCGATCTGCCGGGGCTGGCGGTTTGTGCAGCATTTTAAGAGCCGGTACCGCCCTGAATTCCTGCTGGGCTGGGACATAGGACGGGCGGCTATGCTGGCCCGCTGGGGCTGCTATCTGGGCTGGATCACCGAAGGCGAGGCTGTGGGTATTCTGTGGGAGCTTTCACAAAAGGCTGTCCAGGAGCTGCACAGCTGGCGGGAGTTTGCCCGGTCATACATATTTGGCGGCCTGATGTGGAAGCTTATCTGCGGCGACGGCGCGGCGGAGAGCTATCTTGGCTATCTGGCAGATGCCGCAACCGATCTTCTTACCGGAAGCGCTGAGGAGGAGGAAGGACAATGGAGGGAATGCCCATGGCCGGAAGCCCGCAGAATTGGGTTCCGTGTGTAATTCCCTCTTTGGGGGGTTTCAGAAAAATATTTTCAATCAGAGATAAGAATGCTATGAAATAAGTATCTTACAAATATCTTCTTATTAAATCATCAAACCACAATTGCACTTCAATATAACAATATTTCCTTTCAATTTCACTCATATACTCGTCAAGTGTTCCATGATAATGTGTAATTTCATCTAACAGCATTTCTTTTGTAATAAGCAATATTTTTCCGGTTTTTTCAATCATGGCACTGCTGTCACCATAAGTAAAACTAATTTGCTCTGAGGGGATATCTGCAAGTGGTAATTTTACAGTTGTACCGTATCCAAACCACTTATTTAAATATTCACTGCCATTTAATACGAATGAAAGAGGGTGTTTTTCTTTAGGTTTACCGCCCAAAGTAACAAAGGAGGAATGTATGATATCGTCAGCCTTTAGCCTTCGTGGATAGTAGTTTTCAAAATCAGCAAAGCGGTAAAAAGCTTGGGCTTCAGGATTATTTTCTGCTAACTCTTTTGCTTTTTTAAAAGCTTGCTCTTTGGGCAATCTCATAATATTCTGAAACGGCCTGCAGTTCGGGTGACAGTAGTTCACAATGTAAAGCTCATTAGTATTTATCATTCTTTTGTACCTCTTCTAATTATTAAAAGCTGTATGGATTTACAGTTTTCCGGTTGCGTTTCGATTGGCTTATACAGTTTTTTGTCTGAGAAAATTATACCATATCCTTTGCTGATTTTCTAATGATCTCAGATATTGCACTTTGGACAAGGATGTAAATGGCGGTTACAATAAATGATTTTTAGAATACACATGCAGAACTGGCAAATGAAGATTGAATTGTGCCTCTGTTGGTGTTACAAAAACAGATCCCTGTAATGAGCCTGCCATTACATAGAAGCGGCCACATCAGCCATCCTTGCCAACGATAAAAGGAATGACTGTGGTGTCCCTGGTATTTTACAGGCCTCATAGGAAGTCCGGTAATACAAAAAATGAATAACACACCAGTTAGAATAGGCATTAGACAAAACCGATCCCCAATTTTATAATTATAATCAGTAACGGCAGACCATTTGTCATTGAGAGGAGATTTCATTATGAGTAATATTTTGGTTGCATACTTTTCGGCAAGCGGGGAAACGGCACGCCTGGCAGGGACACTGGCAGATGCTGTGGGCGGGGAGCTGTACGAAATTAAGCCGGCGCAGAAGTACAGTACCGCAGATTTGGACTGGAACGATAAGAGAAGCAGAAGTACTATCGAAATGAAGGACAAAAAGGCAAGACCGGCGCTTGATGGCTCTGCGGCTAATATTCAAAAGGCGAATGTTGTCATGCTCGGTTTCCCAATCTGGTGGTACGAGGCGCCCCGCATTATTCAAACCTTCCTGGAAAGCTATGATTTTTCAGGGAAAACGGTTGTTCCATTCTGTACCTCCGGCGGAAGCGGATTAGGCAATACCGTGGATATTTTGAAAGAGTCCTGCTGCGCGGAAACAAACTGGAAACCCGGCAGACGTTTCAGCCCGTATGCGGATAAGGCGGAGCTTAAAGCATGGACGGAGAGCCTTGGACTGTAACATGAGAAATACAGTAATACGGTAATACAATAACATAGTAGTACAGCAGGCAGAGGTAAGCGGGAGAACTGAAAAAGACTGCGAACCCCCTTCCCTGTTATGCCAAAATGAGACAATGCGCGGAGGCTTCTGCGCATTGTCTCATATTAGGAAATTCTGAGCTTTGGTTTGAGGATAGGAAAAGCTTCTCACTGCGCCAGCACCTGAGGAATATAGGCTCCGTACCCTTCCTCCTCCATCCGGGAGAGCGGTATAAAACGCAGGGAGGCGCTGTTGATGCAGTATCTGAGTCCGCCGGTTTCTGCGGGGCCGTCCTCAAACACATGTCCCAGGTGGGAATCACCGTCATGGCTACGCACCTCAATGCGCTTCATGCCGTGGCTGTTATCTTCCTGCTGTGTTATGGCCTCCGGCTCCACAGGCTTCGTGAAGCTGGGCCAGCCGCAGCCGGAATCGAATTTGTCGGCGGAAGTAAAGAGCGGTTCCCCTGTGACGATATCCACATATAATCCCGGTTCGTCGCTATCCCAATATTCTCCGGTGAAGGGCCTTTCCGTGGCGGCATTACGGGTTACCTCATATTGCAGCGGCGTCAGCTCTTCCCGCAGTTTTTTTTCCGGAATGCGGATTCCCACAGTGCCGTTATCGCGTACTATCAAATCCTCCAGACTGGAAAAATCTATATGGCAATAGCCGCCCGGGTTCTTCTGCAGATAGTCCTGGTGGTAATCCTCGGCCGGATAGAAGTTTTCCAGCGGCGCAAGCTCTACCGCCAGCGGCTCGGAATAATCATTCTGTATTTCATTCATGACAGGCTGAATGGAAGAACGGTCCTTTTCCTGTGTATAAAAGATTCCGGTCCGGTACTGTGTGCCTCTGTCATTGCCCTGCCGGTTGAAGCTGACGGGATCGATTATTTTAAAATACTGTCCGGTCAGTACGCGCAGGGAAACCACCGCCGGATCATACCGGACGCGCACCGTCTCCGCAAAGCCCGTGGTATTGGAGCAGACCTCTTCGTAGGTCGGCTGCTCAGTATTGCCGTTGGCGTAGCCGGAAACCGCGTCATAGACGCCCGGAATTCTTGAAAAATATTCTTCCACACCCCAGAAGCAGCCGCCTGCAAAATAGATTTCTTTTAAATTTTCCAGGTTCATTTCTGTTATTTCTATATTACTTTCTCCCATGGAAGATACCTCGCTTTCTGCCGTTAAGGCTGAATCTGCCTGCAAATTATCTGCTGTGCCTTTAAATACTGCAGAGCAGATAAAAAGAAACAATGAAAATAAGATAATAGATACAATAATCTGCTTTAGTTTCATAGAAATCCCTCACTCCATACTGTAATAATAGCAGTTACAGTATGGAGTGTCAAGCAGCTTTTATCCATACTATCAATTTTATTCATAGTATCACCAGATTGGTGATTGTTTTATTCTGAAAAAACGTGTATTATGGTTAAAAGTCAGGAGGGTTATGTATGAGAAATAAAACGGCGGTTTACATTTTACACCGGCTGGCCAGAATCTAGAATGACTATGCCTGGGGCTGCGGCGCTTACTACATGATTCCCCAGTTCCAGCACTGCTGCGCCGGGATTATCGGCATTGCTGCCGCTGATTAAGAGCGTTTTACGGGAAGAGGAGAGGGATAAGATGGTAGAAGGTGAAAGCCGGCTGGAACAGCGGGCCGGTGCATTGGACAGCGCGGCATCCGGCATCCTCATGGGAGGAGCGTACCTGTTTGTAGTTTTTTGTGCGCTTCAGGGTTCTCTTTCCGCAGGGGCGGTGGTGCTTTTTGCCTCAAGTATACCGTTTTTCTGAAAGCCTGCTTTGTCACACTTGTTCTTCAGACTGCGCACCGGTGAGAAAATAACGGCGGTGGGGATGAATGGCAGCGGAAAGACCATGCTGGTAAAACTGCTTTGCCGTCTGTATGATCCTTTTAAGGAAACCATACTGCTGAATGGGACGGATATCAGAGAATATATATATGAGGAATATATGCAGCAGTTTTCCGTGGTGTTCCAGGATTTTAAGCTTCTGGCGCTTCCATTGGGGGAAAATGTGGGCGCTGCCCTGGATCCCATATCTGAACATGAGATATACAGTGGGTTCCGCAGACTGATTGGTGAAAAAACCGCGGTTTTCATATCACACCGCCTTTCTTCCTGCCGTTTTTGCGATGATATTCTGGTTTTCCATGAAGGAACGCTCGTTCAGCGGGGAACGCATGAGGAACTGGTGAACGTGAAAAATGGAAAATATGCCGAGCTGTGGCAGGCGCAAGCCAGGTATTATGAGGATGGCGCGATGGCTGGGGAAGCAGGATAACCAAAGCCTTTTAAATTCTGCGGCTTCCTGGGGGCAGTGCTGCCGGCCTGGGCCATGCAATTGGGGCCGTTGTACTATTTATTAGTATGCGGCCCCTTTCTCATGCAAAATTAATCGGATGGATTTTCTGATAGCCTGCTGGCATTATTTTTTATAAAATTGCGCGGTAAATAGTGGCAATAAAATCTGCCGCCTTTTTCATCTGTTATTTACAAAGATAATTTTCCTGAACCTGATTTTATATAACCCTTATTTCATGAAAATAAATCATTTATCTTTAATAAATGAATTTATAAATTAATAAAATTAATTATATAATTAAAAATATTAATATTTTCATTGACATATATAAATTATAAGTTTATATTGAGAATATGGAACGTGATGAAAAGCGAAAGGAGGAAGCGGCATTATGAAAAAGGTTATCAGCCGTTGTCCGGTGTGCAATAATGAGCTCACAGTGGCCCGTCTGAAATGCGAGTGCTGTGATACGGTAATTGAGAATAATTTCAGGCTCAGCAAATTTGATTATCTTTCAGACGAGGAGCTGTACTTTACGGAAACCTTTATCCGCTGCCGGGGGAATATCAAGGAAGTGGAGAAGGAGCTTGGAATTTCCTATCCCACGGTACGCTCCAAGCTGGATACTGTGATTAAGAAGCTTGGGTATGAAGCGGAGACGGACGCACAGACAGCGAAGAGGGATGAGATACTCAAGGCCCTGGAAAATGGGGAAATAACAGCTGAACAGGCTATCGCCCAGCTGAAATAGAAGAAATATAGAAAAATGGAGTAACAGTACAGATTCGTCCGGACTGTTTCAAAAAAAGGAGATTGGCTATGGATGAGCAGTTAAGAATATTAAAAATGGTAGAAGAAGGAACGATTACGGCGGAACAGGGGGCAGAGCTGATGGCGGCCATGAACATAGAATTGCCCGCAAGGCAGACTGCCGTGGAAAAGAGCAGCTATGATAAAAAGATGCTCCGCATTATTGTGGACAGTGTTACCGGCGATAAGGTGAATATTCAGTTCCCGGTGGGTGCGGTGAGGAAAATACTGAAGGCAACGGGTAAGCTGCCCATTCCGGAGCAGAACCTTCAGGGGGTGGATCTTGAGGCTGTCATGGAGGCGGTTTCCGAATGCCTGGATGAAGAGATTGAAGGAGACTTTGTTAATGTGGCGGCATCGGACGGAACGACCGTAAGGATATTTATTGACAAATAGAAGGGGCGGATATGAGAATAAGGGTCAGGACAAAGGATATTCGCCTGTTCATTCCGATACCGGATGCCATGGTCGGATTTGCGGCAAGGTTTATTCCTGAGAGGGCATTTGAGGAAATGCGGGCCGGTACGCCGGAGCCTTACCGCAGCCTGGTTACGAAAGAGAATATCAGCATGCTGCTGGGGGAATGCCTGGAGGTAATAAAGGAAAATAAAGGGCTTGAGGTGATTCATGTGGAGGCGGCAGACGGGACGTTTGTGTCGATTAAGCTTTGACGGGGAACACATGACTGCGCATACCGGACAGAACAATGGCAGCAACAGAAAAACGTTTTTGCTGTTGCTGCCATTGTTCTGTCCGGTTTTTGGTACGGGTCATTTTTCGTTATTCTGCGGTTTCGATTCCGTTGTTTTTGCTGGAAAAGCTTCCGGTATTGCTTTCATATTCTTCCTGTGCGGCAATACGCAGGCCGGTCAGTTTTCCGTATCCGTTTTCATCAGGCTGTTTATAATCCCTGACAGTATACAGGTCAATGGTGCCCTCTGCATCCCAGTTACTCAGATTGCTGCTGAACAATTTTTCGCTGTCTGCAGGCTTTGCATCAGAAGTCCGGCTGTCCCAAAACAGCCTCACCCGCTTTCCCTCATAAAAGAGGGCTTTTTTTGTTTCATCATATTTCAGTCCGAATGCTTCATATACGTCAAACATATTTGCGCTTTCCCCGGCGGAATATTTTGTGTGTCCGGGAATGTCCCTGGTATTAAATTCCGTGGGAGATAAGGCCTCCAGCCCGGATAACTCATAGGAATTCGCAAAATTTCCTCTGATCGCGCGGACATCCACAACGCCGCTTTCCTCATAATACCCGATTGCCTTTGTACTGAAATTTTTCGTGGGAACAGCGTCATTAAAACAGCGTACTAATTCACCGTTATAATATAATTTGCCGGTTTTTTCTTCAACCGTTAAGCCGAAGGGCTCATAAACGGCATATAATTCCGGATCCGCCTGGTTTTGGGTAAAGGTGCTTTCCACAGCGTTTTCCCCTGGATTTTTGTTGGAAGCAATTGCGGAGGTAGCAAACATACCGGCGGCTGTAAAAATGATCAGACAGGCCAAAATAATTGAAAATAAAGTGGTCCTTTTAGTCTTCATAATGGCGGTTATCCTTTCTTCAATCGAATTTTTACTGAAGCTGCTGCATAAGGGAGCCAGGCCGCTTTTCTTTTCCTCCATAGCAATCAGGACGCGTGCATAATTGGCTTTTGCATCCAGGCCGGTGTGCCTGATAACGGCCTCGTCGCAGGCCAGCTCGATATCCCGGCTGAAAAGTGAATACATAATCCAGACCGCCGGATTAAACCAGTGAATGCATAGCGCGGCGGTGGCGAACAGCTTTTTTACCGCATCAAAACGGCGGATATGCACAAATTCATGCAGAAGAATGTATTCCAGCCGTGGTATATTTTCCCAGTCGCTTTTTGCCGGCAACAGTATGACCGGATGTAACATTCCATAGGTAAGGGGGGCCGAAATCCTGTCTGACTGCCGGATGGAAACGGTCCGCCTCAGCGTATGCTCCTTCAGACATTTTTCCGTGAAATCGCTGCAGACAGGAAAAGATGCCTGAAATTCCATTCGGCAGTGCAGATAGGTTATTATAAAAAAGCCTGCGCAGAGTATGCTTCCCACACACCAGATTACGGCCCGGACAGAAATCAGGGGTGCCGTATCTGCAGGCAGCCATGGGGCAGCTGCTGTGGCGGCAGCGGGCAGCCTCTGCACGCCGGCAAAGACTCCGGCAGAGGCTGCGGGTTGATTTACCAGGGAATACACGCTGAATACGGATGGAATGGAAAAGGGGATAAGCAACCGGAAAAGAACGATTTCCCATAGGGTTAAAAAAGTCCTTTTGGGCAGTTTATGAATTGCCGCCGCCCGGAGAATTACAACTGCCAGGATAAGGACTGCTCCGGAAAAGCTCATTTGCAGCAGAGTCATGGTTAACTCCTTTCACAGTTCTCCCACAATCTGTTTCAGTTTTTCGATCTGCTCGGCGGAAAGCTTCTTCCTGCCCAGCAGGGCGGTAAACAGTTTGTCGGCGGAACCGTCGTAAATTTTGTTGATCAGTTCATCGGTTTCAGCTTTCTGCACCTCCTCTTTGGGAATCAGTGCATGACACATGAAATTCGGCTCGGAGCGTTCTACAGCCCCTTTTTTAATACATCTCTTTATCAGGGTGTAGGTGGTGTTCATGTTCCAGCCGACTTCCTTGCTGAGAACGTCGGAAATGTGTTTGGCTGTGGTATCGCCTTCCTTCCAGAGTACATCCATTACTTTTAATTCAGAGTCGAATAGTTTGATATCCATAGGTATCAGCTCCTTCCATAAGACTGCAGTAGTATATGTGTAATTACACACTACTACAGTCTTATGGGTTTGTCAATAGGGCAGAAGCTTAAACAAGGAGTGAAAAGTAATAAAAATACAGTATTTATGGCGGTAATAGTTACCTTGCCATTCAGGGGGCATTATGATAACATAAAACACAACAGTAAAGACCTGGTTTTTAAGACTTAATCTAAACAGGAGAATTGCCATACCTGGAAAGGAGTATGTGGAATATGAATAACAACAGGCGTTATTTTAATACCACAGGGGCATGTAATCCGCAGCTTCATTACATGGTTGATATTCAGGGACGTCTTGAAGAAATAAAGAATCTGGTAGATGCAGGCAAATATTTTACGATTAACAGAGCCAGACAATATGGGAAGACTACGACGATAAAGGCATTGTCAGAGTACCTGGAGAATGATTATGTGGTAGTTTCTCTTGATTTTCAGAGAATGAGCAATGCGGAATTTGCAGATGAATATATATTTTCAGCAGCCTTTGCAGCTTATTTTTTGAAAACTGTACGGAATAAACGTAATCCTGTACAGGGATTAAATAATGATATTTTAGATAAATTAAGCAGAATTGCCGATGAAAATTCTGCTTTTTCGCTTGGAAAATTGTTTGCTGTTTTAAGTGAATTATGTGAAACGGCGGAAAAGCCGATAGTTTTAATTATTGATGAGGTAGACAGTGCGGCCAATAATCAGGTTTTTCAGGATTTTCTTGCACAGCTGCGCAGTTATTATCTTGACAGGGAGAACAGTCCTGCTTTTTGGTCCGTTATTCTTGCCGGAGTAAATGATGTAAAAAATATAAGGAATAAGATTAGGGCAGATGAGGAGCATAAGGTAAACAGTCCGTGGAATATTGCCTCTGATTTCAGGGTGAACATGGGCTTTACTCCAGGTGGAATCAGGGGAATGCTGGAGGAGTATGAGGCGGATAATCATTCAGGAATGAATGTGGAAGAGATAGCCGGTTTGATTTTTGACTACACATCCGGTTACCCGTTTTTGGTTTCCAGACTTTGTAAGCTGATGGATGAGGAAGTGGCAGGCAGTGTGAGCTTCCCGGATAAAGCTGCTGCGTGGACGAAGGAGGGGTTCCTGGAGGCGGAAAAGCTTCTGCTTTCGGAAAAGAACACGTTGTTTGAGTCGTTAATGGGAAAACTGAATGATTATCCAAGCTTGAAGCGGAAATTATATTCAATTTTGTTTGGCGGTAAAAAGCTGGTTTATAATCCGGACGATCCGGCGGTTGATATTGCAGTGATGTTTGGTTTTGTGAAAAATGATGGTGGGACGCTGAGGATTGCAAACCGTATTTTTGAAACAAGGCTGTATAATTATTTCCTGACAACGGATGAAGCGCAGAACAGTGAACTGTTTATTTTTGCGTCCGATGATAAATCTCAGTTTGTACAAAATGGACATTTGAACATGGAACTGGTTTAATTTCAATGGAAAGAAGGAAGTTGGTGTGAAAGAAATCCATATTGGAGACAGGGTTCTGATAGAGGCTGTAGTCTGATTTCAAAATGCGGCGAACAATATTATGCGGGGGTGAAGTTACATGGGGAATATTGTCAATGAATGGTACGAAACAAAGAAAAATGTAGACGAAATGGTACATTGGGAAAAACCAAAGCTAAAAAAATGGGAACTGGCTGTTACAAAGTTTTTCCCTGCTGAAGCAAAAATTTTAGATGTTGGCTGCGGGTTAGGCAGAGAAGCCTTTGTCCTGTCAGATATGGGATATAAGGTTAAGGGAATTGACATTTCTCAGGAAGTTATTGATCAGGTCGTGCCGTTCTCTGTTCAAAAAGGGTATGATATTCCTTTTAGCGTGTATGATGGACATAAGTTACCTTTTGAAGCGGATTCTTTTGACGTCGTTATCATATGGGCGCAGACCTTTGGTTTACTATATGGCAATGAATACAAGCATGAATTCTTATTGGAATGTAAGCGTGTTTTAACAAACGGCGGATTATTGAGTTATTCAGCCCACGATTACCGGTTTTTAATGGAAAATTATAAAAACGTTATGAAAGGCCGTAAATTTTACCCCTACGCTGATACAGAGCTTTATTGGGAAACTTTTGAGCCTGATGAATTAATGGCTTTTGCAAAAGATGCCGGATATACCCTTATACTTTGTGAGAAAGGCGAAATATATATACCGGAGGATGGTACTATATTACATTGTTTGTGCAGAAAATGAGCATTTTGCCAGATATACCTTCTTGTTAAGAAACGATATAAAGAGTTTATCAAAAGGCGGAGAAATGATAGAAAAATTTACAGTTTGATGGTAAAATATATATAAGGAACCGACAAAATGGGACTTGTGAAAGGAGTTCACTAAAATGATAACAGATTCTTTCGACAATCAAACAGAGGCTATCATCGAGCCGCAGAGAAAAGCAGATATACCTTCAGTCGATGTGATGATTATCACATTTTCATATATCATCGAGGAATACATAAAGGAACATTTCAACTGCACGCAGATTGAGACGTTGTTCTCTGCCACGGGACTTACACCTGTTTATCAGATAGACTATAAGGGCAAAAAGATCGGATTCTACAAGACATATATAGGTGGCCCTGGTGCGGTAGGTCTTGTTGAGGAGGCTCTGTCGAAGGTTGATACGGATAAAATCATTATGTTCGGCGGCTCAGGCTGTCTTGACAAGGATATCGCGAGAGGGAAAATTGTGATTCCGACAGAGGCTTACCGTGACGAAGGAACCTCCTATCATTATGTTCCTGCCGCCGATTATATTACCCTCAAAAATTCCCATGTTGTAGCCGGGTTTATGAAACAGGCAGGTATTCCGTATGTTCTTGGGAAAACATGGACTACCGATGCCATTTACCGGGAAACAAGAGGTAACTTCGAAAAGCGCAAACAAGAGGGCTGTATCGCTGTGGAGATGGAATGTGCATCTGTTCAGGCGGTGTGTGATTTCCGAGGTGTGGAGTTCTACAATTTTTTGAAAAGCGGCGACCTTTTAGATGCCCCCGAATGGGATCCGCGGTCTGAATTAGGCAATAACGGTTCACAACACGACCCTCGGTATTTTATGATGGCACTTGACCTTGCCTGCTTTGTTTCTGATAAATCTATCCGCTGAAATATATTCTTTAAACACTGGTAAAGGCCTATAAAACGATTTTGGTCTGTAAAATAAATAAAAATTATACAGGATATAAAGTAACAGCAGCCCTGGCTGTTTTTCCATTGCCAGGGCTGCTGTTTCTTTTTCCATATTTTATTTCTCTGCATGCCATGAAGTATACTTTCAGGCACCCGTAAACTTTTCTCAGCCGTCCCGCTGTCACCAAACCCTGTATTTCCCGCTCAGGGCCAGCAGTGCGAACAGATACAGGCAATTGTCATAATACCGTCTGTCACCTGTACGCAGCGGTGTATTCCAGAACTTCATAACACAATCCCTTGCATACTTTCCGTCTGAAGCCAGGGAAGCCTGGGCGTTAGTGGCAATAACTGCAACAGGGTGAAGCGCCTTTTTATCCACCGGGGTGCCGTCTATGAGAAATACGCCGTCCTGATTGTCCCGTGCCGTTTCATAATAAAAGGTCTGCAGCCTGTCCGCGTTTTCCTTCTCCCACGGATCGCAGGCAAACCACAGGTAGTCCAGGCCGATGTTGGCGATGGTGCGGTAGGCATCGCTGTAATACCAGTCATGGCGGTCTTTCTGTCCCGGCTGGCTCCTCACGGGAGTCCCGTCATATTCCGCGTATTCGGCGCACAGCCCGGTAACAGGGTGGCAGGCCTTCTTCAGATATTCCCGGCTTGCGGCGGCAGCCTGTTTCCAGAAAGGCCGATCCTCTTCCTCTGCCCAGAGCGCGAACAGCTCATAAAAATGGGGCAGATGATAGGAAGGGTCTGAAAAATCGCATTCCGTAATGAATTTGATCAGATGGTTCTGCGGGTCCCACATAGGCTTTCCTGTGCCGGGCTGTTCCCCTTTATGTATACAGTCGTGGAGCAGCGCGCGCGCCTGGGCGGAATAATTGAAAATCCCTTCGCCGTCTCCCCAGCGGTGGGAAGCGAAGAAAAGCGCCATGGCGAAAAATTCTTCCCCGTCCGGCGCCGGGCCCCAGGCGTTTTTCGTGCCGTTAAGCGCGCAGGACCAGGCAAAATAGCCTTCATTCCGGCTGCTGCCGTGGGGCGCGTTTTTCAGTGCCTCGGCATCCATATACATGTAGGTTTTCGTCCATTTCCAAATCCGGTCGAATTCCTCCTTTTTGTCCAGCTGCACGCACATCATCATTCCGTAGGACATGCCTTCCGTGCGTACATCGTTGTTGCCGGTGTCGGTAAGATAACCCATATCCGCACCAACTTCGTGGTAAATCCGTTCTTCCTCACTGCCGTAGAACATGGTCTGGAAAGCATCCCTGACCCTTTTCTCAATTTCCTCCTCCGGCAGTCCGCATTCAGCAAATACATTTCTGTAGATTCCTGTTTCAAATGCGCCCGACATAATAATTCCTCCTTGTTTTGCGGAGCAAAATGCAATTTCTTTAGAAATTTGTCCTCTGACGAGCAGAGGAATTTCCTCCTTGTTTTGCGGTAAAATGTGAGTCCATACTGTAAACTGCAATATAAGCTATTTTACTCCTTTACGCCGCCGATGGTAAGCCCTGTAATAAAATATCTCTGTAAAAAGGGATACAGGCAGACAATGGGGAGCATGGTAAGTATGGTGGCTGCCGCACGTACCGAGGTAGGGGTTACGGCGCTTGCCGCTGTGGCGTTTTTCATGGATTCGGCGCTTGCCCCCTGGTTGGTTACGGAGGAGAGCAGCTTCATCAGCTCATACTGGAGGGTGGTGTACTGGTCGCTCATTCTGTTGTACAGCATGGCGTCGAACCAGGAGTTCCACTGGCCTACGGCCACAAACAGCGCGACAGTGGCGTATACCGGCTTGCACAGCGGTGAAACGATTTTAATGAAAATAGTCATGTAGCCTGCGCCGTCCAGCTGTGCGGATTCCTCCAGGCTGTCCGGAATTCCTGTCATGTAGGTCCGGATAACCAGCATGTTGAAAGCGCTGAGCATACCGGGCACGATATATACCCAGAAGCTGTTCGTCAGGTTCAGTCCCTTATAAAGCAGGAACACAGGGATCAGGCCGCCGTTAACATACATGGTAACCACCCAGAACAGGGAAAGCTGGCTTTTGAACAGAAAACGCTTCCGGCTGACGATGAAAGCCAGGAGAGCGTTGGCGGCCAGGGACGTCAGCGTACCGATAAAGGTACGGGCGACGGAAACAACGGCGCCGTTTATCAGGTTGTTTTTATGGATAACCGTTTTGTAATTCTGCAGGGTCCACTTCCTGGGAAACAGATAAATTCCGCCGCGCAGGGCATCGGTGCCGTCATTTAACGAGATTGCCAGGGTGTTCAGCACCGGATACAGGGTGATGACTACAAAGGCGATCATAAACAGGGTATTGATTACGGTAAAAATCTTATCCGCAATCGAGGTATTATATTTTACACTTTTGGATTCGTATTCTTTTTGTTTTGCCATTTTTTCCTTCACCTCCCTAGAACAGCCGCTCTTCGCCGGTATGCTTCGCTATCTGGTTTGCAACGACAATCAGTATGATGCTGACCACGCTCTTGAAAATACCGGCTGCGGTACCAATCGCATAGTCGCCCTGGCTGATGCCCCACTTGAGCACGTAGATATCAATGGTCTGGGATACGCTCTGCACAAGCCCGTTGCCCAGCAGGTACTGAACTTCAAATCCGGCATTGAGCACATTTCCCACATTCATCAGAAGAAGTATCATGATGGTCGGCTTGATTCCGGGGAAGGTGATATGCCTGATTTTGGCCCAGCGTCCGGCGCCGTCGATGGAAGCGGCTTCATAAAGCGAAGGATCGATGGCCGTAATGGCGGATAAGTAGATGATGGCGTTCCAGCCGGTTTCCTTCCACACGTTGGCGAAGGCGACGATCCACCAGAAGTATTTTGGGTAGGCAAAGAAATTCAGCGGCTGGTCCAGGATGTGGAATTTTAACAGCAGCTCGTTTACGATGCCGGTTCCTGAAAGGGCGTCGTGGAGAATGCCCGTAACGATAATCCAGGAAAGGAAATGGGGCAGGTAGGAGATCGTCTGAACCACTTTTTTGCCGGAACGGGATCTGACCTCATTGAGTAAAATGGCAAAGACAATTGCCATAACAAAGGTAAAGACCAGGTTGATGATTCCCATGGCCAGGGTGTTCCGGATGACCCGCAGGAAGGTGGCATCTGAAAAAAGCTGCTGGAACTTTGCCAGTCCTACAAACTGGGAATGCAGAAGGCCGTCCTTTGGTTTATAATTCTGAAAAGCCATCAGCCAGCCGCCCAGAGGCAGATAGCAGAAGATGAAGCCGTATATTACGAAAACTGCGGCCCAGAAAATCAGGACCTTCTGCCGATTTATTTCTTTCCATGTAATCTGTGTTTTCTTCTTGTTTTTTCTTATTCCCTTTGCTGCCATTTTAACTCCTTTACATGCGGCAGGCAGCCGCAATCACTTGACGTAACCGCCGCTGCCTGCAGGCAGTTGCCTGATATTTAATATTCTCCGTTGTCCTTTGCCAGCTGGATTCTTCTGTCCAGCTCAGTCTGCATTTCCGAAAGGAAATCTTCGGGCTTGCAGTCGGAGTAAACCTTCAGATATTCTTCCCAGGCGCTTTCAAAATCGGAAGCCATAACAACCTTGGGAAGGTATTCGTGCTTGATTTCGCCCATCTTCGTCCAGGCTGTACCGCCGGGGGTGGAGGTGGTCATTGTGTTGCTGTAAGAGTACATAGGATACCAGGGTCCGGGAGACGTGTTGGTTCCAATCATTTCCACATAAGTGGAGCAGCCATAGGCCTCCAGGCATTCCCTCACATCCGCCTGTAAGCCGTCCAGGAATTCCTGGGGCTGTTCGGAAGGAGTTGCAGCGTTGATGCCGTCCTGGCTCATGCCGCTGTAGTTGGGGAAGTAGGAATAAGTACATAAGTGGGATGCTTTGTAAGCAGGGTCGGAGGCGTTAACGCGCATTTCCTCTGTTTTGTAAAACAGGCCGTTTTCATCTACATTATAGTCTGCGCCTTCCATACCCCAGTTGCGCAGGGTAAGGACTTCAGGGCTGAGCAGGTCATTGATGAACTGCAGCGCGCCTTCCACATCCTTGCAGCTGGTGGTGATGCCAAGGCCGTTGGCCACATTTAATGCGCCGTCGGAGGTATGCCACATGTTCTTAATATCTTCGGAAATGGTGATGGGCAGCGGAACGTAGTCACAACCCTGTTTGTCAAGTCCCTGCTGTTTTAAGGAATCATTGACAGAGTAAGCGAAGTTCCACCACTGGTCAATCATACCCAGTACACGGCCGGTGGAAAGCTTTGCAATATATTCATCATAGGTCTGGGTAAAGGATTCCGGATCCACGATGCCCTTCTGGAATTCTTCATTCAGCTTCTGGAAGTATCTTTTTGCGGTAGGAGTGGTGTTATAGTCCACAATTTTCATGGTTTCCGTATCCACGATAACAGATCCGTCATTGGGATGGCCGTCCAGGAACTGGGGCGCGTTTTCAAGGCAGAAATATCTCCAGTCATCGCAGAGGATGGTATAAGGGATATTTGCCGTACCGTCTTCCATGGTGGGATTGGCTTCATTATAACGCTCAATCAGGTCAAAATACTGATCCATGGTCTTGATTTCAGGATAGTCCGCCCATTTCAGGACACGGGTCTGAATCCAGAAAGCTTCATCGCCGTGTACGGCGCTCATGTCCTTTTCCCAGACGTTTCCGAACTGGGGAATCCAGTAAATCTTGCCGTCATCCTGGCGTACCTTATCCCATTCCGCATCGGAGTAGAAATTCTTGATGTTGGGATATTTATCCAGGTAATCATCCAGGGCAACCAGGGCGCCTGCCTCATACAGCTGAATCTGTCCATCGCTGCCGTCTATGAAGTCAGGGTATTCACCGCCGGCAATCATGGTCCCCACAGCTTCCTGTGCAGTCTGGCCTGTCAGCCAGGTTTCTTTGACTTTAGCGCCTGTGATTTTGGCAATTTCAGCCTGTATTTCGTTGTCATCGTTGATTTCCGTACCCGGAACTGCAAAAAATGCGGTAAATTCCTTTATGGTTCCGTCGTCTGCCGCTGCGGCAGAGCCTTCTGTCCCGGAAGCGGTGCCTGCGGACGGAGTGCTGGTATCCGCGCTGTTCCCGCAGCCTGCCAAAAGGGAAACGGACATGGCGGCAGTTAAAAGGAGCGCTGTCAGTTGATTCTTTTTCATGTTTGATCCTCCTGATTTTATTCATTCCTGTTGCTTTATTTCCGCGGGCAACGAGCCAAGCAGCCATGCTTGCATGGATATTTGGCGACTGCCGCGAGGGTCAAATACCCCGCTGCTCTGCCCGTTGCAAGTTTAATGCCTTGTTGCTTGTAACGGAGTATTTGATTTGCAGTTGTTAATATGTATACCCGGGTAACTGCTTATATATTGATTCTATACTAATTGAACAAAACAACAACCGGATAAAATACATAAAAAACCCGGGCAAATTATAGTTGCACAAAAAAACTCTAATTTGTCCGGATTTTTTGAAATAAGGGCTTGTAACAGCCGGCAGTGCTGCATATGCAGCCGCCTGTCCCTAGGTATTGGACTCCCGGCTTTTTTTGCGGAATCTGGCGGGAGTGCAGCCTTTCAGGGCTATAAATTTGTTGATGAAATAATCCAGGTCATGATAGCCGACCTTCTCCATTATCTCATAATTTTTCAAATCCGTGTGCAGCAGGAGGGAGGCGGCCATTTCAATGCGGTAATTGTTCAGGTAATCCTTGAAGGATACTCCGTAGGTTTTCCTGAAGAGCTGGCCCAGGTAAGCGCTGTTGATATAGTATTTCAGTCCCAGATCCTTAAGCGTCAGGTTCTGTGCGTAGTGCTCCCTGATATACTGTTCCACGTCGCTCATGACGCTGCCGCGGATATTTTTGCCGCGCAGCTGTGAAAGGTAATCCGCGTATTCCTCGGCAAAGCGCTTCAGATGCATCCGGCTGCCGCGCATGGTGCCGGAATCAAAGGCATTCCTGTTGATAAATTCCAGGATTTCCTCCTGGTTTACATTGATGTCCTGGGCCTGGGCCGCATGCACCAGCTGGAACAGGAGATAATCTATATTCATGCTGACCAGCTTGGCATCCAGGCTGTTGCGGTTGATCTCCTCATACAGGCTGTCAACCAGCTCGGGGATGCGTTCCTTTTCATTCTGTTCCACGGCCTTTATCAGTTCGTCCAGGCTGGACTTGCACAGAAGCGTCCTTTCCTCCGCGCATTCCTGCTCCTCATACCAGGAGATGCGCTGGGTCATGCCCTCCACATGGAAGTTCTGGAAGGAACGGGCGATGTTGGCCGTTCGGTAGGATTCGGACAGAAGGGAAATATCGTCCACCCGGTTTCCTACAAACATGACTACAGGCTGCTTCATCCTCTGCTGGATGCTTTTCAGAAAATAATCCAGATATCCCTGCTCGTCCATCCCCGCCTCCTGTGCCATATAATCACAGTAAACAAGGCCGATATCGTAATCCTTTTCATTGCTGGACACATCGAGGATACAGTGCCAGCCGTCCTGCTTGAGGAAATCCAGGCAGTATTGGTATAAAAGGCGCTGCTGCTGTCTTTTTTCTTCCTCTGATTTCAGTAAAAGCTTTCCGGATTCATCCTCCGGGCGATCATCGATCTCAATATCGATATACCGGATGCCGCCCTCTGTGCGCATTTTGCTTTTCACATGTTCCAGGTTCAGCTGATCGAATTTTCCGCAGATCAGGGCGATCAGATTTCTGGCAAAATAAGCTTTTTCCTGAAGGGCGACCTCTTCCCGGCGCTGCAGGGATTGGGTGCTGTCGGCCTTGACCTTGTTAAGCACGCTCAGAAGCTCTGCCTGTCGGACCGGCTTGAGAATATAATCCATGCAGCTGTTCTGGATGGCCTTTCTGGCATATTCGAAATCACTGTAGCCGCTGAGGATGATAAAATAGGCGTCGGAAATGTGTTCCGCCCTTATTTTTTCCAGAAGCTCTATGCCCGTCATGGCAGGCATTTTGATGTCGGCGATAATCAGATCCACCTGTGTTTTTTCCAGAAATGCAATGGCTTCCAGACCGTTCGCCGCCGTTCCTGCAAGCGTAAAGCCCTCTTTTTCCCAATCAATCAGCATGGCCAGGCCCTGCAGTATAAAAGGTTCGTCATCTACTAATAAAACCTGAAGCATTCTTGTCCCTCCCTTTTTGAACCGGAAACAGAATCGATTGGAATCCTGTTTTCAGGTGTTGATGCGCAATTTCTCTTCCGGAATGCTGATGGTTACGATGGTTCCGGAGTCTTCTTCGCTTTCCAGCTGGAATTTTACCGTGTTGTCCGTTGCCATATGCAGGCGCAGGCAGGCGTTAAGGATCCCGACCCGTTCGTTTTCCTTCAGAAGCTGCATGCTTGCATTTTCCATTTTTTCCTGCAGCGTAAGGAGAAGCCCGGAATCCATCCCGTGTCCCGTATCCTCGATTTCCATGTAAAGATGGCCGTCCCGGCAGCAGCATCTGACGAAAATCCAGCCGGGAGCCGTTTTGTTTTCCAGCCCGTGTACACAGGCATTTTCCACAAAAGTAACCAGGGTCAGCCTGGGCACGCAATAACGAAGACAGTCGGGTTCCGCTTCAATTTTGTAGGAGAGGCGGTCGCCGAACCTGTATTTCTGCAGCTCCAGATAGGCTTCCACAAACTGAAGCTCCTCCCGGATGCTGATGGTGTCCGTACCCCAGTCCACATACTGGCGTTCCATGAGGGCCAGGCGCTCCACCATGCCCGCCGTTTCTTCTTCATTTTTAATCAGGCTGTGCATCCGGATGCTTTCCAGGGCATTAAAGAGAAAATGGGGGTTGATCTGGCTGTGGAGGGCCAGAAGCTCCGCATTCTGCCTTGCAATATCCATTTCCTGCTCCTTCAGCCTGTCCTTGTAAACGGTTTGGATCAGATCGTTGATACGCCTGGCCATGTGGTTATAGCTGGCCATGAGCACCCCGATCTCATCCTTCCCCCTGACAGCGGGAAGCTGGGTCAGTTCATGGATATCCCCTTTATCAAAAGCGGCGCCCAGTTCCCTGATACGGGAAGTGAAGGAGTGGTTGATGCCCTTCATTAAAAGCGCGGGAAGCAGCAGGTTCACCAGTATCAGAAACAGCAGGAGTGCGAAATTGTTGCGGATGATGGAGAGGACGTTCAGTTCCTCCTTCATAACATAAATGCTCCAGACCCTGCCGTATACGTTCATATCCCTGGAATAGCCCACCTGTCTGTTCATGGACGGCAGAAAGGTTTCATAGGGCTTTCCCATGCCGCCGTGCCCGTCATTGGAAAAAAGGATGGTATCGCCGTCGCAGATATATACGAGAAAACGGTATTTGGAATTGATGATGCTCTGGGACATGCCGCTGTAATCCATGTCCATTTTCACCAGATTGGGACAGCTTCCTTTGTGGTAATAATCCATGCGGCGGATGATGGAAATTTTCCTCAGGGTGGAGGTGGCGGTGTTTTCATAATATGGATAGGCCAGGATGTCGCGGCCTGATTCCACGAAGTCCCGGTACCACTGCTTATCCTTTGCACTGTCCAGATTCCAGAAGCTGCCGCCGTTTACGATACCGGGGTTGTCAGCGTACATGACGATATTGTAATTGCTTGTGCCCACGCTGGCTTCGTACAGGGAATCCTTGAGGAAATCCCGGTAGCTTTCATAATAATCAAGGGGCGAAGCGTATTCTGCATCCATGAATTCATTGATGTATTTGTTACTGTAAATGTTCAGCGACAGATTGGCTGCGTTGTCCATCCTGTTGCTCAGGGTATAGTGGATGGCCTCGGCGATATTTTCCATTTCATGCTGGCTGGAGCTTTGCTCCGCCTTGATTACCAGGGAAAAAATAATGCTGTCCGTGAGTATCAGCGGCAGAAGGACGCAGCAGAGATACAACAGCATCAGTTTTCTGGTCAGCGGAAGATTGTCCAGGATTTTCCCCGGATGGAAGCGCTCCGGCACTTTTTGGAAGAAAAGTTTTATTTTATTTTCCATGTATTCCCCTCCCCGGATGATGCAGATGCAAAACGGCAGCGGTTTTGCAGGTCGGACTGTTTATGTTAAATGTTCAACAAATTGTAACATATTCACCAGCGTGAGACAAGCCTGGCCTCCCGGGGGCATGGTAGTGGGGCGGAAAAACGCATCAGCGCAGGCGCCGTCCTTCCCGCGGTCCAAGGCTGGGGCAGCCGGCCGTCTTTCTTCCCGGAGGGGATGGGGGTGTTGGCTGATCCAGTTTCAAAAACGGGGTATTTCTAACTGTCCCGGGGAACCAAAATTCTGCCAACGCAGCCAAAACTCCTCTCGCAGCGACTTGCGTCTGCTGCGTTCGTCAGACAGGCTGCTAAGGGCGGCATAATTTTGGTTCCCCGGGACAGTAAGAAATATCCGCCGTTTTTTCGTATGGATCAGCCAACACCCCCATCCCCTCCGGGAAGAAAGACGGCCGGCTGCCCCAGCCTTGGACGGCGGGAGGACGGCGCCTGCGCTGATGCGTTTTTCCTGGCGGCAGTGCGTGTGATAGAAGATGGCTGCAGGATGGTGAAAGTGGAAATCCGGGCGGCGAAAACAGAAAGGTGCTGCGTCCATAGTTGTCTGCTGTGGTAAAATAGATGGAACGGAATTTGATTTAAGAAAATATAAAAACAGGAACACAATAAATGTTATACTGTCCTGTTGCTGAAAATAATGGTAAAATATAACTGCTCAGCCGGCAGGTTCATATCCTGTGCCGCCTGTGAAAAAGCGGTTCGGAAATGTCAGGTTATAGACATTATACAAATATTATATGAATGTTTTATTGTGTTGCTAACTGGCGTATTCGTTCTGACATTTTATATTGTTAAAAGCGCACTTATATGCACTCAAAAAATAAAAAGGTAAAAAGGAGAACAACATGGAACTTGGAATCAACACGGATTACGAAGCGGAATACGTAAAAATTGAAGAGATTGAGGAAAGCATCCGCAGGATTGCGGGGGCAGGGTTTTCCCACATGCATTGGTGTTACGAGTGGGATGGCGATTATATTTATTCCCGTTCGGAGATGGAACAGATCAGGGGGTGGATGGATAAGTACGGCCTTAAGGCAAAATCCCTGCATTCAAGTAAGGGAAGCCGGGGAGTCGGCAACGGCCGCATGGATGTGCATTACCGCAAGGATTATACTTCCACGATAGAGTATAACCGGGTTGCCGGGGTGGAGCTTATCAAAAACCGCGTGGAGCTTGCGCATATACTGGGGACCACGGAAATTGTACTGCATATGTATCTGCCATATCTTGATTTTGAGGAAAAACCGGAGACAAAGGAAATTTTTTATGGACAGGCATATAAGTCGCTGGATGAACTGCAGCCCTTCTGCCTGGAGAAAAAGGTGCGCATTTGTATTGAAAATTTATATGAAGCGCCGGGAGAGATGCAGCTTGAGCAGTTTGACAGATTGTTTGCGCGTTATCCGGCGGAATTTTTGGGGCTGTGCCTGGATACCGGACATGCGAACCTGGTATGGGGAAATGAATTTATTACAAAATTTGCGGATCGTTTCAAGGATCGCCTGTATTCTGTCCATATCCATGACAATTTTGGATGGGGTGAGGGAAAAGGTCATGGCGATGCGCATATGCTTCCCGGGGAATGCGGCATAGACTGGAAAGCGCTGATGGCGGTGCTGAATCAGTCAGCGTATGAAAAACCCTGGGTGATGGAGGTTGTGAAGCCGTCAGGCGAGGACACAACGGATTATCTGAAGCGTGCGTATGAAGCGGGGAAAAAGGTGTTGGCTTAACAGGCAATATAAGAATAAATCAATTTTTTCTGAGAATATATCATTGCTTTGGAAAAATGTCTGTGAAAGAATAGAGGCAGCAGGCTGCAGAAAACAGTTGGAAAACAGTTTTCCCGGCCGGGGCATCCGCCCTTTGGCCGGAAAAGTGCAGAAAAAGAAAATGTGAAAGTTGCTCACAACAGTGTACGGAGGGAACAGAAATGAAAAAACAGGCATTTAATCCTTATCTGCCGTCCTGGGAGTATATCCCCGACGGCGAACCTTATGTATTCGACGGAAGAGTATATGTGTATGGATCCCATGATCGTTTCCGCGGCCATGCCTACTGTCTTAACGACTATGTATGCTGGTCGGCCCCGGAGGATGATCTGGGAAACTGGCGGTATGAGGGCGTGATTTATAAGAAAACCCAGGATCCGCTGAATCCGGACGGCCATATGTGCCTGTACGCGCCGGATGTCACCGTGGGTCCGGACGGCAGGTATTATCTGTACTATGTGCTGGACAAGGTGCCGGTGGTTTCCGTGGCGGTGTGCGATACGCCGGCCGGCGCTTATGAATTTTACGGCTATGTGCATTATCAGGACGGCGTGCGTCTGGGGGAAAAAGAAGGGGATGAGCCTCAGTTTGATCCGGGCGTGATGACGGAAGGGGACAAAACCTGGCTGTATACAGGCTTCTGCGCCATCGGGGATACCTCCAGGACAGGCCCGATGGGCACGGTTCTGGGGCCTGACATGCTTACCATACTGGAGGGACCGGTAAATATTGCGCCAAGCCAGCCATACAGTAAAGGCAGCAGCTTTGAGGGACATGAGTTCTTTGAAGCGCCTTCCATCCGTAAAAAGGGAGATACATATTATTTTATTTATTCCTCTATTGCCATGCATGAGCTGTGCTATGCAACCAGCAGGCATCCCATGAAGGATTTTGTTTACGGCGGCGTGATTGTAAGCAATAACGATATGCATATCGATTCTTATAAGCCGGCCGGGAAGCCCATGTGCTATGGCGGAAACAACCACGGCAGTATCGTGGAAATCAATGGAAAATGGTATATTTTCTATCACAGGCAAACGGACGGCACGAATTTCAGCAGACAGGGCTGCATCGAGCCGATTACCTTCCGGGAGGACGGCAGCATTATACAGGCGGAGATCACTTCCTGCGGCGCCAATGGAGGGCCGCTTTTGGGAAAAGGGGAATACCCGGCTTATCTGGCCTGCCATCTTTTCGCAAAGGAGGAAGCGTTTACCACAGGAGCGCCGGGTGAATGGATGGACTGCCGTTTCCCGAAGATCACCCAGGACGGCAGGGACGGAGACGAGGAAACCGGATATATTGCCAATATGCGGGACGGCGCCCATGCCGGCTTCAAATATTTTGCCTGTGAAGGCATCAGCCGGGTATCAATCCGGGTGCGCGGTTACTGCAAAGGGGCATTTGGCGTGAAAACTGCCTGGGACGGTCCTGTGCTTGGATGGATCCCTGTGGGATTTTCCAATGTATGGAAAGAATACAGTGCGGACATCAGCATTCCGGACGGCGTGCAGGCGCTCTACTTTGTATATCAGGGAGAGGGCGGGGCAAGCCTGGCTTCCTTTACGCTGGAATAAAATGCCTGGAATAAAATGCCTGGAATAAAATGCTTAAATGATGTGCTTTAAGATGACATCGGAAAAGATGCCGGAATAAAGGGGGAGGATGGATATGGGAATGACAGGAGACAGCAGCCCGCTGCTTGCGCCGGTATGGGAAGGGGGAACTATCTGGCGGGAAACCTTTGCCATGATTGAAGAAAACGGGCAGTGCAGCGCCCCGTTTCTTTACAGCCCTGAGAAAATAATCAGGATAGAAAGCTATGACGGAAAAAACGTCTATGAACTAGGACGGGATTGTTTTGTAAAGGATGGAAGGCTGTTCCTTACCCGGGACAGCCGGATCCCGCAGACGGGCTGGGAGACTTTTTATACATCACAGGAGACGCCTTCCTGTGACGGGAAGCCGGGGCCGGATTTCGGACCGGTCAAGACGACGGACGGTAAGTTCCTGAATCTGAGTGCCGTGGGCAATCCGGAGTATATTACCCGCTGGCAGCTGGCAGTTACCTATACCACACAGGGGCAATGGCAGGGCTTCCGGCCCGTATCCGGTATTGAACGGCTGCCACGGCTGTATGGCAGGCTGAAACGGAAGGAGCCTGTAAAAATTGTCCTTTACGGTGACAGCATATCCTGCGGCTGTGACTGCAGCGGACTTTATGGGCTGGAACCGGGACAGCCGCAGTGGTCCGAACTGTTGATTGACAGCCTGCGGGATTATTATGGCGGGAGCGTGGAATTTATCAATACCTCCGTGGGCGGAACGGATTCGGAATGGGCTTTGGAAAATGCCGGGGAAAGGGCGATTTCCCATCAGCCGGATCTGGTTTTGCTGGGCTTTGGAATGAACGACAGGTGTCCGGGCGGAGAGTACCGGGAGAAAACGGAACGTCTTCTGAAAAAAATCGCCGGTGAATGTCTGGATACGGAATATGTGCTTATCGCTACCACCCTTCCCAATCCGTTGGCACATACGGCGCCTATGTATTTCAGCGCCCATCAGGAGGAATATGCACAGAGCCTGTACCCGCTTGCCGGCGCCGGTGTGGTTGTGGCAGATGTACAGAGAGTGCAGAAGGAGCTGATGAAAAGAAAAAGGTATATTGATATTACGGGAAATTTATTAAATCACCCCAATGATTATCTTGCCAGAATACAGGGACAGGTATTGGATACGGTATTAAAGCCCTGACTGTGAAGATGGAAAGCTGTGGCATTTTAGGCAATAACCTGTATTTCCCCGGTTTTTCTGTAAATATGAAATTCATTTGGTTTACAGAAAACAAAGCGAAAAAGTGAATGATCCTTGCGTTATGACGGTAGCAATGCTATAATTCCTTTAAAAATTAGCAATGTGGGGCTGGAGGACTGACTGTTAATGGAATTCGGCTGTGTTTATCGTTAAACTTACTCTTGTTAATTTAGAGAAAGAGAAGGTACATGCAAGGTTATGGTTACGTTAAAGGAAATTGCACAGGAATGCAATGTTTCCGCCACCACGGTTTCAAATATACTCAATGGGAAGCCCAAGGTGAGCGAGGAAACCCGGCTGAAGGTTCTTGATGTTGTAAAGAGAAGGGGCTACCAGCCCAATTATATTGCCCAGGGCCTGAGAAATCAGAAAACCAGGACGATAGGAATCATTGCGGAGGATATTGCGCAGTTCAGTACGCCCGGGATGATAGAAAGCATTATGGCGTTCTGCGAAGAAAAGGGATACCGGACAATTGTGCAGAACCTGCGTCTTTATGCCAGATGGCAGGAGTCCTGGTTCAACAACGAGGAGGCCTACAGATCCGTATTGGAGCCGGCTTTGCAGGAGCTACGTTCCATTAAGGTGGACGGGCTGATTTATGTGGCCGGACATGCGAGGATCATCCATTTTTTCAAAGAGGATCTTTCCATGCCTGCGGTCATGGCATATGCTTATACGGATTCTCCGGCGGTGCCTGCGGTAGTGATTGAAGACGAGCAGGGCGGTTATGATATCATGAAGTATGTATTGTCCATGGGACACCGCAGGATAGGAATTATCGGCGGCCGTGCTGATAATATACATACCAAGAAAAGGCTTCTGGGCGCCCAGAAGGCCATGTTCGAGGCACAGGTGCTGTATAATCCCGACTGGGTCAGATACGGCGCATGGGACAGGGATTCTGGTTATGAGATGGCAAAGCCGTTGATTGACGCGGGAGTGACTGCTATTTTCTGCATGGCGGACCGTATGGCGGGAGGCGTATATGACTATCTGGAGGAATGCGGCCTGAAAGCGGGAGTGGATGTGTCTGTGGCGGGCTTTGACAATCAGGATGTGGCGGAATATTTCCGTCCCGCGCTGACGACGATGGCGCTGCCGCTGTCCGAAATAGGGCACAAATCCGCGGAAATTCTGCTGAAGGAAATTGATGGGGAGTGGAAGGCTGCTTCCGGAGGAACGCCGGTGGAAATCGGGGTTCCCTGTACTCTGGTGGTCAGAAAATCGGTGGGGAAAATAGAGGCCTGAAGCCGGCCGGCTCAGCCGGCGCGCCGAAAAAGCTTTACGGGCGCCAAAGACAGCGCATCGGGGAAGCTGTCCTGGTAAAAATGACCCGGAGATAATGTTAATTGAAAGCGCCTGTTGATAAGAAACACTGTAAAAACCGAACCTGAGGGATTGCGGATGGAAAACTCCGCAATCCTTTTTTATGCCGCTTTGACCGGGTATAACCGGAGCTAAAGCGGCTTTTTTCGGGTTTTCCTGGCAACAGGGCAGGGAATTGGGTGAATATGCCGGTGGAAGAAGCGGCAGGCGGTTACCGGCCTGTTTAAAGCGGGCGGTTAAAAATGTGTGATGGTGTTTAACGTTGTACTATTGCATAACAGACAATACTATATACAATTTTAACAAAAATATCGTTTCGCACACCTACAAAACCTATGTTAAAATGTATATAATCTATAAAAAACACAGAATATTAAAAGTCTTATTGACAATTACAAGAATAATGATCTATAATCCAACTAAACAAGAGGTTTAACGATAAACAAAAAATGAAACTTTCAGGAGAGGGGAAGAGTGAAAATGAAGTTTTTCCAAAACAAGAAAAAATGGAACTCTTTTAAAATGTTCCTTTACGTTCTGCCTTTTATTGCACTGGTACTGGTTTTTTCATATTATCCGTTATACGGCTGGGTATACGCCTTTTTTGACTATAAGCCGCCCAAGCCCTTTTCCATCCATGATTTTGTAGGCCTGAAATGGTTTAAATCCCTGGTGGAAAACCCGATTAAAATCCAGCAGCTCCTGCAGGTCCTTAAAAATACCTTCGCCATGAGCGGCATTACGCTGGCAACCTCCTGGCTGCCCATGCTGTTTGCAGTATTTATGAACGAGCTGCGGTGCGTGCCCTTCCGGAAGTTTGTGCAGACGGTTACCACGCTTCCCAACTTCATCAGCTGGGTTCTCGTTTATTCCGTAGCGTACAGCCTTTTCAACAGCACGGGCATGGCAAACACCCTGCTGCAGACACTGGGGATTACCACGGAGCCAGTCCTTTTCCTCCAGTCCTCGGAGCATGTATGGCTGACGATGTGGCTGTGGCTCACCTGGAAGAACCTGGGCTGGTCGGCCATCATGTACATAGCGGCGATTTCAGGAATTGATGATGAAATGTACCAGGCAGCCAAGGTAGACGGCGCATCAAGAATGCAGATGATTTGGTACATCACCATTCCCAGCCTCCTTCCCACCTATTTCGTATTGCTGATGCTCAACATTGCCAACTTCCTTTCCAATGGTATGGAGCAGTACTACGTGTTCCAGAATGCTTTCAACAAAGAAACTATCCAGGTGCTTGACCTGTATGTGTACAATACGGCAATGGGAAGCGGCAGCTATTCCGTATCCGTTGCAATCAGTATGCTTAAGAGCGTAGTCAGCGTCATCCTTTTGTTCTTTGCAAACGGAATGTCCAAGCTGATCCGCGGCGAAAGCTTTCTGTAAGGGAGAGGAGGAGAAAAGATGAGCAAAGAAACGGTTCGCAAAACGAAAATGCATCACAGCTTCGGCGATAACATGCTGGGCGTTGTCTGTTACATCATATTCGCCCTTTGCGCCCTGGTTTGTATTTATCCCTTTTACTATATTTTCATCAACACCATAAGCGCCAATGATTTAAGCGCGCGGGGCGTGATTCTCTTCTGGCCCAAAGGAATCCATTTCCAGAATTATATCAGTGCGCTCCGGATTGACGGCCTTTTCCAGGCTGCCAAGATATCCGTGCTGAGGACGATTATCGGTACGGTAGGCACGGTAGGGGCTTCCGCGTTTCTGGGATTTATGTTCACCCAGGACAATATGTGGCACAGGAAGCTGTGGTACAGGCTGGTGGTGGCTACCATGTATTTTAACGCAGGAATCATTCCCTGGTACCTGACTATGAGAAACCTGCACCTGACCAATAATTTCTGGGGTTATATATTTCCGGCTGTTGTTTCACCGTTTTATATTATCCTGACCAAGACCTTTGTGGAGTCGGTGCCCAAGGAGCTGCAGGAAGCGGCCCAGATTGACGGCGCGGGAATTATGAAAATTTTCTTCCGTGTCATGCTGCCGGTTATCAAGCCCATTATGGCTACCGTAGCTATTTTTTCCGCGGTCAACCAGTGGAACTCCTTCCAGGATACCCTGCTTCTGGTAACGGATACCAAGCTCTATCCGCTGCAGTTCATCCTGTATCAATATCTGAACCAGGCAAGCTCGCTGGCCGGCCTTGCCAATACCAATAACAGCGCGTCCATGGCGGCGGCGGTGGCTACCAGCCAGACACCCACCAGCGTGCGTATGACAGTAACGATTATTGTAGTAATACCGATTATCCTGGTATATCCGATTTTCCAGAGATATTTCGTAAAGGGTATCATGATTGGAGCCGTAAAGGGCTGATCACCGCTGCCGTAAAGGAATTCTGTAAGGAAAGAAACGGGCGGTTTAAAAAGGTAACTGTGAAAAAATGGACAGTTACAGAAAAAGTAAATAACGGAAGGCGGACCTTTTACGCAGGGCAGACCTTTTACGGAAGGCATGTCTTCCGTTATACATAGACTCAAAAGGAGGGTTTTTATATGAGAAGGAAACGTTTAGCATCCCTGGCGCTTGCAGCTGTTATGACAGCATCTGTCGTTCTTGCAGGCTGCGGACAGGGGGAAACAACACAGGCGCCGGCAAGCAGCGGCACGGAGCCGGCAGCAGCAGGCACGGAAAGCGGGACAGAAGCCGGTACGGAAGCCGCAGCTTCCCAGGGAGCAGCTCCTGTAGTATCCCATGATACGGAGATGACCATTGAAATCTACGATAAGGCGGCCAACTATCAGGGAATCCAGGCAGGCTGGTTCGGCAAGGTGCTTAAGGACAAATTCAATATCCAGCTGAACATCATCGCACCTCAGGTATCCGGAGACGCCAACTCCCTTTATCAGACGCGCAGCGCATCAGGTAATCTGGGAGATATCGTTATCATCGACAACTCCGAAATGCAGGACTGTGTGGAAGCCGGCCTGATCATGGATATCGGCGATATCATCGGCAGTTATGAAAATCTGACAAAGTACAAAGAGCAGATTGATCTGTTCAACGGCACCATGAGCGGTGTGGAAGCGGGAAGCGTATATGCAATTCCCTGTAATATGAACAGCAACGGCCCCACCGCGTTTGTAGGGACAGAAGTGGCAAGTGCCCCCAGGGTTCCGTGGGATCTGTACGAAGGCCTTGGCTGCCCGGAACTGAAGACTACGGACGACCTGCTGAACATGCTGAAGGATATGCAGGATAAGTATCCCACCAATGCGGCCGGGGACAAGGCGTTTGCCATTACCATGTGGAAGGACTGGGACGGCACGAGTATTGAAAATGCAAACCTTCTGACCAACTGGTTCGGACAGCAGGTAAAGGAATCCGTACTGCTTGGAAATGACAATACAATCATGCCTCTGACAGACAAAAACGGCGGCTACTATAAAGCCCTCAAGTTCTTCTTTAAAGCAAACCAGATGGGCCTGGTAGATCCTGACGCTGCCACACAGGACTGGACCACCGCCTGCGACAGCAAGATGAAGCAGAAGAGAGTTTACCTGTTCTGGTATAACTGGCAGAATGGCTTCTGGAATACACCTGAGCATGGACAGAACCGTGAAAACTATATGTACGTACCGGTAGAAGAACTGAATTTCTTCCAGACAGCCGATTCCTATTACGGCGATGGCCGTGTATGGGGTGTTGGTTCCCAGGTTGATGAAGAGAAGAAGTTAAGAATTATGGAACTGCTTGACTGGCTGGCATCCCCTGAAGGACTGACCTATCAGCACAACAGCCTGGAAGGCTTCATTTATACGGTAAATGACGACGGCACCTATACACTGACGAAAGAAGGACAGGATCGTTTTACCGGAGATCTCCAGGTTCCCGAAGAATTGGGCGGCGGCAGCTGGAGCGACGGCAACAACCAGATCAATCAGTGGATTGTAGGAAGCGCAGAAATGAACCCTGTTACCGGAGAATATTTTGAAGCAAATCTGTGGTCCTCTACCATTGAAATGAACCAGACTGCAACCATCAATGAGTGGTCCGAGAAATTCGGGGCTAAAAACGAAGTGGAATATATGAGAAATAAAGGCCAGCTTGGTATGGTCGCCAACGTAAATATTCCTCTTGGAAGCGACAGCACGGATATCGCCCTGGTAAGAAGCCAGTGCAAGAGCGTAGTATGTGACGCTTCCTGGCGTATGGTATTTGCAGCGGACGAAGCACAGTTCGATCAGATGTGGGACGATATGTGCACACAGCTGGAAGGCTTCGGCTGGAACGACCTGGTTGCCTTTGACACTGAGAAATATCAGGCTGTCATTGATGCAAGAAAAGCAGCAGAATAAGCAGAATGGACTTTGAAGCATAAAATAAGGCATAAGCATCATTAAAATGATGAAAAAAGTGGGGGCTGGCGGTTGCCGGCCCCTTTTTTTCCGTAACAGTTCCTGTTACAGGTTTAAATCTGTGTTTTGGCCCGCGGACAGGAGAATTGATTCATGGAAGTATCGCAGGCAGATCCGCGATATACAGGAGGGAGAAAAAATGAGCCTGAAAACAGTGTACCATCCCTATTTCAAAATAGGCGCGGCAGTGCCCGCAAAGGCTTTTTCCGACGCAAGGGCGCAGGAAGCGCTTCTTTGCCAGTACGATTCCTTTACATGCGAAAACGAAATGAAGCCACAGCATCTGTTAGATGAAGAAGAAAACAGGAGAAACCCCGCGGCGCATGACCGCTGTCCCGCAGTCAGCTTTCAGGGAATACGCGTGGCATTGGATTTTGCCAGGGAAAACGGCATGAAAATGCGGGGACATACGCTGGTATGGCATAACCAGACGCCCCGTTGGTTTTTTACAGAAAGCTACAGCGACAGGGAGGATGCGCCCCTTGTGGACAGGGAAACCATGCTGGCCAGGCTGGAAGGGTACATCCGCAGCGTGCTTTGCTTTGTCCAGGAGGAGTATCCGGAAATCATCTATGCCTGGGATGTGGTGAATGAAGCTGTGGAAGACGGGGCGCTGCGCAGATCCTGGTGGACGGAAACCGTGGGAGAGGATTTCATTTTGCAGGCTTTCCGGTTTGCCAGGAAATATTGCGCTCCGGGAGTGGATTTATTTTATAATGACTATGATACTTTTGTGCCCTGGAAGAGGGACGTTATCTGTGAGCAGATTTTAAAGCCGCTGATGGCGGAAGGGCTTGTGGACGGCATCGGCATGCAGTCGCATATGACCATGCAGACGCCGTCTTTAGAGGAATATGAGAAGGCGGTTTCCGTATTCGGCGCGTTGGGGCTCCAGGTGCAGGTTACGGAGCTGGACATCCATAATCCGGATCCGTCCCGTCCATCCATGGAAGCGCTGGCTGCACGCTACAGGGAGGTGTTCACCATACTCACCCGGGCAAAAAAGGAAGGCCTTGCGGACATCACCGGAGTCACCTTCTGGGGAATGCAGGATGAAGACAGCTGGCTTACCGGCTTTCGCAAGGTAAGAAGCTATCCCCTTCTGTTCGCTGACGGCTTTCGCCCCAAAAGCGCTTATCAGGCGGTGCTGAGCGTGCCCGGAAGAGTGGAGGAGGACGGACAGGACCGCCTGCCGGGCGGGGAACGGTTTGCTTTCTGGGAAAAAACGCCGGTTTTTACCAGGGAATATCATGTGAACCCGTCACACCCTCAGGCCGGTGATGAAAATGACGGCAGCCCGGAGCATCCCTTTGACACTATTCAGGCGGCGGCCAATCTGGCCGGGCCGGGAACGAGGGTCTGGATACACGGCGGCGTCTACCGGGAATGCGTCCGGCCTGTCAGAGGCGGGAACGGCCCGGAGGAAATGGTGAGCTTTGAAGCTTTCGGGGACGGCGAGGCAATTATCAAAGCTTCTGTAATTGCGGATACTTTCAGCGTAAGCGAAGGCTGGAACCTGCGCATCCCCGGCCTGGGAAAAAACCTGCCGGAGGGAATGCGGATCTGGGAAACCAGGCTGAATCCGGAAGAGTTTAAGGGCTATAACCCCTTCTGTGCAGTTAACATCCTGCATGACCGCCTTTTTATCGAATATGAAAAAACGGACATGACCACCTATTTAAACCGCAGAGGCATGGTATTCTGCGATGGGAAGCCGTTAAAGCAGGTGGCGCTGTATTATCAGCTGGGAGAGACGCCCGGTTCCTATTGGGTGGAGGCCAACGGACAGACCGTGCATTTCCGTCTGGAGGATGACGGGGATCCGGCGGAGCATCTGATAGAGCTTACCTGTAGGGAGCAGTGCTTTGCTCCCGAGGTGCCTTTCCTTTCTTATATCCGGGTGAAGGGGCTGACCTGCGCCCATGCGGCCACCGGCGCCCCGGTTCCCCAGCGGGGAGCCATATCCTGTTACCGGGGACACCACTGGATTATTGAGGACTGTAAAATTGACTGGTCCAACGGCGTGGGGATTGATATCGGAAATGAATGCTGGCACCACACCTATGATCCGGATCAGGTGATCGGACATACGGTGATCAGAGGCTGTGAAATAAAGGATGTGGGAGTCTGCGGCATTGCGGGCATGTTTGCCACGGATCTGCTGATTGAGGACAATCATATAGAAGGAACCGGCTGGCAGAAAATGGAGCTTTCCTGGGAAGCAGGGGGCATCAAAGTACATAACAGCGTCAACAGCCTGATCCGACGCAATATTTTTACCAAGACCTTCCGTGCCGACCATCTGTGGATGGATGTGGGAAATGAAAATAACAGAATCACCCGGAACCTGTTCCTGGATGGACTGGAACAGCGGGAAGCGATTTTCATAGAATGCTCCAGGGACGGGATCAACCTGATAGACAACAATATTTTCTGGAATGTGGAAGGCAGGTTCCGTCCGGAGGATGTGCCGGCAGAGCCGGGCTCCACGGGCTGGTACAAGATGGAGGAAAAGGGAGTTGTCAACGGATATGCGGTTTACGGGGAAGGAACGGACCGTCTGCATGTGGTGAACAATCTGATCGGAAGATGCCGCAGCGCGGGATATTTTGTCAAGCCGGTGGCCTTCCGCATTGCCGGAAACGGCAGGGGCGGAACCTCCAGGGAGGCCAGGATTATGAACAACCTGTTCTATGACTGCGGGGAGGCGGCAATCAAATTCCCGACCAGGGACAACGATTCCCAGGGCAATCTGTATGTGAAAATGCCGGGCGGTTATCTGCGGATTCTGTATCCCGCGCCGGAAAACTGTCTGGATTTGGATGCCTGGAGGGAATTTTACGGCTTTGACAGGGAAGGGCAGGAGGGCTGGTTTAACGTCAATGTGGATACCGAAAAGCTGACTCTGGAATTTGCCGGGGCGGACAGCCTGCCGGAGATGAGACATCACGGAACCGGAAGACAGAAATACGTGACAAAGCCGGAGGAGGTGCTTCCGGTGGCTGCTTCCATGGAAACCGCGGATGATTTTTACGGTCCATATTATGGGGATTGCCGGGTGCCCGGGCCTTTTGCAAAGCTGGAAGAAGGGAAAGTATATGAGCTTGACCCGAGAAAATACAGGAAGTAAGGAGTCATTATGGAAGTCAGAAATCCGATTATCGGAGCGGATATGCCGGACCCTGATCTGCTCCGGGTGGGGGATACCTACTATATGGTATCCACTACCATGTTTTACACTCCCGGAGCGCCGATCCTTCGTTCGAAGGATCTATGTCACTGGGAAATCGTTTCCTATGTGTTTGAAACGCTGGAAGATAACGGGATTTACCGTTTGGAAAACGGCAGGAACGCCTACGGAAAAGGGCAGTGGGCCACCAGCCTTACCAGGCACAATGGACGCTTTTACGCCTGTTTTGTCAGCCATGATTGCGGGAAAACCTATATTTTTTCTACGGATGATATAGAAAAGAGCGGCTGGGACAGGGCGGAAATCGGGGAGGTGTTCCACGATATGTCCTTCCTGTTCTGGGAGGGGCTCCCCTATCTGGTGTATGGGAACGGAAAAATCTGCATCGTGGAGCTGGAGCCGGATCTGAGCGGCGTCAGGGAAGGCGGAATGCGCAGGGTGCTTATTGAAACAAAGAAGGAAGGCATGCGGCTGCGCTGCGAGGGCTGCCGGGCGCTTGTAAGGAATGGTTTTCTCTATCTGCTGTTGATTGACTGGCCGGAAAACGGCGGTCGCAGGGAGGTATGCTACCGTTCCCGCAGCCTGGAGGGACCTTTTGAATTCCGGGTGCTGATGGATGATGACTGCGGTTTCCCCGGACATGGCGTGGCGCAGGGCACTTTGATTGACAGCGAGGCGGGAGACTGGTATGCCATGCTGTTCCAGGACAGGGGCGCTTCCGGACGGATACCGTTTCTGATGCCTGCGCGCTGGGAGGATGACTGGCCGATCCTGGGAATGGAAGCACAGGAGGAAGGAAAGGGCGCGGGCAGGATCATTCCGGCGCATTTCCCGGTGCCTTTTGCCCCTTATCCGGCCCGGCCGCTTGTTATCAGCGACAGCTTTTGCCATGAGGAAAACAGGCTGGCGCTTCCCTGGCAGTGGAACCATAATCCCATCCCGTCCTGCTGGTCGTTTACGGCCCGGCCCGGATGGCTGCGGCTGACAACAGGCCATGTGGCCGCCGGACTGACTGACGCAAGGAATACCCTGACCCAGCGGACCCTGGAACCGGGCTGCGTCTGCCAGGTGACACTGGATTCCTCCGGCCTGAAGGAAGGGGATTATGCCGGACTGTGCGCGCTGCAGGGGCGGTACGGGCAGATAGGCATTGCCGTGGAAAACGGGAAGAAAAACCTGCTGTATCTGCAGAAAGCTGCGGACGGCGGCATTCTGGAATTCAGGAAACCGATAGAAGAGGCGGTTGTTGAGCTGCAGATAGTATTTGATTACAGAGAACGCGCGGATAAGGCATATTTTGCCTTCCGTCAGGCGCCGGGTGACTGGGAGACGGTGGGAAGTCCGCTGGATATGGTTTTTACACTGGATATGTTTGTAGGATACCGTATCGGAATTTTCTGTTATGCCCTGAAAAGTACGGGAGGGCATGGAGATTTCAGGGACTTTTCGGTAAAAGGGCTGTGATGGTCCGGCAAGGGACATATCCGTACCGGGCAGCGCCTTTTGCGGACGGCGCTTTGGAGCGGCCGTAAAGGAGCGCCCGGCGGAACAAGAAAAATGACAGAAGGAAAAAGGAGAGGCAGGAAAGTGATTACATTATATATTAACGAGAATAAAAAACTGGGACACATCAACCCGGAAATCTATGGACATTTCAGCGAGCATCTGGGTAGATGCATCTATGAAGGGCTTTATGTGGGAGAAAATTCCGAAATCCCCAATGTGAACGGCATGCGCACTGACGTGGTGGAAGCGTTAAAGGAAATGAAGGTTCCGGTACTGCGCTGGCCGGGCGGCTGCTTTGCGGATGAATACCACTGGAAGGACGGCGTGGGCCCGAAGGAAAAACGGAAGAAAATGGTGAACACCAACTGGGGCGGCGTCACCGAGGATAACAGCTTCGGCACCCATGAATTTTTTGAACTGTGCGAACAGCTGGGCTGCAAAACCTATGTGAACGGAAACGTGGGAAGCGGCTCTGTACAGGAGATGAGCGAATGGGTGGAATACATGACCCTGGACGGCGTGTCCCCCATGGCGGACTGGCGCCGGGAAAATGGCAGGGAAAAGCCCTGGAGGGTGGATTATTTCGGCGTGGGCAATGAAAACTGGGGCTGCGGCGGAAACATGACGCCGGACTATTATGCCCAGCTGTACCGCAGATACCAGACCTACATCCGCTGCTATGACCGGACGGCCCCCATTTTCAAAATCTGCGGCGGGGCCAACGCGGACGATTATGAATGGACGGACACGGTGCTGCGGGAGTGCTTCAGAAGCCCTGCCCCTGCGGATGCCCACGGTTTTATGGACGGCCTGTCCGTACACTATTATGCGGGCGTGGAAAAGGGACTGCATAAGGGAAGCGCCACAGAGTTTGGCGAAGAAGCCTGGTTCAATACCCTGTCCAGGGCTTACGGAATTGAAGAAGTGCTCATGCGCCACAGCGCTATCATGGATCACTATGATCCGGAGAAAAAGATCGGCATGATGGTGGATGAATGGGGCTGCTGGCATGATGTGGAGCCGGGCACAAATCCGGGCTTTCTGTATCAGCAGAACACCATGCGGGATGCGCTCACCGCAGGCGTTTCCCTGAATATTTTCAATAAGCACTGCGACCGGATTAAAATGGCCTGCATCGCACAGATTGTAAACGTGCTTCAGTCCGTAATCCTGACGGAAGGGAAGAAAATGCTGCTCACCCCCACCTACCATGTATTCCATATGTATAAGTATCATCAGGATGCGGATCTTGTGGAAAGCTGGCTGGAGGGAGCGGGCAAAACCGGCGTGAAGGAGACGGAAATGGTGCCGGAGGTACAGGAATCCGTTTCTGTGGATGAAAACGGCGTGCTGACCGTCACCTTAAACAACCTGTGCACGGAGGCGGAAAAGGAAATAGAACTGGTGCTGACCAAAAAGAAACCTGCGCATGTAAGCGCCCGTATTGTACATGGGAAGATGCAGGCTTATAATAGCTTTGAGGAGCCGGAGCGGGTAACCGAGGAAGACTTTACTGATTTCCGCCTGACGGACAGAGGGCTTACCTTTACCATCCCGGCCTGCAGCGTGCTTATGTTCAGAGTGGAAATGGAGGGGTGAATTAATGCTTAAAACAGTAAAAACGGAAAACGGATATGTGCGCGGCATCCCTGCGGCGGATCCCCGGGTGATTTCCTTTAAGGGAATTCCCTTTGCCGCCCCGCCGGTGGGAGATCTGCGGTGGAGGGCGCCGCAGCCTGCCAGAGACTGGGAAGGAGTCAGGGACTGCCTGGAATTTGCGCCCATTTCCATGCAGAGCATCCCGGGGCTGAATGAAGAAAATATTTATACAAGGGAATGGAATGTGGATCCCACCATTCCCATGAATGAAGACTGCCTGTACCTGAATGTGTGGACACCCGCTGTGAGCGAAACGGATAAACTGCCCGTGTATGTATGGTATTTTGGCGGCGGGCTGCAGTGGGGAAACCCTGCGGAGATGGAGTTTGACGGAGAGCGTCTGGCACGCCGCGGCATTGTGGTGGTGACGGTAAATTACCGGCTGAATGTGTTCGGCTTCCTGGCGCACCCGCAGCTGTGGGAGGAATCGCCCCAGGCGCCCGCCAATTTCGGAAATCTGGATCAGCAGTACGGCCTGTTCTGGACGAAGCGGAATATTGCGGCGTTCGGCGGGGATCCGGAGAATATTACCATCGGCGGACAGTCGGCGGGCGGCGGAAGCGTCCTGACCCAGCTGAACTGCCTGAAAAATGAAGGCTACATACAGAAGGCCATCGTGGAGAGCGGTATTTTTCATGATCCTTTCGTGGATCGCATGAAGCTTTCCAGAGAAGAGGCTCTGGATCAGGGAAGACGCTTCCTGGATTTCCTGGGTGTAAAGACCATTGAGGAAGCAAGGGCGCTTCCTGCGGAGTATATCCGGGATAAAAACGATGCCTTCGGCGCGTTCTGGGGCACCATTCCCGACGGCGTATATCAGACCGATACCTACTGGAACAACATGGCGGCAGGGAAATTCCTGGATGTGCCGATGATGACAGGCTTTACCAACAACGAATTTCTGACCATGCCCCAGGCGGAAACGATGGAAGCGCTGAAAAAAGAAGCGCAGGAAAAGTTTGGGGACAGGGCGGAAGAGTTTCTTTCCCTTATTAAGGCGGAGGACGGCCTGAAGGCGGCAAAGGAAAACTGCCTGGTCAATTCCGTGGAGATGGGAATCCGCAGAATGTGCGAGGTCCGCAGGGCGGCAGGAGCCGTGCAGCCATGCTATGTGTATGAGTTTGGCCCCGAGATCCCCGGTTGGGATCAGCCGGGGGCCTTCCATTCCTCCGACCTGTGGTTCTTCTTTGAAACCCTGGCAAAATGCTGGCGGCCCTTCACCGGAAAGCATTATGATCTGGCCCGGCAGATGTGTAACTACTGGGCGGAGTTCATTAAAAAGGGAGATCCCAACGGCGCGGACGCGGACGGCACACAGATGGAGCGCTGGGAGGCGTTTTCCCGGGAGGATTGCGAGATGATGACCTTCTTCGAAAAGCCGGCGGCGGAAAAGAAGCCGGAAGGGGAAATCATGGCTTTCCTGACAAAATAGGAAAAGATAAGCTGCACGGATGCGGCAGGAGGAAAACAGATGGATTACATCAGAATGGAAAATAATGCGATTCTGTTTGAAAATGACGGGGAAGTGCTGCGTATTGAACCCTGGGGGAAAGATTCCCTCAGGGTCAGGGCGGCAATGATGAGGGAAATCCAGGATACGGACTATGCGCTGCTTCCCGCAGAGGAAACGGAAGCCGTCATTCAGATAAAGGACGGCTTTACAGGCAGCATAACCAACGGCAGGATTACGGCATGCCTGGAGGTGTGCCAATGGAAAAAACGCTGTCAAATCAGTTTTTATAACCAGAAGGGGGAATTGCTCTTAAAGGAAGCAGGCCATGGCGGCGCTTTAAATAATCATTCCAGGCATTTCCGGCCGAGGCTGGGAGGGGATTATGAGCTAACGGTAACCTTCCAGGCAAGAGAAGAGGAAAAACTGTTCGGGATGGGCCAGTACCAGCAGGAGCTTCTGGATATCAAAAACTGTGTGCTTGAGCTTGCGCATCGCAATTCCCAGGCCAGCGTACCGTTTGTCCTTTCTGATGCAGGATACGGCTTCCTCTGGCATAACCCGGCGGTAGGAAAAGTCGTATTTGGTAAGAATCTGACCGAATGGTATGCGGAAAGCACGGAGCAGATGGATTATTGGATTACAGCGGGGGATACGCCGGAGGAAATAGAAAAAGCTTATGCGAAGGCCACAGGGACCGTACCGATGATGCCGGAATATGGGCTGGGCTTCTGGCAGTGCAAGCTTCGCTACTGGAATCAGGAGCAGCTGTTAAAGGTCGCCAGGGAATACCATAAAAGAGGGGTTCCGGTGGACGTGATTGTGGTGGATTTTTACCATTGGCCCAAATGCGGGGATTTCAGGTTCGATGAAGCGGATTTCCCGGATCCCAAAGCAATGGTTGACGAGCTTCGGGAATACGGGATGGAGCTGATGGTATCCATCTGGCCGCAGATTAACCTGACAAGCGAAAACTATGAAGAAATGCGCAAAAACGGCCTGCTGATTAAAAATGAGCGCGGCGTGGAGATTGCCATGCGTTTTGAAGGGGAAAATACCTTTTTTGACGCTACCAATCCCAGGGCGCGGGATTATGTATGGAAGCTTTGCAAGAAAAATTACTATGATTACGGAATCAAGGTGTTCTGGCTGGATGAGGCGGAGCCGGAATTTTCTGTTTACGATTATGATAACTACCGTTATTTTATGGGGCCGGCAACCAAAATCGGAAATATTTATCCCCAGCTTTATGCCAGAACCTTTTACGAGGGACAGAGGAAGGCCGGTATGGAAACTGCCGTGAACCTTATCCGCTGCGCATGGGCAGGCAGCCAGAGATACGGTGCTCTTGTCTGGTCGGGGGACATTCACAGTGACTGGGAGACTTTCCGGAAACAGCTTTGCGCCGGACTGAATATGGGTATCGCGGGAATTCCCTGGTGGACTACCGATATCGGCGGCTTCTCCGGTGGAAACCCGGATGATCCTGCATTCCGGCAGCTGCTGGTACGCTGGTTCCAGTGGGGGACTTTTTGCCCGGTAATGCGGCTTCACGGAGACAGAGTGCCCCAGACGCCGTTAACCCACAGCGACGGCTCGCCCACCATGCCCACAGGGGCGGATAATGAGATCTGGAGCTTCGGTGACGAAAACACGCCGATTCTGGAAAAGTATATCCGTTTCAGGGAAGAGATGCGGCCGTACACCCGTGAACTTATGAAAGAAGCGCATGAGGAAGGAAGCCCTGTGATCCGGACCATGTTTTATGAATTCCCGGAGGATAAGGTATGCTGGGAGCTGAAGGATCAGTATATGTTCGGCCCGGATGTGCTTGTTGCGCCGATTGTTTATGAGAATACCTGGGAACGCCAGGTTTATCTGCCAGAAGGCGCCATGTGGACCTTGATTTACGACGGAACGGAGTATGAGGGAGGCACAAGCGTGACCGTGCCTGCGGATATCAGTCGGATTCCCGTATTCCTGCGCGGACACAGCCATTTGGAATGGATTGGAAGGATTTAAAACGCATCGCAATAGAAAAAGGATAATTTTACGCGGAAAGGAAAGACAGCATGGCAGAAAATTATACGAAAAAGAAAGCCCGGATCATGGTATATACCAGGGAAACGGACGCTGCACAATATCCCGCAGGGCTTTCCCGCAGCATCCATCTGGCCTGCAGCAGGGACGGGAAAAATTATGAAGCACTGAACAATAATTATGGAATCCTGTTTGCGGAAGCGGCGGTGGATGATGCGGATATCATTCATGCAAAGGGGGTAAAGAATCCCCGGATTTTTGCAATGCCGGAGGGCGGCTTTGGCATTGTTGCCGTCAGGGTCAATGAGGATGGCAGCGCGGATGAAGACAGCAAAGGGAGCGTTTTGCTCTGGACAACCGCTGACTTTAAGGAATTTAAGAAAATCGGTTTCCTGCCCCTTCATGGGGATGCATATGTGGAGCGGGCGCAGTGCAGGTATGATAAAAATACGGCAGAGTACTGCATCCTGTGGCAGGATGATCTGGGAAACAGCTATCAAAATGAAGTGAAGGATATCTGCAGCTTAACCGGCATATCCCCGGCGCATCCGGGCGTTTATACGGAGGAGCTCCCGGGGCAGGCGCCGGAGGGAGCCGAAAGAGGAAATTCCGTGGAGATAAGCGCACAGCTGTGTGATGAAACGGCGCTTTACTGGAACAGGCTGTATTCTGTAAAAGTGCAGGTGCCAAAACGTATTTGGGCCCGCACGGCTTCGGAGGTCGAAAATGTACGGGCATCCGTGCTGTATTCGGATGGCTCTTCCGTACAAAAACAGGTAAAATGGGAGCTGGACGAATTGGATTTCCAGCATCAGGGAACCTTCCGCATCCGCGGGACCGTGCAGAACGAGCAGTATCAGTTCCCGCTGGCCTGCGGCTTCGGGGATCCTGTTATTTTCCCATGGGAAGGCCGTTATTATTTTATTGCCACCAACGACAACCTGAATGATGTGGGCTTTTATGTGAGGGAGTCGGAGGATGTGGCAGGACTGTTCCGGGAGGATACGCAGCAGCATCTGATACTGGGCCTGGATGAAGAACGCGGGTTTGTCCAGACCTTCTGGGCGCCGGAATTTCATGTAATCGGCGGAGAGCTGTATATCCTGTTTGCCATAAGCGGCAAAAAGTGGGGGCCGCAGTGCCATCTGATGAAGCTGAAAAAGGGGGGAAGCCTGATCGCTCCGGAAAGCTGGGAAGAGCCGGTGAGGATACGTAAAAAGGACGGCAGCTTCCTGACGGAGGACGGCATCACGCTGGATATGACATACCTGAAAGCAGGGGAGCGCTCCTATGTGGTATGGTCTTACCGCAGGAATATCGGCACGCCATATGACACGGGTTCCATGCTGTATATTGCAGAAGTGGATGAGAAGCAGCCATGGCAGCTTTCCAGCGAACCGGTGCTGCTTACCAGACCGCTTTATGGCTGGGAGAATGTGAACCATACCATCAATAATGAAGGCCCTTATGCATTTATTGCGGACGGAAAAGTGTACCTGACGTATTCAGGCGGTGCGGCGGACGGCTACACCTATGCGCTGGGCCTGCTGACTGCGGATGCAAAGGATGATTTGCTGGATATTTCCGTATGGAAGAAACGGTGTACACCTGTTCTTTCCTATTATTCGGTGGAAGGAATCTACGGCCCCGGCCACAATTCCTTTTTCACGGACGCACAGGGGAATCTGATGATAGCCTATCATGCGGAGGACGCGCTGGAGCATCATCTTCGCTGCGATGGAATCCACAGAGTGCACTTTAACATCCATGGGGAACCGGTCTTTGATCTGTCTGCGAAACGGGATTTGGATCCGGCGCTTTCGCAGGTGGAGACGGAAGTGATTGTGGGCTGAGGGCTGCAGAAGGGAGAGGGGAAATGATAATCAAAGGAACTGCAGACTGTATTCCGGAGGAGGCTGGCTATGATTCGGGACGCATTGCCGTACTGAACGGCCACTTCCTGCGCATGATAGAGAAGAAGGAGATAGAGGGGGCGGCATACTGCATATCCCGCAGAGGGAAAATCATTGCCTGCAATAGTATGGGAACTGCTCATTATTTTGATGGCCCCGGAGACATGAGGCCGGATACGGTTCATGGAATCGCATCCATTAGCAAGACCTTTACCGCGGCTGCGGTGATGAAGCTGGCAGAAGACGGCCTGTTAAGGCTGGATATGAGGGTCGGGGATATCCTGCCGCAGTTTGCCGCAGCGCCTTTTGACCAGATTACGCTATTTCATTTATTGACACATACCTCGGGGCTTCAGCCTGACGGGGGATGCTTCCCGGAGGAGGATTCCCCCTCCCCATGGGCATATATTGAGGAAGCGGCAAAAAATTGGAAAGCGGGCGAAAAATTTGACTGGCTTACGCCGGCCCTGTCCTGCGGAATGAGAAGAGAACCGGGAAAGGAATGGCAATACTGCAGTTTTGGGTTTGCGGTCCTTGGGGCGGTAATAGGAAAAGTAAGCGGGATGAAGGCGGAAGACTATATAGATGAGAATATCTTAAAACCGCTGGGACTGCAGGATACCTTTTTCTTACCGGCCAAGGCGGATAAAATAAAAAGGATAAACCTTCTTGCGGAAGAAGAGAAGGAGGAGATAGAAAGAATGGCAGACAGCAGCAGTCAGATTCCTACAGTTTGGGAACAGATTCCCCAAACCGGCGGCGGTCTTTTCTCAACGCCCTGTGATCTGATTCGATTTGCCAATATGATGCTTGGCATGGGGACCTGGAACGGGGTTCGGATACTGGGGAGAAAAACGGTGGAAAAAATGACGGCCTCTTCTCTTTTCCAGGTGCCTGATTATTGCTGGGGAGCCAATGAGCCGGATCGGAAATATGCGATAGGCTTTGACCGGAGGGAAGGTCCCGGATTCCATTATTCCAAAGGGACCTATATGCATGAAGGTTCCGGTTCCTGCTCGCTGGTAATCGATCCCCAGGAACAGCTTGCTGCGGCATGGTTTGTACCATTCCGGCCCGGGGAATGGTATGCAGAGGGGCTCTGGAATGTGAGCAATATTATCTGGTCAGGGTTATAAAAAGTATAAAAAACAAATATAAGGAGAGACAAAAAAATGGACAGTACAAAATGTTTCAGGATTGAAAAGGATGCGCAAATCCCTTTTAACAACAAAGTAGATTACTGCATCGGCACAGGCCGCATGGGGCTGGCGCTGCAGAAGGAATATCAGGAACAGCTGGCCCTGGTACAGGAGGAGATCGGATTTTCCCATATCCGCGGCCATGGCCTGTTTTCCGACGATATGGCCATCTATCAGGAGTACACGGACGAAAACGGGAAGAAGCATGCGGAATATAATTTTACTTATCTGGATCTTGTGATGGACAGCTACCTGAAGCTGAATATCAGGCCTTTTCTGGAGCTGGGCTTCATGCCGGACAAGATGGCTTCAGGAGAGCAGACCGTGTTTTACTGGAAGGGGAATGTGACGCCGCCGGCAAGCTATGACGCATGGTGCGAACTGGTGCAGGCAACCCTCCGCCATCTGATGGAGCGTTACGGGGAGGAAGAGGTGGTAACCTGGCCCATCGAGGTCTGGAATGAGCCGAACCTGCCGGGATTCTGGAAGGATGCGGACATGGAGGAGTATTTTAAGCTGTTCGCCCGTACCTTTGCGGCGATAAAGGAAGTGGATTCCCGGTTCCGCGTGGGCGGTCCCGCTATCTGCGGCGTGGAGGATGAAAAGTGGATACGCATGTTTATGGAATTCTGCCGGAAGGAAAGCATCCCGGTGGATTTCGTAACCCGCCATCATTATACCACCGAGCTGCCGGAGAAGGACGGCCATTACGGCTATGCAAAGCTGAGGGAGCCGGAGGAAGGCTTTGCCAATCTGCAGACGACCAGGGATATTGTTGACAGCTTTGAGGAATTTAAGGGAATGGAAATACATATTACAGAGTTCAACACTTCCTATATTCCCAACTGCCCGCTGCATGATACCAACAGGAACGCCGCCTATATTGCAAGACAGCTGTCACGTCTGGGAGATGTGAACGAATCCTATTCCTACTGGACCTTCGGAGATATTTTTGAGGAGCTGGGAGTTCCTTTTACACCTTTCCACGGCGGCTTCGGACTGGTGGCAAACGGCGGGATTCCCAAGCCCACGTTCTGGACCTTTAAATTCTTCAAGGATCTGCAGGGAACCTGCGTGTACCGTTCAGATGAGGCGGTTATCGTGAAACGGGAGGACGGAAGCTACAGGGGAATTGTGTGGAATATGACCCTGGAAGGGACCGGCGAGGATATATGCCGTACCTACCAGCTGCCCATCGAAGGAAAGGAATGCTTTATCCTGACCAAAACTGTGGATGAGGCCACCTGCAATCCCCTGAAGCTGTGGCATGCCATGGGCGAACCCTCCAGCCTTTCAGAGGAGCAGAAGAAGCTGCTGAAGGAAGCTGCAAAGCCCTTTGTGGAAGCGGACAGAGCCGCGGTTCAGGATGGCTGCGCGCAGGTAAATATTACCGCGCGTGAAAACGGCGTGGTGTATTTTGAGGTTAAGGCTGTGGAGGATAAGAGCGACAGAGGGTATTGCTATAAAAGAGTGATTGGTAAATAAGAGGCTTACAAAGTAAGCGCTTAATTTTTACGCAGCAGGCTGCGGGAGCTTTGAGCACCGCGGCAGCCGTCAGGCGGATTCGTGGGTGGATCCGCCTGGCTTGCTGCCGGTGGAAAGGGAAGGCATGCCGCAAGAGGAGGTATGCCATAAAGGGAGGCATGCCACAAAGGGAGGCAGGTAAATGAGCAGAATAACAGTTCGTACAGAAAATAAAAGATTTCCAACAGCCCCCAATCTGTATGGTATTTTTTTCGAAGATATCAACAGGGCGGGAGACGGCGGGTTATATCCGGAACTTCTCAGGAACAGGAGCTTTGAGGATTCCATTGAGCCTAAGGACTGCCATACGGAGCAGGATGGCTATGCGCTCGTCAGCAGGGCCGGCTGGAGAGATGAATTTAATCATGGGGAGGGACTTTCGCGATGGATCAGGAAAAACGGTACTCCGTACACTCCTGTTCCGGCCTGGTACACAAATCACGCACAGATGTGCCTGGACAGAGACGATACGCTGAATGTCCACAGACAGGTATCCCTCGCCGTTGCTTTTGAAAAGGGCGGTGAGCTGTATAATACGGGCTTTTGCGGAATTGCCCCGAAAGAGGGGGCGCGGTATCATTTTTATATGTTTGCCAGGACGGAAACCCCGGTTAAAGTAAGTGTTTCTGTGGAGGAAGATGCACATGAATTCGGAAAGCTGGATTTCCTTCTGGAGGGTGACGGCTATGTGCGGTATGACGGCAGCTTTGCAGCGGATGGTGACGGCAGGAATGCGAGACTGGTAATCCGCTGCCCGGAAGGCGGAAAAGTAAATTTCGGCTTCTGTTCCCTGATGCCGGAGGATACCTACATGGGGCATGGACTGCGCAGGGATCTGGTGGAAAAGCTGAGAGATCTGAAGCCCCGTTTCCTCCGTTTTCCCGGCGGATGCATTGTGGAAGGTTTTTCCCCGGAAACAGCCATGCAGTTCAAGAATGTAGTGGGGCCTGTCTGGGAACGGCCCGGACATCAGCTGATGTGGCATTACCGCAGCTATAATGGGCTGGGCTTCCATGAATATCTTCAGCTGTGCGAGGATCTGGACATGGAGCCGCTGTATGTGTGCAACTGCGGCCTGACCTGCCAGGGAAGGATGCCTGAATTTTTTGAAGGGGAAGAGCTGGAGGCAATGCTTCAGGATACGCTTTATGCAATCGAATACGCCATAGGGGATAAAACCTCTGAATGGGGAAGCCTGCGGGCGCAGATGGGGCATCCGGAGCCGTTCAGACTGAATTATATTGAGATCGGCAATGAAAATTCAGGGGAGGTATATGAAGTACGCTACCGGAAATTCTATGATGCCATAAGAAAACGGTATCCCCATATCCGGCTGATAGCCAATACCCATCTGGAGGAAAAAGGCCTGCAGGCGGATATCGTGGATGAGCATTTTTACAGCACTGCGGAATTCTTTGCGGAAAATACAAATTATTATGATAATTACGACAGGAAGAACCCGAAAATTTTTCTGGGAGAGCTGGCAGTAGTCCGGGGCTGGGTAGGCCAGTTGTACGGAGCTTTGGGAGAAGCTGCCTTCCTGATCGGCATGGAACGCAACCAGGATGTGGTGGAGCTGGCTTCCTATGCGCCTCTTCTTGAAAATGTGGATTACAATGCCTGGTTTCCTAATCTTATCCGCTTCAACCAACGGGAAAGCATAGCGATCCCTACCTATTATGTCTGGAAAATGTTTGGAAACAGCCGTGGTGAAGATGTGGTGGAGGCGGATGTGGAGACAGGGACTTTATACCGGCCGGTAAAGGGAATGGCCTCCCTGATGGGACAGGCCGGACTGCGTTACAGAAATGCTTCCTGGAACGGGACGCCCGTGGGAGTTACCCATGAGCTGATGGGAAGAGTGAAGGAAGAAGAGGGGAGCAGCTGTATTCTGCCGCCGGATGAAGAACAGCGGGCAGAAGCGGAAAAGCTTTACCGGGTGGATAAGGACAGGGTTTTTGCCGTATTTGGTGAAGAGCAGGTTACCTCCGGGACTTTTGACATCGATATCTATGCGGAGGAGGGAAGGGAAATCTGTCTGGGTGTATACAGCGGCCGTATGCCGAAGGAAGTCTATATGGCGGATGAAACCCATCCCCCGAAAGAGTGGAATGCCGCCAATGTGAAGCCCTTTGTCTGGACGCTGGAAAATGGGGTAAGTACCTTCCGTGAACAGAAGTTTCCCAGTGACAGGAACCTTGACGAGGAACGTATTGCAGAGCTTCGTTACGGGGAGTTTAATCATTTCAGGTATGAGGTGGATGGAAAGCAGATGAAGCTGTATGTGAACGGGGAATGTATTCATCAGGTAAATGTGCCCGGTTTTCCCTCTTTATCTTCCGTAGTCTGTGACTCCCCCTCAGAAGTGATTATCAAGATAGTGAATATGTCGCCGGAGGAGGATGCGGTGGAAATTACCCTGGACTGCCAGGTGGAGGATGCTTATCAGGTTACCCTGCTCACAGGTGAAAAGCAGGCGGAAAACAGCTTTGAGGAACCGGAAAAGGTCCATGATGTGTTACAGAGCCACTCGGGTGCATCGTCCCATTTTTATTATACGGCGCCGGCTTATTCGGTAAATGTGCTCCGGCTTGTGAAAGTACAGGACTGCTGCACGGAACAATAAATTACGGCCGGCTGCCACAGGATCGGAGGGCGGAAAGGACGGCGAGCTATCCTCTATGTGCGTAGAGGATAGCTGTTTTTTTGTCCTGATGGTTATCTATGTAAGCGAGTGCTGCGAAAATTACCGGCACCAGCGTCAATACTTCAAGAGTATCCATATCACATTCCCTTCTCACTGCACGCCAATCATAAGCGTCCCCTTCCCTCATGGCTTCCAGCTTTTCCTAAACTGCAGCGGGGTAATATGCTCCCTTGATTTAAAAAGGTTTATAAAATGGGATGCCTGGTTGATCCCGCAGCGTTCGGCAATTTCATTTACCGGCAGATCCGTGTATTTCAAAAGCTCCTTGGCGTAGGAGAGCCGCAGTTCGATCTGGTATTCATGGGGAGAACTGCCCACATACCGGGAAAACTCCCTGATAAAGTGGTATTTACTCACATGAAGCTGCCGGGCCAGGTCATCCAGAAGCAGCGGCTCCTGAAAATGCCTGTTGATATAGCGTTCCGCCTCCCGGATGCCGGGCGGGATTAGGATATCGTCGGGGGAATGGGCACCTGCGGCGGAAGCGCTTCCTGTACCGGCGTTGCGGCGTAAGATGAACTCTGTCAGAATCGAAGTGATCAGCTGGGCAGAAAGTACCTCGGTAGTGATATCTTTTTTTGAATAAAGCTCCATGATCTGCCGGATACAGCTTTCTATCCGCGAGGGAGCCGCTCCATCCTGTTTTTCCAGGATGCCGAAGCCGTTTTTTGTAAATTCCATAAAATAGCCAAGGGCATTGCTTCCGTTAAAATGCAGCCATAAAAAGTCCCAGTGGGAGCCTTCGGGCGTAAAATATTTATGGTAATCCATGCAGTTGATAAAAAAGCTTGACCCCGGGCCCAGTTCATATTCCTGCCCCTGACAGCACAGGATGCCGCGGCCGGAAAGGGTATGCAGAATCAAAAAGGAGTTCAGGTTTTCCCGCTCGGTATAGTAAGGGTAAAAGGTATGAAAACAACCGGTTTCCTGCATATAGAAAAAGATGCTCTGGGCGGTCTGGCTGGGATTGGAAAAGAGCGACCAGGAATCTGCGCTCCAGGAGGTAAGGCACTGTTCCATTAATTTGTTTTTATTTTCTTTTCCCATAGGAAGTTCCCTTTCCGGCGTCAGTCAGTGGCAGGCCTGGTTTATGTTGAGCAATTTTCTGATATTTTGGGGCAATTTCATCCGATGCAATTTTATTCTATCCGGTTATAATGGGATTGTAAAGAGTATCATTCCAGAAAAAGGGGATAAGGAAATGGATGAATTTTATATTAGCCCGAAGGATCGGGAAGTACTGAGGGAGCTGGCGAAGAAACAGCTGGAGCTTTCCCAGGCTGAGAAGAATAAAAAGCGCATCGGAGAATGGTATGAGCACAATTCCCTGCAGGGGAAGCGGCCCATGATCCACCTGGAGCTTGGCACCTTTGCGCAGGAAATCATTCCTGAGAGGCTTAGATGCGAAGGAGAGTTCGCAAGGCAGATAGAAACGGAGCTGTACAGCAATTTTCTGAATCAGGAGCTGTTTGATGATGACAGGGTGACGCCGGATTATTTTCCGATATCTTATGATACCTGGTTTACGCTGTTTGATATACAGATTCAGGTCCGCAGGCTGAACGGCTCTGTCGGCCATGAGTTTGAGCCTGTGATAGAGGATCTGGAAGAGGATTATGGCAAACTGAAAAAATCCACCTACGGCGTTAACCTGGAAAGGACGGAAAAGAGGCGCGCCGCGCTGGAGGAGGCCTTCGGTGATATCCTTCCGGTGCGTCTGAACATGGGATGCCTTTACAGTGTTCCCACACAGATGGTCGTTCATTTTATGAAGATGGAACAGATGATGTACAATATTTACGACTATCCGGAGCTGTTTAAGGAAATGATGGACAGGATTGCGGACGATACGCTGGAATATTATCGTTTCCTGGAAGATAATAAGCTCATTCTCCCCACTGTTGCAGGAGAAGCGCTGGGGCAGGGAAGCTGGTGCTATAACCATGAACTGCCTGGCTGGGAGGAACATGGGAAACGTCCCTTTACCACGAAAGATGTGTGGGGATTTATGGATTCCCAGGAGACGGTTGGACTGTCGCCTGCCATGTATGAAGAATTTATTTTCCCCTGCTATCAGAAAATTGCAGGACAGTACGGGCTGCTTTCTTACGGCTGCTGTGAGCCGGTGGATCCGATTTGGGAGTCCTGTATCAGCAAGCTGGATAATTTGAGAAAGGTTTCCATTTCACCCTGGTGCAATGAAGAGTATATGGGAGAACGCCTGGCAGGCAGCAAAATAATTTTCCACAGGAAGCCTTCGCCTAACATTCTGGGGCTTGGCACCGTTCTGGATGAGGACGCGCTCAGGGCCGCCATGCGCAAGACGCTGAAGGCGGCGCAGGGCTGTAAGCTGGAAATTACACAGAGGGATGTTTATACCATCAATCATGATGTGGGCAAGGCAAAACGGTATGTAGATATTATTAAAGAAGAAATTGAGAATCACTGGAAGGGTTAGTGTTTGCAGGCGGCGGGAATGAATTCTCAGACACACCTCAGGAAGATGCTCTTTGCAGTCGCAATTGGAAGCGGCTGCAAAGAGCATTTTTTTGTTTTTTGGTAAGCATGCGCTGTAAAACAAAAGCCTTTCAGACAGAAGCGCTGCCGGCAGCTTCAAATATGTGTTAATGCGACATCAGCGGTGAAAAGCTGTCGTATTTCTCTATAAAGAAATCTGTGCATATTCTTTATAATGAAGGTATGGTTTACGGAAATTGTGAAGTACCGTACGGCATCTGTTTTTTGATATTTCAGGCAGCAGGGCCAGGGCGTGTATGAAAAAATATTCCTATAGTTTTAATGCTTACTTTGATATCCTGCCGGGAAGGATGCCCGGCAGGCAGAAAAAAGATTAGGGGAGGATATGCATATGCTGGAAGTACAGCACAGAAAAGGAAGAAAAATAAACAGAGTATATCAGGAGGGGAAGGCGCTGTATCTGGAACAGGAATCAGGGCTTATCCGCATCCTGCCGCAGACGGACAGGATTATCCGGGTTTCCTATACGGAAAACGGCGGTTTTGCATCGGAACAGGGGGCGCAGCTGGCCGATTTGTCCCTGGACGGCGGCAGCTTCTGGAGCTGGAAGGAAGAAGAAAAAGAAATCCGGGTGGACACCGGATATCTGCGGATGAGGATTGCCCGCGGCACCGGTTCCATTTCTTATGAAAGGGCGGACGGCAGCCTGCTGCTTGCCGAACGGGACAGGGAAAGCAAATGCGTGGAGGCGTTTGATTCCTACCGCATGGTGGTGAATGAAAATACACAGATAGAAGAGATACAGACGCCGGACGGCATCAAACGCAGGATCCGGGAGGCTGACCGCGTTTTTGATAAAAAGCTCTATCATACCAGGCTGCACCTTGATTTTGCGCCGGAGGAACATCTTTACGGACTGGGACAGGCGGAGGAGGGCGTATGGAACCTGCGCCATACCACCCAGTATCTGCACCAGGCCAATTTGAAAATCGCCGTTCCCATGCTGCTTTCAGATAAAGGCTACGGCATCCTTTTGTCCACCCAGAGCCCTGCCATATTTAACGATACACAGTACGGTACTTATCTGTATACGGAAGCGGATGAATATCTGGATTATTACTTCCTGGCAGGAGAGTGCGCGGATGAGGTGACAGGCGGCTTCCGAATGCTTACCGGGAAGGCCGCCATGCTTCCCCGCTGGGCCTTCGGCTATATCCAGTCCCAGGAAAGATATGAAAGCGCCGTAGAGCTTGTGGAAACGGCAAAACGGTTCCGGCAGGAGGAAATCCCGCTGGACGCCCTTGTCCTTGACTGGATGTCCTGGAAGGGGAACCTGTGGGGACAGAAAACCTTTGACGGGGAACGTTTCCCGGATCCGGCGGACATGATACAAAAGCTGCATGAACAGAAGGTGCATTTTATGATTTCCATCTGGCCGAATATGAGTGAACTGAGCGATAACTACCAGGAATTTTTGGAAAAAGGCCTTCTTCTGCCCGCCAGTGAAATCTACGATGCCTTTTCCGAGGAAGGCCGCCGGTTGTACTGGGAGCAGGCGGAACGGGGGCTGTTCCGACATGGAGTGGACGCCTGGTGGTGCGACTCCAGCGAGCCGGTCACACCGGAATGGGGAAGACGGTGCAAACCGGAGCCGGGAGAAATGTACCGGGAATTCGTGGAGGCTGCTGGCAACTGCATGCCCCTCCAGAAAAGCAACGCCTACGGACTGTATCACGCCCGCGCGCTCTATGAAGGGCAGCGCTCCTGCACAGAGGAAAAAAGAGTGGTTAACCTGACCAGGAACGGCTATGCCGGAAGCCAGAAATACGGAACGATTCTGTGGTCAGGCGATACGTATGCCAGTTGGGATACCCTGAAAAAGTAGATTGCGGCGGGCCTGCATTTCTGTGCCAGCGGCCTGCCTTACTGGACGCTTGATATCGGTGCTTTTTTTGTAAAAAAGGGGGAACCCTGGTTCTGGAACGGAGATTATGAAGAAGGCTGCGCGGATCCCGGATACCGGGAGCTGTATGTCAGATGGTTCCAGTACGGCGCATTCCTGCCCATATTCCGCAGCCACGGTACGGACTGCAGAAGGGAGCCCTGGAATTTCGGGAAAAAGGGCGAGCCGTTTTATGATGCAATCCTTGCGTCAATCCATCTTCGTTACCGCCTGCTGCCGTATATTTATTCGCTGGCCGGACAGGTATGGCGGGAGGACGGAACCATGATGCGCCTTCTGGCCTTTGATTTCCCGCAGGATGAGAGGGCTTTGAACATTGCGGACGAGTACATGTTCGGTCCGTCCCTGCTGGTCTGCCCGGTAACGCAGCCCATGTATTATGAGGCGGGCGGCGCAGTCCTTGATAAAACGGAAAAAAGCCGGGAAGTATACCTGCCCGCAGGTACCTCCTGGTATGATCTTCGCAACGGGAAAAAATACGAAGGCGGACAGACGATAACGGCAGCCGCTGATCTGGACAGCATTCCCGTATTCGTAAAGGCCGGTTCCATCCTGCCCCTGGCCAAGCCCGGCAGCAGCACGGCGGATATGCAGGAGGAGATTCTCCTTCAGGCCTATGCCGGAGCGGACGGAAGCTTTACCCTGTATGAAGACGCCGGGGACGGTTACGGCTACGAGAAGGGGGCATACTGCGTGACACAGATTACCTATTGTGATAAGGAACGGAAAGTGGAATGGAAGACGGAAGGAAGGACTGAGTTCAGGAGAGGTGAATTCAGGGTGGAGATTGTTGGATAAAAGTAAGTGTTCAGCAGGGGTTCCGTCACTTTTCCTTATGGGCGGCAACATTTCTTAAAAAAAGAACAGGGATCATTAAGAATCGAACAGATACATGTTCCATAAAGTTTGCTATTCTGGAACCGGATGGAATGTTAAAAGAAAGGGGAAAAAAGATGAAGCTATGGTATTCAAGTCCTGCACGGCAATGGTGTGAGGCTCTGCCGGTGGGAAACGGCAGATTGGGAGGTATGGTGTACGGAGGATGTGCTCACGAGCTAATCAAGCTGAATGAGGACAGCATTTGGAGCGGAAAAGCGCTGGACAGAATCAATCCGGATGCGTTGGAAAATCTGCAGAAAATCAGGGAAATGCTGCATGACGGGCAGATAGAGGAAGCGGAAAGACTGGCCATGTGCGCCCTTTCCGGGGTGCCGGATTCCCAGAGAGCCTATCAGCCCGCAGGGGAATTAACCCTGGATATGCCGGGCCTGGGGGAAGTGACTGATTACAGGAGAGAGCTGGATCTGGAAGAAGGGATTGCAAAGGTCGTATTTTCAGCAAACGAAACCCGGTATACCAGGGAGGTTTTCTCCTCTTATCCGGATGGCGTGCTTGCTGTCCGACTGGACGCGGAGGGCAGGGAAGGCATTTCCTTTGACTGCCGTCTTGGCAGGTGCCATAACTGGACGGACGAAATGGGAAGGGAAGGAGATACGATCTGGTTTACCTCCGGCTGCGGGGAAGGTGGGATATCCTTCTGCGTCGCAGCCCGTGTGCGCATATCGGGAGGAACTGTGGGAATCATCGGGCAGACGCTGACGGTTGAAAATGCCCGGAATGCGGAAATCTACCTTGCGGTGGAAACCTCCTTCCGGCATGAGGATTTTGTCAGGGCATGCAGGGACAGGCTGGATCGGGTGTGGGGAAAAACCTATGAAGAAATCCGAAGCGCCCATTGCCGTGATTACCGGAAGCTTTTCGGACGTCTGGAGCTGGCCTTTGCGCAGGAAGATCCCGGGCTGGAGGCATTGCCTGTGGATGAACGTCTGCAGGCAGTAAAGGAAGGCAAAGAGGATATCGGCCTGGTTTCGCTCTATTTCCAATACGGAAGATATCTGCTGATCGCTTCCAGCCGGGAAGGAAGCCTGCCGGCAAACCTGCAGGGGATCTGGAATGAAAGCCTGACGCCCCCCTGGGACAGCAAATTTACCATAAATATCAATACGGAAATGAATTACTGGATTGCGGAAAGCGGAAACCTGGCGGAATGTCATCTTCCCCTGTTTGAACTTCTGGAAAGGATAAAGGAAAACGGAAAGGACACCGCGCGCCGCATGTATGGCTGCCGGGGATCCGTAGCCCATCACAATACGGATATCTATGCGGACACCGCGCCTCAGGATTTATGTATTACCTCCACCTTCTGGGTAATGGGAGAAGCCTGGCTGGCTACACATGTATGGGAGCATTACCTGTATACCAAAGATAAAGATTTTCTGGAAAAGCATTTCGATATCCTGGAGCAGAGCGTCAGCTTCTTTTACGATTTCCTGACGGAGGGGCCGGATGGTACGCTTGTGACCTCGCCTACCATTTCCCCGGAAAATACATACCGTACAAAAGACGGAAAGGAAGGGCATCTTTGCGAAGGCGCAACCATGGATGTGGAAATTCTCCAGGAGCTGTTCCTGTGCTATATCGGGGCCTGCGGCGTGCTGGGCAAGGAAGAAGCGCGGATCAGGAAGGCCCAGGAGGTATGTTCCAGCTTCCCGAAGTTAAAAACCGGACGTTACGGCCAGCTGCTGGAATGGATGGAGGATTATGAGGAACCGGAACCGGGACATCGCCATATCTCCCATCTTTACGGCGTTTATCCGGGAACCACCCTGACCTGGCAGGAAACGCCGGAGCTGATGAGGGCGGCAAGACGTTCCCTGGATCGCAGGCTGGAAAACGGCGGCGGGCACACCGGATGGTCCCGGGCCTGGATTATCGGTTTATGGGCGCATTTCGGGGAAGGGGAAAAGGTGTACGAGAATTTGCAGGCGCTGCTGGCAAAAGGGACCTTCCCGAACCTGATGGATAATCACCCCATGGGAGACGGCTTTGTATTCCAGATTGACGGTAACCTGGGAGCTGCCGCAGCCATACTGGAAATGCTGGTGTTAAGCCAGCAGGGGCGTGTGGTTCTCCTGCCTGCGCTGCCGGAAAAGCTGAACGGCGGAAGTGTCTGCGGGATCTGCCTGAAGGGCGGCGCCAGCCTTTCCATGCGCTGGCATGAGGGCAGGGTAACCTGGCTGAAGCTGGAGGCAAAGGACGAGTTTAAGGTGCAGCTTGAGGTGAATGGGACGGAAGAATCCATAGCTTTGGCAGCGGGGGAGAGTCTGGAGAGAACGTATTGAGGAAGGAAAACGTCAGGGGAAATGTTCCGTAAGGAAGTGGATTTAACCGGACAGACCAACGCTTTGCCCTGCCCGTATGAAAGCGACTCGGAAAGACAAGAATAACCAGATTAGAGCTATATGCTGCTGTATCTTACAACAGACAAAATCAGATAAAAATTTATTTTTGTGAAAAAAAAACCGGCGCTTCCGGCAGTATGGGAAGTCCGGTTTTTTGCTGCAACAGACAGTGAAAAATCCCGGAAAACCGGGAACTTTCCAGATATCTTAAGAATTGAATAATCCATGTTAAAAGTAGAATATATACATTTCAGCCAGCATTTGGGATGATGAAATAAAATGAGAATAGTATAGCTAAATATATGTGGCTGTCAATAAAAAAACAGGAGATACGGATATGGTAAACAGCAGAAACAAGAAACATAAACGCAGGAAGGACAACAGACAAAGTACGGTGCTTCAGCATTATTTTCTGACTTATTTTACGGTTTTGTTTATACCGTTGCTGATTTGCAGCCTATATTATATCCGGATGCTTTCCCTTTTAAGTGAAGACGATAGTAAGGCAAGAGAAAGTGAACTGGAACATGCGGCGGTATTGGTGGATACCGTACTAAATGAATTTGAATACCTGGGAGATTCCCTGGCGGCCAATCTGCAGGTCAATTCCTTTAAACGGACAAAGGAAGTATTCGGTTATGCCAATACCTATAAAGTATATGAACTGAGAAAATCACTGCCAGATTTATACCTGATAAATCAGTCGGTATTTGACTATTTTATTTTTTTTGACAGAAGCGAGACGGTGATTAATAAGACAATTGCATATACCTACGAGGATTTTTACAACCTGTATCTGCATGAGAAGAAGTACGGAAGCTATGAGGAGTGGTACGAGCATATAAAAAATGATGATTGCTCATTCGGCTTGATGCCGATGGAAGAGTATCTCTATAAAAAAGAGCAGTCGATCAATATGCTTGATTATACCAGGCCGCTTATGATGCCGGATGGGGCAGGGAACGGCAGAATACATATTTATCTGGAAGAGTCAGTAATGGAAACATTAATGCCGGCCATCGCTGATAACAGCATACAATTTATTACGGATGCTTCCGGGAGGCTGCTTTATCTGCGGAATGGAAATCCGGAGAAGCCATGGACGGCGGAAGAAATGCATGATTTTTTAGGGGGGGGGGTAAAAACACCCGAAACCGGTAGCTGGCAGCAAGAGGTGCGTTTTATGGGGGAAAAGTATATGATGCTGAGCTATTCTTCCGGCAAATCCGGTCTTATCTATTCCATGCTGCTTCCCCAGAAGGTAATTAATGACAGAATGATGTCCAGTATTATGATCCTGAGCCTGTTTATATTGCTTGGGGTGACGGTAGGCCTCCTGCTCAGCTACCATATGTCGGTAAAGAGCGCGACGCCGATAAATGATATTTTAAATCAGGTATCCCAGGTCACGGAACGGTTTGAAGGACATCAGAATGTTTTTTCCAGCCTGAAAACCACCTTTAATTATCTGGTTTCCACCAATTCCAGGCTGGCGGATGCGATAGAGAGCCAGAAACCTTATATCAGAAATGCCTTTATTAACAGATTGATTTTCGGAAGCTTTATTAAAGAGGAGGAAGCTGACAAGATTGCGGAGCATATAGGATTTCCCTGCGCGGGCAGAGTATATGGAATTATTATTTTCCGGTTCCATCTGATATCGGAAAGCATCAGGGAAGAAAATCTGCAGCTGATGAGTTCCTGTGTTTTTTCCCTGCTGGAGGTGATTGAAAGGGAACTGCCCGGAAGCCTGTATACAAATTTGGGGGATGAACAGGTTGTTCTGCTTCTTAATATGCCGGAGAAGGAGAAGCTGTATTTCAGGCAAAATGCAGAACAAATGGTTCTTTCGATTAAGGAAGCCATGCCTTCCAATATTTCGGAAAAGCTGTTTGCCTATGGCGGAAATGAGGTGGATAGGCTGGATCAAATCTATGATTCTTTCCATAATGCTGCATACATGTTCAATAACGAGAGCGGACAGATAGAAAACGCGGTAATCTGGTATCGGGAGGCCGCCGGAAGCATCCCTGTTTATCCGCCTCAGGATTTGTCTGTAAAGCTGACTCATTACGTTACGGCGGGAGATGGGGACGGCCTGCATGATTTGCTTGAAGATATCATGAAGAAATATATTATTGAAAATAATCTTTCTGTGTATTTACAGCACATGCTCTTAAATGAGCTGCAGATAGTACTTTTCCGGATTTTGGGGCGCGTAGGCATGGAAGAGGAGGAATACCGGAAATATTATACGGGGCTGGAAGAAAATCACAATGCGGCATTGATCACCCAGATTACCACTACGCTGAATTTATACAAACAGGTATGTGATTATGTGGGCAGGCAGAAACAGCTTCAGGATTCCGAGGTAGTGGCGTCGGCAATTGTTTCCTATATAGATACGAATTACGGAGACTGTTGTCTGTCGCTGACAAGCGTGGCGGATCAGTTTGGCATCAGCGAGCCTTATCTGTCCAGCATTTTCAAACAGACGCAGGGAATTAATTTCTCCACCTATGTTGAGGTAATCAGAATCGACAAGGCAAAGGATTTCCTGAAAACAACCGCATTGTCCGTTGGGGATATTGCGCAGTTGGTAGGGTATGGTTCAGTAAATTCTTTCTGCCGTGCGTTTAAAAGGGTGACCGGCTTAAGTGCCTCCGAATACCGGAAGAAATAGCCGGAAACCCGCATAAAACGGGCAGTCTTAAGAATTGTATAAAAGAGAAAAAGGATTGTATATGGACTTTTCAACGGATATAAAACATAATTGGGCCAACGAAAGGCAAAGGAGGATGTACGTTGAAAAGCTTGGGGAAAAAGAAAAGAACAGGAAGGGGAAGCTTCGGACATTATTTTAAGGCCCACTGGCAATTGTATCTGATGATATCCCTTCCGGTAATTTTACTGTTGGTATTTGCTTATGCGCCGATGTATGGCGTGCTGCTGGCGTTTAAGAACTATCAGGTCAGTCTGGGTATCTGGGGCAGCCCGTGGGCAGAGAATCATGGCCTGAACAATTTTATCCGTTTTTTTAATAACTATAATTTTAAAGAGTGCTTGAGAAATACCTTGGTTATTTCGCTTTATTCTATGGTAGTGACCATGCCGTGTTCCATTCTGCTGGCATTGTCTCTGAATTATGCGAAGAATATTTTTTTCAGGAAAACCGTTCAGATGATTACTTATTGTCCCTATTTTATTTCCACGATCGTGTTCGTGGGGATTATTAACCTGATGCTGGATACCAGGGTTGGGATTTTGGGGAAATTTATTAAAGATACCTTCGGTGTCAGTGTCCTGGGAAGCGCGAATCTGTTTCCGTCTTTGTACGTATGGACCGGCGTATGGCAGGGAGTAGGCTTCGGTGCCATCATTTATATTGCGGCTTTGGCAGGCGTGGATATGGAACAGCATGAGGCGGCAATTATTGACGGGGCGACCCTGCTGCAGCGGATTCGCTATGTGGATCTGCCGGCTATCCTGCCTACCGCGGTTATTATGATGATTCTGAATATGGGAAGCATCCTGAATATTGGCTATGAAAAGGTGCTTGCCATGCAGAATCAGAACAATCTGAGTATGTCGGAAGTCATTACCACTTATTCTTATAAGGTATCGTTGGTTTCCACCTTTCCGGATTATCCGTATTCCACGGCAATCGGTTTATTCCAGTCCGTAGTGGGGCTGGTCCTGATTCTGATAACAAATAAGATTGCGGATAAGCTGACCGGAAACGGGTTTATTTAAGGAAGGTGGGAGCTATGAAAAAGAAAAAAATCACACAGGATAAGGTAGTTTATTTTATTAACTATGTATTGCTTGCCTTGCTTCTTGTTATTGTCCTATATCCGATTATTTATATTATCAGCTGTTCCTTCAGTTCAGGAAGCGCGCTGATGGCGGGCAGGGTCAGATTGCTGCCGGTTGAATTTACCTTTGACAGTTATAAAGCGGTATTTAAATATCAGTCCATTTGGTCCGGTTATAAAAATTCTGTCATATATACCATTGTCGGAACGCTGATTAGCATTGTTTTTACTTTGTTTGCGGCATATCCTTTGTCCAGGGATGACTTCCGGGGGCAAAAATTGTTTACAGGACTTTTCTTGTTTACGATGATGTTTTCCGGCGGTCTGATTCCGACTTATCTTTTGGTAAGGAATCTGAAACTGATTGATACTATGTGGGCCATTGTTCTCCCTGGAGCGGTAAGCGCCTATAACATGATTGTGGCTCGGACGTTTTTTAAGCAGACCATTCCAAAGGAACTCATGGAAGCGGCGGAGATGGACGGCTGTTCAGATTTTAAATTTTTTTCCAGGATAGTGATTCCGCTTTCCACGCCGATTGTGGCAGTATTGTGCCTTTGGGTTGCGGTATCCCTGTGGAATTCCTACTTTAATCCGATGATTTATATCAATTCGGAAGATAAATATCCTCTTCAGCTGGTGCTGCGCAGGATATTGCTGATGTCTCAGGTGAATCTGAACAGTTCGTCTGTAGATCCTCAGGTAATAGCGAAAAACCAGTATCTGAGCGAAATGTTAAAATATGGAACCATTATTATAAGTACATTGCCGTTAATGGTTATCTACCCTTTTGTCCAGAAATATTTTGTCAAGGGCGTGATGATCGGCTCTGTCAAAGGCTAGCATAAACTGGGAAAACCCATTTATAGAAAAAGAAACAAGGAGGAAACACATGAGAAAGAAAGGATTGATTGGAAAGAAGCTGCTGTCGGTCATTACAGTACTGGCGGTATGTGGTTCTGTTCTGGGAGGCTGCGGCAGTTCTGCCGATACTGCTGCTTCGGGAACAGCTCCGGCAGATTCTGCCGCAGCAGAAACAGGGGAGGCAGGAGCATTTGATTTTGCATCCGTAAGTGATGTGAAATTTCCTCTGAAAGAAAAACTGAATATGACGGTATTCGTGTATGCAACAACTACCGGAGGCGGTACCTATCAGGATAATTATGTAACTGACTGGATTGAGGAAAAAACGAATATTCATCTTGACTTCGTATATGATGTGGACGGAGATGATGCGAAAACCAAGCTGAATCTGGTTATGACGGATCCGGCAAGCATGCCCGATATTTTCCTTGCGACCAACTGGACGAAATCAGAGGTACAGTCTTATGGCCAGCAGGGGCTGCTGCTTCCTTTAAATGATTACTTGAAAGATGCTCCGAACTGGAATAAAATGAATGAAGAAAGTCCGATGAGAAAAGCGGATCTTGTTATGTCTGACGGTAATATTTATACCTATGGAGATCAGAATGAATGCTATCACTGCAGGTATCAGAACAGAATGTACATTTACAAGCCTTGGGTAGACGCGCTGAATGGAGGAAAAATCCCTGAAACAACGGACGAGTTGTATGATTTCCTTGTGAAGGTCAAGAATGAAGATCCCAATGGCAATGGGATTGCGGATGAAATTCCCATGACCGGATTTATCGGCGGATGGGCTACCGATCCTACGGTATGGATGATTAATTCCTTTATCCAGTGCAATAATCCTTTGAGCAATACCAATCCTACGGTTGGCGCGGGACTTGTTGTGAAAGACGGAAAAATTGAGTATTCCGTAATGAAGGAGGAATACCGCGAAGCGCTTCGTTTTATGAGTAAGCTTTATAAAGAGGGGCTTCTGGATAACCAGACCTTTACACAGGATAATACGCAGTTCTCCGCGGCCCTGAAAAATGAAGATGCGCATCTGGTGGCCATGTATCCGGCCGGAGCACCTCAGAATGACGAATTCTGGGCGAATAAAGACGGCGAATGGCAGGATTGGGAAGTGATTGAACCTGTGGCAGGACCTGAAGGAATAAGGCTGACCGCTAAAGGGCTTGATAACTATTTTGGTTCTAGTATCGGAAGTATTTCCGCCAATTGTAAGTATCCTGAAATTGCCGTAGCGCTGTTTGACTTCATGGCAACAGAAGAAGGTACAAACGTTCAGGCATTCGGTCCGGAAGGACTTGGCTGGGATTGGACGACGGAAGGAACTTCTCTTGCAGGCGGTACCCCTACCTACCAGAAATATGTAATTCCTGAGGATTATGACTGGCTTGGAAACGGCTGGGAAAAGGAATACCCTGACAAGCACAGAACCTGGGTCTCCGATGCCAATGTCAGATGCAGTTCCGCAAGATTCCGTGGTGAAATGAAGATTGAGGATCCTGCTCATGATACGGAGTATTATCTGCAGGCAGCCGCTGAGAAATATTCAAAGTATGATCCCGGGGATGATACAATTGTTCCCAATCTGGTATTCGAAGGACAGGATGCGCAGACAATTTCCGAAGGTACCCTGACCATCGGCGGATATGTGAACCAGGCTACGGTACAGTTTGTAACAGGGGATCTGGATGTGGATAAGGATTGGGACACTTATCTTCAGAAACTGGACAGCATGGGAGTACAGAATTATATCGATACCTATCAGAAGTATTATGATGCATACACAGCGAATGCAAAATAACAGAATACTGCTGCTGTTCGGCAGGAAATAAAGTATCCCGGCAGAAATTTAATATTTCTGCCGGGATGTTTCTTAATTGGAGGAGGTATGGATTTATGGAAGCACAGTTTCACTTAAGGCATGAGGAGCCGGCGATGCGCTGGAAGGATGCCCTCCCTATGGGCAATGGGTTCTTAGGAGCCATGGTTTATGGGCATACCGCAAAGGAAAGGATTCAGCTGAATGAGGATTCTCTCTGGTATGGGAAACCGGAGAACAGAATTAATCCGAAAGCGGCCGGAAAGCTGAGGGAAATACAGGAGAAGGTGCTGGACCGCAGATTTGATGAGGCGGAAGAGCTTATGTATTCTTATATGGTATCCTCTCCTCCTAATATGAGGAATTATTCCACGCTTGGAGAACTGGATCTGGCGCTGAATCAGCAGTCTGCTTTTCCCATGGGTTGGTTCCCGGAATCGGAGGGGGAGGATTACGAATCGGATCTGGATCTGGAAAATGGGATCCTGCGGATTGTACATATAGAGGATGGGGTACGTTATGAAAGGGAAATGTTTGTCAGCTTTCCGGATAAGGTGATGGTTATACGGCTGAAAAGCAGCAGGCCGGGGGCAATCCGGCTGGACGTCATGCTGAACAGATATCCCTTTACGGATGCAAAAGCGCCGGATGACAGACGTCCCGGAAAATATGTGAGTGCCGGAGTCTGGCCGGCTACGCGGTGTGACCGTCTGTATACGTTGGATGGAAACCGGATAATCATGGAAGGGCACGAAGCGGAAACCCGATTTGCGGTAGGGGTGTCGGCAGCAACGGACGGCAGAATTGAGGACTGCTATTCCAGGCTGATTATCCGCGAAGCGCAGGAGGTGGTTCTCCTTGTTACGGCGGCTACGGACAACCGGGAGAAGGATTGCCCTGCTGCAGTAAAGAAAGGACTGGATCATGCGGCTGCTATCAGCTATGAGGAGCTTAAACGCAGGCATATCCTGGATTTTTCGCCCTTTATGAGATGCTGCAGCCTGGCCGTTGCGGAGGATGCTGCGGCCTCATGGTATTTCCAGTTTGCCAGATATCTGATGGTTTCAGGAAGCAGGGAAGGCTCTTCTGCAATGAACCTGCAGGGAATATGGAACTCGGAATTTGATCCCAGCTGGGACAGCAAGTATACGGTGAATATTAATTTACAGATGAATTACTGGCCCGCCGAAATCTGCAATCTTTCATCGCTGCACAGTCCACTGTTTGAATTGCTCCATAAAATGGAGGAAAGCGGTGAAAAATGTGCCCGGGAAATGTATGGCTGCCGGGGGATGATGTGCCATCATAACACGGATTTTTACGGGGACTGTGCGCCTCAGGATGTTTATCCGGCGGCCACGATCTGGCAGTGCGGCGGCGCCTGGCTGGGGCTGCATATATGGGAGCATTACAGGTATACCCTGGATGAAAAATTCCTCCGGCAGGAATATCCTGTTTTGGAGAAGCTGGCTTTGTTTTTTGTGGATTTTTTGATAGAAGACAAAGAAGGTTTCCTTGTAACCTGCCCGTCGGTTTCACCGGAGAACCGGTTTATTACGGAAAATGGCTATGATACGCCTATCTGCGCCGGACCGGCCATAGACAGCCAGATCATCCGCGCTTTAATGATTGCGTGCCTGGAAGCCGGGAAGGTGCTGGGAATTCATAATGACAAGGAAAAAGAATTTGAAAAGGTTCTGAATCGTTTAAGGCCAAATCAAATCGACAGCATGGGACGCCTTATGGAATGGGCCGCACAGGAAAAGGAACTGACTCCTGATATGGTACATACCTCCCATCTTTGGGCCGTGTATCCCGGAGATGAAATCGCGTGGAATAAAGACAGAGACTTGTTTGACGCAGCCAAAAAAGCGCTGTATTCCAGAATTGAGCATGGCGCAAGATCATTTGGATGGCCAGGGGCCTGGCATATCGCTTTCTTTGCCAGATTCCTGGACGGTGGAAACGCAGGCAGGATTATTTCCATGATGCTGGAACACGGATTAAGCAGAAGCCTTTTGAATGCGGAAAATGTCTTTCAGATTGACGGAAATATGGGATTGCTGGCAGGCATGGCGGAATGCCTTCTTCAAAGCCATGCGGCGGTCCATTTCCTTCCGGCGCTGCCGCCTTCCTGGAAGAACGGATGGGTGAAGGGACTTCGGGCCAGAGGCGGGATTGAGACGGATATTTATTGGCAGGACGGCATGCTGACCGCTGCCTGGGTCAAAAGCGACAGCAGCCGGATGGTTGAATTTACGGGAAATTATCCGTTCCTGATCCGGCAGGGGGACAGAAATATAGAGTATGAGGAATGTATAGAAGGCTATCGGATTTATATGGAGGAAGGGAAGCAGTATGAGCTTCTTTTCGGAAAGACGGAGGAGTAAAAGGAAATGAGCAGCAGAGCAGGTAACAGGATACAGCGCCTGGAAAACAATGACTGGAAATTTATGCATGGGGACTTCCCGGAGGCGGAGACGCCGGATTTTGACGATTCCCAATGGTATGATATCGGGCTTCCGCATTCTTTCGGCATTCCTTATTTTATGACAAATGAGTTTTATGTAGGCTATGGCTGCTACAGGAAAAAACTGTATGTGGAAAAGGAATGGCTTGGAAAACGGATTTCCCTGGAATTTCAGGGGAGCTTTCAGGATACGCAGGTGTATGTAAACGGCTGCCTGGCAGGAAGCCACAAAGGGGGATATACGGCTTTTATCGTAGATATTACTTCCTGTGTCCATGAAGGGGAGAACCAGTTATTTATAAGGGTCAATAATCTTTGGAATCCCAGGCTTGCGCCAAGGGCAGGGGAACATGTATTCAACGGAGGCATTTACCGGGATGTGAGCTTAATTGTCACGCAGCCGCTCCATATAGCATGGTATGGAACCCGTGTGACAACGCCGGAGGTTTCAAAGGAGACAGCGAAGATAGTAATGGATACTGAGATTTGCAATGAGGCAGAAAATGCCGCGCAATGCCGTCTGGTATCAAGGATTTTCCGGGAGGGAGAGGAAATCGGGAGAGTATGTTCTGCGTTGAACGTATCTTCTGGTGATACGGAAATAGTTTCGCAGGAATATACGCTTTGCCGGCCTGAACTGTGGCATCCGGATCATCCCAATCTCTATGTCCTTAAAAGTGAGATATGGGAAGGGGAAAGGCTGACAGACAGCTGCGAAACTGAATTTGGTATCCGGTGGTTTTCTTTTTCAGCGGACACCGGATTTTCATTAAACGGGGAGCATTATGAGATACACGGGGCAAATGTACATCAGGATCATGCGGGCTGGTCTGATGCGGTGACCCATACGGGAATACAGAGGGACATCGCCATGATAAAAGGCTGTGGCATGAATTTTATCAGAGGCTCTCATTATCCGCACCATACTTATTTCGCGCAGGAATGCGACAGGCAGGGGATCCTTTTCTGGTCTGAGAATTGCTTCTGGGGGACCGGAGGCCCGAAGGAGGAAGGCTATTGGACCGCCAGCGGCTATCCGGTAAAGGAAGAGGATGAGGAGGAATTTGAACAGAGCTGCCTTCAGACATTAGAAGAAATGATTCGGACAAACCGGAACCATCCCAGCATCATTGTATGGAGTATGTGCAATGAACCGTTCTTTTCCGATATTGAGGTGATGGAAAAAGCCAAAGCGCTGGTGGTCAGGCTTGCAGAGCTTTCCCACAGGCTGGATCCCACGCGTCCAGCCGCAGTCGGCGGAGCACAGAGGGGAGGCTTCGACAGCCTGGGAGATATTGCAGGCTACAACGGAGACGGGGCATCCATTTTTATTGATCCGGGATTCCCCAATTTCGTATCGGAATATGGAAGCACGGTTTCTGATCGGCCGGGAGAATTTATGCACAGATATCAGGACGGGGTGGAGAAAAACTATCCCTGGCGCTCCGGGAAAGCCTTATGGTGCGGGTTCCATCACGGAAGTATTTTATTTGATATGGGGCATATGGGAATGATAGATTATTACCGTCTGCCGCTGAACACCTGGTATTGGTACCGGGAAAATCTGCTTGGCATACAGCGGCCTGCGCTCCTGCAGGAGGGGATCCCTTTCCGGATCCATCTGGCTGCGGATCGGACGGAAATAAGCAGCGATGGGACGCAGGATGCTCATATCATTGTCTCCGTCATGGATGAACAGGGAAACAGAATCACCAATTCCCCGGAGGTGGTGCTTGAGGTGGTAAGCGGGGAAGGGATGTTCCCCACCGGCAAAACCTTTGTTTTTTCTCCGGAAAGGAATAACTTCATTGAAGGGCTGGGAGCCATTGAGCTGCGTTCCTATTATGGAGGAGATACCATAATACAGGCGCGAAGCGGCGGGCTGCTCGGCGACAGGCTCTGTATCCATGTAACGGGCAGTGTAAAACCAGAGAACCGGCAATTGAAGGAATTGCAGCCTCCGCCGTATTTGCAGGGAGCGCCGGAAAGGAAGCAGCTAAGTAATATCAGCCTTAACAGGCCGGTCTTTTGCAGCAGCGCCCACAAAGAGCATCCGGGAAAAAATGTCACGGATGGTAGTTTCAATACCTTCTGGTATCCGGCGGAGGAAGAAACGGGCGGCTGGATCCTGGTTGATTTGGAAGGCACGAAGGAGGTTAAAAGTATTACCCTGGAATTCAACGCTGTTATGAACGGAGTATATGAACTGGCGCTTTCTGATGACAGAAAAGAATTCAGGCAGATATACCTGGCACGGGAAGGGGATGCCAATTCCTTCTTGACAGTGCATCTTTCCTCCGAAAGGGCCAGATTTGTCAGGGTGCGTTTTCCGGGAGAGGCTGTGGGGATTGTTAAAATTGAGGTTATGGCGTAAGATAGGGCGGTGTGCTGGCTGAAGGATGCAATATAAGATACTGCTGTAAGAATTTTTTCAAAAAAACTATATTCTGCTTAAAGGATTCACCTGGTAAAATCAAAACAGGTGAATCCTTTAGATCGGACCATGTTTTTCCAGAACTTAAGAAGCATTGTTTTGGGGGAAATGAACTTTACAAAATATATAAAATAAGATATGTTTATTTATGTCAGCAGAGCGCAATGCTTTTTATCTGCTGAGACTTCAGATAATGACAGAGCAGGGGGGACACCGGGGAGAAGTTATGGGGATTTTTTCACGAAGTATTAAAGAGTTTCGTCTAAACAGTATATTTGTGAGAATTTTTATTTATATTATGGCGCTGGTTCTTATATCAATAGGACTGGTATCTTTTTTTTCTTACCGCAAATCTTCTGCAATGATGATTAGTGAGGTTCAGAACAGCAATATGCTTATTTTAAAGCAGGCGCAGAAAGGGATTGATCAGAAAATTAACTCATTGCAGGCCAATCTTATGCAGGCTGCATTGAACCGCAGCCTGAATGAGGTATTATACCTGTCGAATCAAAGCAATTATGATAAATACGAATTAATTCAGGATTCCATGTCTTATTTAAGCGCTCTTAAATCAAATAATAATTACATATCTGATATATGGCTGTATGCAAAAAAAACTGATTTTGTATTAGGTACAGAAAGTAAATATGAACGTTCCCTTTTTTTCTCAGATGTATGCAAATATACAGATGATATTGATTGGGATCAGGTATTTGGAAGCAGCGGTTTTAATTATATTGGTAAGAAAAATATTTATCGGGGGACCTATCAGGTTCCGGTGGTGGTTTTTTCAGAATCCCTGCCGTTTATCGATAAATCTCCCAAGGGAATGCTTATCGTTAATGTAAGCGATTCCCTGTTTGAAAAAGAATTATCCAATTATAATAAGGAAAAAATTATTTTCCATTATATTGTTGATAAGGAAGGGAATATCGTTTATACGAACGAACAGTATTATGATGAGTTTAACGACCTGGATTTAATACGATCAGCTGTCCATTCGCAGTTAACCGGGATGACTCAAAAGCAGGATACGGTAGAACTGATGGCAGGCGGAAAACCCTTTACCATTCAGTATATACAATCACAAAACCTGCAATGGAAATACATTTCAGTGATTCCCACGGAATACATTAAGGAAAGTGTTAACCAAATCAGGAATGTTACGCTGCTAGTGGTATCGATAAGCATAATTTTATCTATTATATTAACAATATATATTGTAAATGGACTATACCGGCCCATGAATAAAATATTGAGTTACATTAATATAATCGGTGATAGAAAAACAATCGAAAATAAAAAGAAAAACAGAAACGAATTTGCCTTAATCAATGGAATAATTGATTATGTTTATAAAGAAAACCAGACGCTGCAGGATAATTATGAAAAAAGCAGGCCAATGCTTCAGGATAAATTTATATATGATATTATCAATGGGCAGATAGACAGCGATTCTGAAAAATTAGGTTTGGAAATAGGGATTGAGCTGCCATTTCCTTTTTATCAGGTAATTGTATATGTAATTGACGGGGAAATTCCGGGCAGCTTAAAAAAATATAAAATTTCCCACGAAGAAGATGTCGTAAAAATGAGGGAAATTGCTGAACTGACTTTGGGAGAACAATGTAAATGTTATTTTCTGGCAAAGGATGAACAAACAATTGTTTCTGTACTAAATGCACCTGAATCCTTTTATGAATTAAGTGGTATGAATGAGTATTTGGCAAAGGTACAGGAGTATTTTATGAATAAAGGCGATTTGCCCTATGTCATCGGGGTGGGAAACAGCTACAAGGGTATCAGAAATTGCTATCGTTCCTTTATTGATGCGCTTGAAACAATAAAATATCAAATCGTAAAGGGGCAAAATTCTGTTATTTACATTGACGAGGTGAAAAATACAAATGGCGCGGTCATTTCATATCCGCTGGAAAAAGAAACACAGCTAATCATGATTACAAAATCCGGCAACAGTGAAAACGTAGTTAAAATGCTGGAAGATATATTTTATGAGAACTTTTCAGAGGATGTGTTGTCTCCTGAAATGATCGATAATTTGTTCCATGCATTAGCCGGAACAGCGGTAAGAACAATATTTGAGATGAGGCTGACAAATGAACAGATTTTTACTGATAAGCAAGATATCTATAAGGAGCTTGATCAGAGAAAAAGCATAAGCGAAAAGAAGCAGTATGTAATATGGATATTCAAGACGATTGCATTATTTGCAGCAGACAATAAACGAGGTCAGCAAAATTATGTTTTGGAAAAAATAGACCGTTACCTTGAAGAAAATTACAACAAGGAAATTTCGCTTGATACTGTTGCGGCGGTAGTTAACTTATCTGCTTCTTATTTGAGTTTTGTATTTAAAGAGAATTCCGGTTTGAATTTTGTCGATTATGTGAATCAGTTCCGATTACGAAAGGCCAAGGAGCTGCTGGAAAACACTTCATATAATATATCACAGATCGCTGAATTGGTTGGGTATAGCAGCGCAAACAGTTTCAGTAAGGTTTTCAAAAAATATAATGGCATATCTCCGGCGCAGTATAGAAAAATTTAATATCAGAAAGAGTATGGAAGACCCTTTTCTCATGAGCAGAGAAAAGGGTCTTTTGCATTATTTGAAGTCTTTTTATTTTGTGCGGCATGAAATCAAAAGAATTGCCATGTGATATCTATAATTTGTCCATAAATACTAAAAATCGGAAGATTTACACATTTAATCTCTGATGTTAAGCTAGGCATACGCAACAAAACAGTTGTAGAAGGCCCATGCAAAATAGAGAGAGAGGTGCAATGAATGTTTTGCAACAATAAGAAAAAGAAGATGCTTCATTTTCAGAAAAAACAGAATATGCGAAACAATATTAAAAAGAACATCCCATTTTACGTTATGTTTATCCCCGTGTTAATTTATTTTGTGATTTTCCGGTATGTGCCGTTATTATTGTCTCTTATTATTTCATTGGAGAAATATCAGCCGGCGAAAGGGATTTTCAGCAGCAAATGGGTTGGGATTGAGTACTATAAGCAGTTTATTAATTCCGTTTTTTTCTGGAGATTAATCAGAAATACACTGGGAATTAATTTTTTACAACTGACAGTAGGATTTGTTGCTCCCATTATATTGGCGCTTTTACTTAATGAAGTAGGACGGATGCGTTATAAGAAGCTTGTCCAGACAGTTACATATCTGCCCAATTTTATTTCCAGTGTTGTTGTAGTGGGAATGGTAGTTACTTTTCTGTCTCCCAGTACAGGGCTTGTGAACAATATATTGGCTCATTTGGGAATGGAACGGATAAATTTTTTAACAGAGCCCTCTTATTTCTGGGGAATATATACAGTTATGACAATATGGCAGACTGCCGGATACAGCGCGATTATTTATCTGGCTTCGTTAACCGGGATAAGTTCGGAATTATATGAAGCGGCCAGAATTGATGGAGCAGGAAGGTGGGCGCAGCTGTTTAACATTACATTACCTGGATTGACTCCTACAATCGTATTGCTGTTCTTAATGAAGATAGGAAGGGTTCTGGATGTTGGATATGAAACGATTGTTCTTATGTATAATCCCAGTATTTATTCTACGGCAGATGTTATTGGTACTTATGTCTATAGAAGGGGAATCCTGAACGGAGAATATAGTTTTGCTTCTGCGGTAGGTTTTTTCCAATCAGTCATTGGGTTAATGCTTGTATTATTTGCCAATAAAATAGCTAAAAAAACATCTGAAACAAGTCTTTGGTGATGGAGGAAAATATGAAATTAAGTAAAGGACGCATTATTTTTCAATGTATTAATTATACTATTTTATTTTTACTGATGGCGGCGGCATTATATCCGGTTTTATATGTTTTTGCTGCTTCATTAAGCAGTTTTGAGTTTCTGGCACAGGGAAAAGTGGGAATAATACCAATGGGGCTGACAATTGATGCTTATAAGAGGATTTTGTCTTATCCCATGATTGGAAGAGCATATCTGAATACAATTTTTTATACGGTTGCAGGTACGGCTGTCAGTCTGCTTTTATCTTCTCTTGCGGCCTATCCTTTATCAAGAAGGCCCTTTCCGGGACAAAAATTTATGTCTGCTGTTGTTGTGGTTGCAATGCTCTTCAGTGCCGGAATGATACCTACCTTTTTAATTGTTACTAAGCTTAATATGTATAATACGGTTTGGTCCATACTGCTGCCCACTTCGGTTTCGTCTTTCAATGTAATTCTTCTTAAGAATTTTTTTCAGCAGATTCCATATGAACTGGAGGAATCTGCATCTTTAGACGGATGCAGCCAGCTGAAAATATTATTTAAAATTATTCTGCCCCTATCACTGCCGGGAATAGTTACCGTTGGTTTGTTTTATGCGGTGGCACAGTGGAATAGTTATTTTCCCGCCATGCTTTATTTAAGAGACAGGGAATTGGTGCCTATGCAGATCATTCTGCGGGATATTGTAATTCAAAACCAGACAAATGAACTGTCTATTGACTTGGTAAATGGTTCCGATCAAATCAGTGAATCGGTAAAATATGCAACAATTATGGTAGCAACGATTCCCATCATGATGGTCTATCCGTTTATACAAAAGTATTTCGTCAAGGGAATTATGGTTGGTTCTGTAAAGGGCTGAAAATGCCTTTTTCATACAGAAAAAAAGGAAAAGGAGGGGAGCGGAAAGGTTATTTGCAGAAACGAAAATAAGGATTGGAACAAAAAAGGAGGAAGTTATGGTAGCAAAAAAAGTAGTTGCATTGGTATTGGCATCAGCTGTGTGCCTGACAGCATTTTCCGGATGCGGAAATTCGGCATCAGACAACAGCCAGTCAACAGTTAGTTCAGAGACAGCAGGTGAGTCTGAATCCGCAAAAGAGGAAAACAATGAAAATATTACGGTCAGTATGTTTCTGCAGGATTCGGCAGATCAGGCCATAAGTACAGACTTGCCTATTATTCAGGAAATAACAAAACGCACAGGGGTTAACTTTGAATTTGTTGCGGCTCCGAATACGGAAGATCAATTCCGTGAAAAATTTAATGTGACGGTTGCTTCCGGCGACATACCTGACATCATGGTCAGCACATATCGGGATGATATGATGAAGGTTGCTGAACAGGGAACTTTTGCAGCTTTGGACGATTATATTGATCAATATGCGCCCAATTTAAAGAAAATATTAGATGAAAACCCTGATTATATCCGGGATATCAGAGCAAGCGACGGAAATATATATTTCATGCCTTTTATCGGAGCTGTAAAGACATTTAAGGTATGGATGCTGCGCGGAGACTGGCTGGATAAGTTAGGCCTGGAAGTGCCTGTGACATTAGATGACTGGTATAATGTTTTAAAAGCATTTAAGGAACAGGATCCTAATGGTAATGGTGAAGCCGATGAAATACCATATACGACAAGGAATACACAGGCTGGTGTACTTGCATTTATGGAAGCGTTCGGAATCAGCGGTTTTGAAGCAAATGAACAGTTTTTTATTGAAGATGGCCAGGTGAAGTACGCATATACTGATCCGAGATGCAAAGAAGCATTGGAATTTATCAATAAATTGTATAGTGAAGGCCTGATTGATTCTGAGTATGCAACGAACGATACAAATGTATGGCTTTCAAGATTAACAAATGAAGTTTCCGGTGCATGTCAGGATACTACAGCCCGTGCATATTCTTTGGGAACACAGGTGCGTGCGGCAAATGCAGATTCAGATGCATATTTTGTCGTTGTGGCTCCTCCGAAAGGGCCTGACGGAACCCAGATGACAACAAGCCAGATGCAGGCAATCAGGGGATTTACCGCAATCAGTGCGGATTCACCTTATATCAAGGAAATCGTGCAGCTGTTCGATTATTTCTATAGTGAAGAAGGCAGCCTTTTAATGAACTTTGGTATTGAAGGGGAGACATATACTATGGAAAATGGAAAGCCCACTTATACGGAAAATATTGCAAATGATTCCCAGGGGCGTTCCATTCTGTCGATGCTGAATATTTACGGACACAGAGAATGGGCATATAAGCAGGATATAGGCTACGAGGATGCTTTGCTGGATGAAACCTATGTTAACTACAGAAATGACATGGAACAGTATATAAGACCCACGATTCCCGCACTTTCCTTTACTGAAGAAGAAAGAGAAGTAATAAACAGCACTTATACGGAAATCCAGACCTATAAGGATGAAATGATTAATAAATTTATCATGGGAAAAGAGCCCCTGGATAACTTTGACAGCTTTGTCCAGACGCTTAAAAACATGGGAATTGATGATGTACTTGCTGTTGAACAGGCTGCTTATGATCGTTATGTAAAATAAAGTCTTGCGGTATCTGCAGATTACACAGATAAAGGCAGAGAATAGAAGACTCTGCCTTTATCAATTATGAGGAGAAAAAATATGGACATAAAGCAATTATACAATCCTGTCTGGAAAAGATCGGATAATTTAAGGGATCCATCAGTATTTAAGGGCTCAGACGGTTATCATTTATTCTACTCGCGTTATTCAAATAATGATTGGACCAAACCGGAAAACTGGTCTGTTGCGCATGTTTTCACGAAGGATTTTATACATTTTGAGGATGATCGTGATATTTCTGCGAAGGGCTTTGCCTCTCCGGGGGATGTAATCCGGTGGAGTGATAAGTACATACTTCCATATCAGTCATATCCTGATGTACCAACTATGCTTTGCTATAGTATTTCTGATAATTTAATCAACTGGTCGGAACCGGTTTATTTTTTGGAGGAGGCCATGGATTTGCCATGGAATCAGGCAAAGCGGGTGATTGATCCAACTTTTGTGGCAGATGGGGAACGTCTGCATTGCTTTTTTGTGGGAACAGACAGACTTCATTATAAAAGCCCCACAAATTTGGTGGGTCATGCGTACACAGAAGATCCGCAGATGAAGAAATGGATTATTACAACAGTTGACAGTCCTCTGATTGGCGCTTGTGACGAAGCTCCTGACGGTGCAGAAAATGTTACCGTTTTTAACAACGGCAGAGAATGGGTTATGATTTACAGTGAAGGACTGAAGGCTCAGCATCTGGCATATGCGGTATCACCGGACTTGCTGCATTGGAGAAAACAGGGAAGGATAGAGGTTCCGGAGCAAGACTGGATGACTACAAGATATGGAGCGCCGTTTGTCTGGAAAGACAGTGACTGCTGGATGATGATACTTATGGGAGAAGATAAAGAGGGACATACATCATTTGGGCTTTTAGCATCTCAGGATGGATTTAATTGGGATATCTTGAGGGAACAATAAATAATCCCACAGGTATTGATATATGGAGGAATATTATGGAGATATATGTATCAAAGGAATCCAGAGGAGGAGACGGGACAAAAGAATATCCGCTGAATTCACTTGCCCAGGCAGCAGCTATTGCCAAACCGGGAGATGAAGTAATTGTTGCACCGGGAGTATATAGGGAATATATTAATCCGGCCTGTGCAGGAACACCGGAAAGACGTATTGTATATCGTTCCGAAGTAAAAAACGGTGCAGTTATATCAGGTGCGGAGGAAGTAAAAAATTGGGAAAGATATCAGGGCACTGTGTGGAGAGCCAAAATTCCTAACAGTATTTTCGGAGAGTATAATCCATATACTGTTAAAATATTCGGAGATTGGTATGATGCTGTTAAGCCGTTACATACGGGTGAGGTTTACATCAATAATAAGGCATTATATGAAACCGATTCGTTAGAAGAGGTTCTGAATCCTGTTATTTATAAGGGCTCATGGGATCCGGAAGGCTCACTGTACAAATGGTATACTGAGCAGGAAAATAATTATACCATTATATATGCAAATTTTCATAAATATGATCCAAATATGGAAAATGTAGAGATTAATGTCAGAAGAAATTGCTTCTGGCCTTCTGCAGAAGGAATTGGATACATTACTGTTTCCGGATTTGTTATTACAAAGGCTGCCACGCAGTGGGCTCCGCCGACTGCCTACCAGGAGGGTATGATAGGTCCCCACTGGTCTAAGGGATGGATTATTGAGGACTGTGATATATCAAATGCAAAATGCAGCGGGATATCTCTTGGAAAATATTTGCAGCCCAATAATGATAATAAGTGGGCAAGAAAACACACCAAGACGGGAACACAGACGGAGCGGGATGCTATTTGTCAGGCTCAGCGTGAAGGATGGACAAAGGAAAGAATCGGCTCGCATATAATAAGGCGCTGCGATATCCATGATTGCGGACAGACCGGTATTGTGGGTCATTTGGGCGGAGTGTTTTCTGTTATTGAAGATAACAATATACACCATATCAATAATAAACAGGATCTGGCCGGTGCAGAAATAGGCGGAATAAAGATGCATGCCGCTATTGATGTAATTATCAGAAGAAACAGATTCCATCACTGTACCAGGGGATTATGGCTGGACTGGCAGGCACAGGGAACTCGCGTATCACAAAATTTATTCTATAAAAACACACCGCCGGACGGGACTGAATTAACAGAGCATTTATCTGTGGCGGAGGATATATTTGTTGAGGTTTCCCATGGACCGACACTGATGGATAACAATATCTTTTTGTCTGAAGTGGCAGGGCGTTTTTGTACACAGGGAATTGCATTAGTTCATAACTTAATCGCAGGTTCTTTTGTCTATGTTGGAAATGGCGTTGATAATGGAAGCAGGCTTTTTCCTTCACCGCGATATACACCTTATCATGTTCCGCACCGGACAGAAATTGATGGTTTTATGACGATTCTTCATGGAGATGCAAGATTCTACAATAACATTTTTGTACAACAGCCGGTTCGTCAGCTTTTGCTGAATTATGCAAAGGAAAGGAATATAGAAGGACTGGATTTAATGAATTATGTGGTTGGAACGAAGCCTTATGACGGTTATCCCAGTTCCGAAGAATATTTTAATAAATTCCAGGAGGAAAACTATAAAATCCGTGAGGAAAGAGATAAGTATTATAATCATTTGCCGGTATATTCCGGAGGCAATGTGTATTTCAATGGCGCGGAGCCTTATGATGGGGAAGTCGGTTATGTTAAAGATACGGAACACCAAATTGACTTAAAACTCGTTGAAGAAGAGGATGGTATTACCCTTCATACAAATCTTTTTAAATATATGCCTGAAAATGATACGGAAATGATCTCAACAATGGTGTTGGGTGAAGCATTTGAACCAGAAGAATTATTCGAAAATCCGGATGGCTCTCCCATTACTTTTAATGAAGATTATTTGGGAAAACATAGAAGGATTTCCCCTGTCAGCGGCCCGTTTGAATTCAGGGAAGAGATAATGGAAATACCTCTGTAAATAGAATGGATAATACTCATCAGTTTAATGTAAATGTAATTGGTTAGCAGTGCCGGAAAGTAGTTCAATGTTATGTGGCTTACTCAGGTGTGTAAATGCTTGTAATTGGCGACAGCAAATTATCATACATGAGGGCAGCAGAAATGACATGCCAATGTCATTTCTGCTGCCTTTCAATTATTATTGTAGAAATATAACAATAAATTTGTATAATATTATATTTTGTTATATAATATAAATAACAAAAATGTACCTATATATTTTAATTGTAATAAAAATCACCAAAAAACGAAAAAGGAGATGAACTATGGCGGAGGCAAGAGAGCTGATTCTGAAGCTGGGTCAGAAGATTACGGACAGGATCGGAGTGAAGGTAACCACGGAGGACCCGGAGTACTGGGGGCTGGCATGTGTGATAACGGACGAGATGGCGGAGGTTGCGCTGGCGATGAAGGTGAGGGTGCCCGCCACGGCCCAGTGGATAGCGAAGCGGTGCAAGAAGAGCGTGGAGCGTACCGAAGAGCTGCTTCAGGAAATGAGCGTCATCGGCCTGATTGAGTACAACTGGGAGAATGAAGATCATCATAAGCAGTATGTGCTGCCCATGTTTGTGCCGGGCTGCGCGGAATTTATGATGATGAATGCAAAGCAGGTGGAGGAGCATCCGGAGCTGGCAGATTTCTTTGAGCAGATGGCCAGGCTGCCGCTGGAAAAGGTGACGCCCATGGTTCCGCAGGGCGGTGCCGGAATCGGCATGCATGTTATCCCTGTGGAAAAGGCGATTCCCTCCTCCCAGGAATCGGCAAGCATAGAACATATTTCCTACTGGCTGAATAAATATAAGGACAAATATGCGGTGGGCGCATGCTCCTGCCGCCGGCAGCAGCGGGTGAGGGGAGAAGGGACAGGCGATCTGGAGGATGATCTGTGCATCGGCGTGGGGGATATGGCTGATTATCTGGTGGAAACCGGGAAGGGACGCTATATCGATTACGATGAAGTGATGGAAATCCTCCAGCGGGCGGAGGACAACGGTTATGTCCACCAGATAACAAACATTGACAGCGAAGAGAAAATTTTTGCCATCTGCAACTGTGCGATAGGCGTCTGCAACGGCCTGCGCACCTCCCAGCTGTTCAATACCCCCAACATGTCCCGTTCCGCCTATCGGGCCAGCGTGACAAAGGAAAACTGCGTGGCCTGCGGACGGTGCGTGGAATACTGTCCTTCGGGAGCAGCCAGGCTGGGGCAGAAGCTGTGTACGAAAAACGGGGAAATCGAGTACCCTGTACAGGAGCTGCCGGATGAAACAAAGTGGGGCAGAGATAAATGGAGTGTGGATTACCGGGATAAAAACCAGATTAACTGCTATGACACCGGCACAGCCCCCTGCAAGGCCTCCTGCCCGGCCCATCTTCCGGTGCAGGGCTATATCAAAATGGCTTCCCAGGGAAAATATCTGGACGCGCTGAAGCTTATCAAGACGGAAAATCCATTCCCCGCCGTATGCGGAGCCATCTGTAACCGCCGCTGCGAGGATGCCTGCACCAGAGGCCGTGTGGATCAGGCCGTTGCCATTGATGAAATCAAGAAATTCATCGCAGAGCAGGAGCTTCATGCAAAAACCCGCTATATTCCTCCCATGCTGAACTATTCAGGAAAGCCCTTTCAGGAAAAAATAGCTGTCATCGGTGCAGGCCCTGCTGGAATGTCCGCCGCGTTTTATCTGAAAAAAATGGGATATCCGGTCACTGTTTTTGAAAAGGAAAAACGGCCCGGCGGCATGCTGATGAATGGCATCCCTTCCTTCCGTCTGGAAAAGGATGTGATTGAAGCCGAGATCGATGTGTTACGGGAAATGGGAGTGGAATTCAGGTGCGGCGTGGAAGTGGGCCGGGACATCACTGTCCAAAAGCTGAGACAGGATGGGTACAAGGCCTTCTATGTGGCAATAGGCGCCCAGGACGGCCGGAAGGCAGGCATCCCCGGAGAGGATGCAAAGGGCGTGCTCACAGGACTGGAGTTTTTACGCTGTGTAAATCAGGATATGGAAAATACCAGGATAGCCGGACGCACCGTTGTTATCGGCGGCGGAAATGTGGCTGTGGATGTGGCGAGGACAGCGCTCCGGGCAGGCGCATCATCTGTTTCCATGTATTGCCTGGAAACGCGGGAAACAATGCCTGCCGCAGGAGATGAGATTGAAGAAGCGGCGCAGGAGGGCATCGGTATCTGTAATTCCTGGGGCCCGAAGGAAATCCTTACGGAAAACGGCAGGGTAACAGGTGTGGTATTTAAAAAATGCGTTTCCGTTTTTGACGAATCGGGCCGTTTCCATCCGGTTTACGATGAAGAACAGCTGCTTACCGTGGAATGCGAAGCCGTACTCGTAGCCATCGGCCAGTCTGTCAGATGGGGAGAACTGCTTGCGGGAACAAAGGCGGAATTCAACAGAAACGGAACCGTAAAGGCGGATCCTGTGACCTACCAGACTGCCGAGCCCGATATTTTTGTGGGCGGGGATGTTTATACCGGACCAAAATTCGCCATTGACGCCATTGCTGCGGGAAAGGAAGGCTGCGTTTCCATACACAGGTTTGTCCATCCGGGACAGAGCCTGACGATAGGGAGGAATTTAAGACAGTTCAGTGAACTGGATAAAGATAATCTGCAGCTGGATCCGGAAACCTTTGACAACGCAAAACGGCAGGTGCCCGGCAGAAAAAGCCCGGATGGGAACAATAATTTCCGGGATTTGCGAAGCACCTTTACCGAAGAGCAGGTGCGCGCGGAAGCCGGACGCTGCCTGGGCTGCGGCGCTACGGTGGTGGACCCGAACAAATGCATCGGCTGCGGCGTCTGCACCACCAAATGCGAATTTGACGCCATTCATTTAAGCAGGGATCTGCCGGAGGCGAGCAGGATGTATAAAGCGGAGGATAAGATGAAGGCGATTCTTCCTTATATGCTCAAGCGCGAAATCCGGATCATACGCAAGGGAAAGAAGGGGTAGGCCAAAATGCATGAACTGGGTATTATCGTACATATTTCCCGTACCCTGGATGAGGTGGCAAAGGAAAACAACCTGACAGAAATCGGCTCCGTCACCCTGGAAATCGGGGAGGTAAGCGGCATAGTCCCGGATTATATGACAGATTGCTGGAAGTATTACCGGAAAAAATCGGAGCTTTTTAAGGAGTCGGATTTGAAAATTGAGATCCTGCCGGCGGTAACCTACTGCGAGGCCTGTCAGAAGACCTATCCTACGGTGGAATTCGGACGGCAGTGCCCCGGCTGCGGCAGTTTTGAAACCTATCTGCTCACGGGGAATGAGTGCAGCATCAAAGAAATCGAGGCCTGCTGAAAAGGCAGGGCTAAAAGGAGTAAGAGCGTGAGATAAAACTGAGTTTCATGCACGCTCTTCGGGAGGGGAGATTATGTTATTTCATGTATATGGCAGTAATGCCGTCTATCAGTGGATAGCCATGCTGGCGGTTCTGGCGGCGTTGATTTTGCTGAATGAGTTTTCCAGAAGGAGTAAATTCGGCGGCCTGTTTATGTTCGGCGTGCTGCCTGCGGCGTTGACCGTGTATTTTGTGGTAATTGCCGTGGCGGCCGGACAGGGAGCGCAGTGGGCGCTGAATAACCAGACACATCTGTATATGAACGGCTGGTTCCATTATGCCAAGCTTTACGCCTCACTGGCGGGCTGTATCGGCTTTATGATGATTAAGTACGGCTGGGGCATCGGTAAAAAGCACTGGTTTAAGGCGTTCCCATTTGCCATTGTGGCTATTAATATCCTGATTGCCGTCGCCAGTGATTTTGAATCCGCAATCAATGGCTGGAATGCGTGGTGGATGTCGTCGGAAAGCGTATGGCTGTACGGCGGATGGCATAATATCATGAACGGAATTGCCGGGATCCTCAATATCCTGTGCATGACCGGATGGTGGGCGGTTTACGCCTCCAAGGATAAAAAAGACATGATCTGGCCGGATATGATTTGGGTCTATATCCTGGTCTATGATATCTGGAATTTTGCCTATACCTATAACTGCCTGCCCACACATTCCTGGTTCTGCGGCGTGGCGCTGCTCCTGGCTCCCACCATCGCGGCCCTTTTATGGAATAAGGGCGGATGGATTATGAACCGGGCCAATACCCTGTGCATGTGGTGCATGTTCGCCCAGGTGTTCCCTCTTTTCCAGGAAACCTTCCCCGATGGTACCGCAGCATATAAATGGGCTGCCATACCCGTACAGTATGCGGACGGCACAATGAACGGCATCGCCGCCGGTACGGCGGTAAACGCCAACCCCACCGCAATGCTTGTGATCAGCGCTCTGGCCCTGCTCACCAATGCGGCAGCGCTTGCCTACATTATTTACAAATCCGTGAAAAATAAAAAGAATCCCTATACGGGCGAAGTATTTACGGAATTCAAGTATTACAAGGAAGCGTTGGCGAGGGCGGACGTTAAATAGCAAGTTAAATTAAGCTGCGTTAATCTGAAATTTGGGGCCGGCATAGCTCACAGGAGTTTATGCCGGCCTCTTTATGAGTGTAACAGACATAGGCTATATGAAAAAATAAAATTTTTCAGCTGTTTAGCGCCAATCCATTTCATGCATAGCATTTACAATTTCTGAAATACTAAAAATAAAAAGGAGTACACAATGGAAAATTCAGATACGGTAAAACTGCTTCGTGAATGTGACGCCGGCACGAAAATGGCAGTATCCTCCATAGATGAGGTTCTGGAAAAGGTGTGCGACAGCAATATGAAGAAACTGCTTGAGGAAAGCAAAGTGCATCATGAAAAGCTGGAAAATGAGATCTGGGAAATGCTGGACCGCTTCGATTCGGAAGAAAAGGAACCCTCCGCAATGGCAAAAAGCATGTCCTGGATGAAAACAAACGTGAAGCTGAGCATGGATAACAGCGATGACACAGTGGCGGATCTGATTACAGACGGCTGCAATATGGGAATAAAATCCCTGAACAGATACCTTAACCAGTATGAAGGCGCTGAAAATTCTGCAAAAAAGACTTGTAAAGAGCTGATATCCATTGAGGAACAGCTTTGTGAAGATCTGAAATGTTATCTGTAGCAGTTGAATGAGAAAAAAATGCTGCCGTATTATGACTGTCCAACAGTTCAAAATACGGCAGTTTTTTATATAAATTTATAGCAGTTAAAAAGGTTTCTATGCCAGCGTATCGTTACGCAGCGCTTCCGCCATGCTGCAGCGCAGAATTTTTTTCCCGCCGATATAGTAGGCCAGGGCTACAAAACCGAGAATCGCCAGACTGAACACTGCAATTGGCGCCACAGGGGCAACCGGCAGAAATTCTGAAAGATTCAGGTAGCTTGCCCTGACTGCGAATACAATAAAGGCTGCGGTCAGCGGCAGTGTGATGAGAAGCGGCCGAAGGGCGATGACCAGCGCTTCAATACAGAACATTTTCCGGATTCCTCCCGGTGTCAGACCTACGGACAAATACTGGGCAAATTCCCGTTTCCGCTGATGAAGAAAGCCCAGCGTATAGGAAAAAACATTGGCAATGCCGATGAAGGCAAGCATTACGCACAAACCGCCGAGAATCAGCTGATAGCCCTGAATCATCAGATCATTTGTGATTTTATCCTGAATCCGGTTCTCGCTTACCATGTCGTAGTCCGGGCTGATAAGCCGGCTCACCTCCTGCTCCAGGGCAGCCATCCCGGCGGGATCCGTTCTGTTTTCGGACAGAATCCGGATATAGGTATCTTCTTCGGCGCCGCCCAGATGATCGGCTGTTTTTTCCCATAAGGAAAGAGGCATGAACTGCACCAGGGTATAATTATCATATTCCTCCTTTAATACGGGAACGGTCTGGGTATAGGCGAGTACGGGAATTTCTGCCTGGTCGCTTTCCTGCTTCGCATTCAGCAGGGTGACTGTATCCTGCGCTTCCTTTACATAAGGGACATAGATTCTGTGCCGGAAATTACTGTGCAGGCTGTCCCAGATCTGATTCAGTATTATGGTTCCGTCAAGGCGTGGCGTGATGCCGATTTCTTTGCAGTATGCTCTAAAAGCGTCATCGTCCAGTATGACGATGGGCGCTTCTGCCAGCCAGGCGCCGGCTTCTTTGGCAGTTGCAGCGTCAGTGGCGCCGGACGCTGCCTGTCCTGCCAGCACAGCCGGCCCGCCAAGTGCGGCCAGCTCGTCACTCTGCCAGCTGTCAGGAATGTGGACCTTTGCCATTGCCTTCTGATATACAACACAGTCCTGGATTCCACGGATTTCCCGCAGCTTTTCCGTCAGCCCGAAATTTTCTATTTCTGTATCCTTTAAGGTCACCATGATATCCCATACATTCTGGTATTTCTCAAAATAGGTGTATTGTGTGCTGAGCGTGGAAAGGCTGAAAAAATTCATCATTATGGAAAAACCAAAAAAAGACAGCGTCAGGGAAAGGGTAGAGGTGCGCAGGGCTTTTTTCTGTGCCTTCAGCGCATTGCCCGCCAGTTCCCCTTCCATGCCGAACAGCAGCGCCAGCAGCCTGGATTTTTTCTTTTTCTTAAGCTGCAGCCCTCCCGCATTCCGGATGGCCTCAAGGGGCGTCATGCGGCTGAGCTTTATCGCCGGCAGCCAGGCGGAAAAGAGCACCGTAAAAAGTGAGGCGAGGATGGTAACCGCAAAAATCGCGGGATGATAGTAAAATTGTAGGAGCATATTGTCCCGCTGCGGCAGCTGTGACACAAGCAGATTAGCCGCCTTCATTACCCCAAAGCTGAGGGCGATTCCAAGCAGCCAGCCGGCCAGAATCGGAACCAGACTGAGTATGGCGGCCTCCTGCATCAGGCAGAACCGGATCTGCCCCGGCGTGGCGCCGATACTGGAAAAAATACCGAACTGGTGGATTCGTGCGTTCATGGATACGGCGAAGGAATTGTGGATGATTAAAATCAGGGAAAAGGATACCAAAACCAGCACCACAAGATAAAGGCTCAGCAGCATGGGCGGCTGTTTCGCGTTGGGATCGTGAATCAGATACTGGGACAGAAGCAGCGTATTATAACTGACCGCATTTTCCTCCAGCCCCAGCCTTTCCGCTATCAGGGGCATATCCTGATATGCAACCCTTCTGTTGTAAAAATAAATATCCACAACGGTTCCTTTTGCGCCGGAAAGGGCGTTGTTGATGACGGCCTTTTCCACGTTGGCAAAGCTTTTTATGGTACTTAGCTGCAGTTCACTGATTTCTCCGGTGATCCGTCCGTCCCAGTCCCCATCCTCCAGGATGATGCGCGCCGTTTCATCCATCCAGAAGTTGTAAAAAAGGGTGCACAGAAAAGACAGGAACAGGGCGGCAATGAGGGCCGCAGCCATGATGGACAGGCTGGACGCCTTGTTATTCTTGATAAAGCCTGATGAATAGTCCTTCCACATATTATTTCCCCCGTTTCTGATCGCTGATGATGCGGCCGTCTTCTATTACGATGATACGATCTGCTTCCAGGGCGATTTTTTCATCGTGGGTTATCAGCAGGATAGTCTGGTTCAGGCTGCGGTTGGAAAGCTTCAGCAAATCGATGATTTCCCTGGAATTTTTCTGATCCAGGTTACCAGTAGGCTCGTCGGCCAGCAGCAGGGCCGGACGGTAAATCAGTGACCTGGCGATAGCCGCACGCTGCTGTTGGCCGCCGGAAAGCTGGCTTGGCAGAAAATCCAGCTTATCCGCGATCCCAAGCGTAGTTATCACCTTGTCAAAATATTCCGGATTCGGCTTCCTTTTGTCTAACAGAAGCGGCATGAGAATATTTTTGCGTACGGTAAGTGTGGGGATGAGGTTATAAAACTGATAGACAAGGCCTACCTTCCTGCGCCGGAAGATGGCCGCCTGCGTTCTGTTCATGGAAGAGATATTCGTACCTTCCACGAGCACCTTCCCTTCGGTGGGGGAATCCACGCTTCCCAGAATATGTAAAAGTGTGGATTTGCCGGAACCGGAGGCTCCCACAATTGCCACGAATTCTCCCTGCTCCACGGACAAATCTATCCGGTCCAGGGCCGTTACCTGATTATTTCCGGTGCCGTACAGCTTTCTGACACCTTCGCATTTAAGAATTTCCATAATGATTGCTCCTCGTATTCTAAGTTTATTGCCGCGGACAACGAGCCAGGCAGCCATGCTTGCATGGATATTTGGCGGTTGCCGCGAGAGTCCAATATCCCGCTGACCTGCAGCGCTGCAAGTTTGATAGCCTGTTGCCGACAGCGGGGCTTTGACTGCCTTCGTTTTCACTGTACATCGATGTAAGCTTATTATAGCAAATAAAAGTGACATCTCAGTGACACTTTTTGATGATTAATATGGTACAATGTAACTGTTGGCCGGACCATTTTTATGCTTTCTTTGTGGGAGGCTGAGCGTTGCGGTAAAATTTATTGTGGGAGAAAAAAATGGAAGTATTTGATGCGGATATTAAAAAGGACGAGGGAGGCCGGTTCTGACTGGCGCAGGGAGATTGCGGCGGCCTTTGCCCTTCCGGTAAAAATTGAGCCAACAGCAGTAATTGCGTTGGGATGGCCGGGAGAAACAAAAGAAATCCGCTCCCGGTGGGAGCCGGAGAAAATTCATTATGGGCAATGGTGATCCGGGCAGGGAATGTCTGAGAGGGAAATCTCTGTAAAAACTCTTGTAAAAAGCGATGGATTTTATATAATGGGCTAAAGGAGGGGAAAAACATATGTCAGAAAACAGATGTTATTATTTAACTCCGGATCATCATCTGGAGCTGCGCGTGGAAGACGTGCCGTCCCCCGGGACAGGGGAAGTTCTTATTAAAATAGCCGCAAACGGGATATGCGGTTCGGATCTGCATTTTTATAAGAGCGGCCGGCTGGGGAATTTTGTCGTGACAAGTCCTTACATCCCGGGGCATGAGGCAAGCGGCGTAATCGAGGCGCTGGGAGAGGGCGCAGGCAAATTCAAAGAAGGGGATCAAGTGGTAATCGAACCCGGAATTCCCTGCGGAAAATGTCATTATTGTAAAACCGGACGCTACAATCTTTGTCCGGATGTTAGATTTCTGTCGGAGCCGGGTGTGAACGGTACCTTCTGCGATTATGTGGTTGTGCCGGAGCATTTCGTATTTCCTGTTCCCCAGGGACTGAGCCTGGAAGCCGCCGCCCTTGCGGAGCCAGCTGCAGTGGCCGTACAGGCGGTAAACCGGGGGCGTGTCCATCCAGGGGACGTGGGAGTCATTGTGGGGGCAGGCCCCATCGGGCTTCTGACTCTGCAGGCCTTTAAAGCGGCCGGCGGCAGCTATGCCGTATGTGTGGACAAGGTTCCGGAACGTCTGGAATGGGCGAAGCAGCTGGGAGCGGATGAAATTTTCATCCCCTCGGAACAGATCCCTGCGCTTGAAAATAAAGGGGATATTGTATTTGAAACCGCCGGGAACAACGCTTCCACGGCCCTGCTTTTTACCATGGCCCGCCCCGGCGGCAGATGCGTGCAGGTGGGGTGGCCGGGCAGCAACATCGTTCCTGTGGATGTGGCAAAGCTGATGGAAAAGGAACTGGACTACATGGGAGTGAACCGGTATGCCAATGCCTTTGAGACGGCGCTTGCCTGGCTGAAGGACGGCCGTATAGTTTCAGAGAGGATGATAACCCACAGGTTCCCGCTGAGCCGGATCCAGGAAGGGTTTGACTGGGCGCTGGCGCATCCCAATGAGACGATAAAGGTCATAATTTATAACGATTGAGATTTTCTGTTGCAATAACACCGAGAAGCCGCATAAATACTGGATTTATGCGGCTTCCCTTAATATCTGCATCATGGATTTTCAGTGAAATTATCCCCTGGCTTTTTCCAGAATTTTTATCACCTCACCGACCTTGAGTACCTTTCCATAGGATACCACTTTTCCGTCAACGACAAGGGCGGGGGTAGTCATTACGCCATAAGCTGCGATCTGTGTAAAGTCAGTAATATGATCGATGGAGGCGTCCATATTCAGCTGCTCTAAAGCTGCCTTTACAGCCGCTTCAAGCTGATTGCATTTCGCACAGCCGCTTCCTAAGATTTTAATGTCTGCGCCCTCTGTTTTTGCTTGTTCCGCCTGCGCCATGCTTTCCGCATTGAAATTACCGCCGCAGCAGCAAGGGGCGTTCCCTTCTTTTTTGTTTTTTCTTCCAAACAGTGCCATAATGATAATCTCCTTTCAATCAGACCAAAAATAAGTGGAGCAGGTTAAACAAATAACCAACAAGAATAATGCCGCCTGTGCAGATACCGATAAAGAGGGAAAGTAGTTTAGGTTTTACCGCCTTTCGCAGCATTATCAGGGACGGCAGAGACAATGTAGTAACCGCCATCATAAAAGATAAGATTGCACCAAGCTGCGCGCCTTTGGCAAATAAGGCTTCAGCAACGGGGATTGTGCCAAAAATGTCCGCATACATGGGGATGCCGACAAGTGTTGCCAAAATCACCGAAAAGGGATTGCTGCTGCCCAATGCGGTTTCAATCCAGGACTGCGGTATCCAGTTATGAATAAAGGCGCCGATGCCCACGCCAACAAGAATATAGGGAAATACTTTTTTAAAAGTAGCCGCAACCTGCTCCCACGCATATTTCAACCTATCCCTTTTCGTTAAATCCGGAGCTTCTATATCCACGCTTCCGGCGGTTTTGATATACTGCTCAACGTATTTTTCCATGTGCAGTTTTTCAATGATGATACCGCCTGCGACGGCGATAACTAAACCTACAAGAACATAAATGACAGCAATTTTTGTTCCGAAGATACTCATCAGCAGAACGAGGGAACCAAGGTCAACCATAGGGGAGGATATCAGAAAAGAAAAGGTTACGCCCAACGGAAGCCCCGCGCTTGTAAAACCGATGAAAAGCGGTATGGAGGAACAGGAACAAAACGGTGTCACTGTCCCGAGCAGGGCAGCAATAATATTTGCCCCCACGCCATGAAAACGTCCTAATATCCGTTTGCTTCTTTCTGGCGGGAAATAGCTTTGGATATAGGAAATCAAGTAAATAAGCACGCAAAGCAGAACGGTGATTTTAATTGTATCATAAAGGAAAAACTGAATGCTTGCGCCGGTTTTGCTTTCAAGGTTAAGCCCGGCAGCGGATAATCCGCCGCCTATCACTTTATTCAGCCATTTCATGCCCAACACTTGATTTTGAAAAAAGTCCCAGAAAATTTTTAACATCTGCAGGAAATCCCTCCATTCTATTTATATATTGCAATCTATCGATATAATGACTGTTATTTAAGCCGCCTTATTCCTGGCGGCTTATCATTCATTGCAGCTACGCGGGATACTGTCTGTTACCGTTGTAATTTGATTCAGCAATTCCTTTGCACGCTCAATCCCTTCCGGATTGAAGGAATAGTACGTCCATTTTCCCTCTTTGCGCCCTACAACTATTTCTGCATCGCATAATATTTTCATATGATGGGACAACGTTGGCTGTCCGATATTAAGTTCTTCCAGTAATTTGCACGCACACTTTTCTCCGCTTTGCAGCAGGCCTAAAATTTTCCATCGGTTTGCATCGCAAAAAGCTTTGAAAATCCTTGCGTTTTTTTCATTTTCCGTCATAGTCTGCGCTCCCTTCTTTTTGGGTTCGTTTTTATTATATGCATCATATTGATATTTGTCAATGCGTTGTTTTACATAAAATAGGTATACCTATTTTATTGGCGCGCAATATAGGAACAATGGTTATGCAGTGGAAACATATATTGAATTTTTTTCAATCATTATAAATTACATAAGATGACAGCTACGGTAAGAAATGAAAATGCATTCTCCTGGAAGAATGCTTGTAGGATCAATCAAGGAGTAGAGGGGAATTCCCCGGATTTTGCAGCCACTGCCGCGGACTTACGCCGAATTTCCCGCGGAATATTTTATGAAAATAAGAGGCAGAATGGTAACCGCATCTTATGGCGATTTCCTCCAAAGAGAGGCCAGGATCCGCAGTCATCAGCTGACAGGCTTTCTGCATACGCACGTTTGTCAGATACTGAAGAAAGGTGATCCCGGTCTCTTTTTTGAAAATATAGCTCAGATAGCTGGGATTCACGGATACAAATTCAGCAACCTGTTCCAGGGCGATATCCTCCTGATAATGTTCGGCAATATAGGCTCTTGCAGCATCCACTTTGGAGGAATAGGCCTCCTGTTCCGCAGGAGTGAGGAGATCGTTCCCCAGGTTCTGGGATTTTTCCAGAAAGGCGGCAAGCGTCCTTTCGTTGACAACCGCTTTTACATGCGTCTGGTAAAGCTTCTGTATGGAGGCGGCGGGTAAATTGATATCGGCAATCATGATATAGGCGGACAGGGTTTCCGTAAATACCATCAGGAAATTATCTTCCGGAGCTTCTGCCGCAGCATAAATTTCATTTACATAGGCCGCCGCGCTTAATTCAAAGGTGATGACCCTGACGGCACTGGCGAGGGTATGCGCTGCAATTCTTTCCGCCGCGCGCGCTTTTGCAGCCTCGGATACCGGAAGAATTGACAAAAGCATATCGCACAACGCATTCTGATAATGGAAGGCAATCTGTTCAAGAAATGCCTGCTTTTCCCCATTCTGCTTCGTATCGGCAATGCCGGAGATGTTGCCGTCCAGCACATGGGCCAGGATCACCCGGATATCCTCCGTCTGTAGCTTCACGGAATAATTAAGGAGGAAGATACTCCAGTTATTCTGGGAAAAAACGAATATCTGTTCAAAATAGCCGGCCAGGCGGCTCTTAGCTTCCCTGGCCCCGGAAGGGGATAGCCCTGCAACAAACAGTGAAAAATAAGGAAGATAGAGAAATTCCTCTGTTTCCTGTCCGGAAAATTCGGAATCATGGAAAAAATGCCCCCGAAACAGCATCAGCCTGCACTTCATCAGGGTATTTTTAATGCGGGCCTGTTTTTCCTCGTCTATTTGCTTGAGACGCCGGATTAAATAAAGCTTATCCACCGGCTTCAGAAGATAATCATCCACATGAAGCTTCAGCGCACGTTTCAGATATTCATTTTCCTCATATCCGCTGACGATGATAAACCTGCATAAAGGAATCGTAACAGAAAGACGTTCCAGCATGGTAAGACCGTCAATCTCGGGCATATTAATATCCGCGATAATAACATCCGGCGTCCAGCCCTCCGCCTTTTCATAGGCGTCCACCGCATCGATTGCGGTTCTGATTTCAAGTGACACCTCTTTCTGATCACGCAGAACGATTTCCAGACCTTTTAAAACAATATATTCATCATCAACCAGCAATAGCTTCAGCATTTCCGCTCCTGTCCGCGCGCAGGTGCCGCGCCTGAATTTTCCTAAAAACCATTATAATGTTTACAGATCCGCACGCTGCATACCGTAAGGACATTTTCCTCGCTGTCGATGTCCAGACGGTAGTCCCCGCCGTAAAACAGCCTGAGACGGTCGTTGATATTAAAAATACCGCGGCCGTTATTTTCACTTGTCATGGTATCCCGTTCCCTGGGATGCTCCAGCAGGTAGCGAAGATGGGCGAGCCTTTCCGGAGGGATGCCGGGGCCGGTATTTTTGACTGTGATGATAAGATCATCCCCGTCTTTTTTCAGGATTACGGCCGCCTGAATAAAGCTTCTGCATTTGCTCACATTATGGGAGAATACATTTTCCACCATATTAAAAAGGGCAAATTTGGGACAGCGCCATTTATCGTCCAGTTCGCAGATATCCCAGCTGATTTCGAAACGGTTTACCAGCCTTTTTTCCTGGATGGAAACATACTGCCGCGTCATTTCTATTTCCCTGGACACCGGGACCAGATACTCCCTGGAAAGGGAATAACGCATCAGGTTGCCGAAGGAATATGCGATATCGGATATCAGCTCCTGGTGATTGGCTTCCGCTATCATGCGTATGCTTTCCAGCGTGCCATAAAAGAAGTGGGGATTGAGCTGGTTCTGCAGGGCCTCTATCTGTGCATTTTTTAACTGTATTTCATTATTCAGCAGGCTTTCGGACAGCTCATTGATCCTCTCGGACATCCGGTTGAAGGAAAGAATCAGATCCCCGGTTTCATCCCTGGAAATTTTCCCGGGATAAAGGGAAAGGGTGTGGCTGTTCTGACGGTTCATATGTTCGGAAAGCCTTACAATGTTTTTCAGCGGTTTGAATATGAGGCAGAAGATAATAATGCTGGCGCTGCCAAGAATCAGAACCGATATGGCCAGGCTGAGCAAAAACGGCTGATAGGAAAAAATATTTCCTGTTTCCGGCGTCACCCTTATTACGTGGAAAATGCCGTTATCCAAAGAAATCGCGCTGATGATGCTGCGGCTTTTCCCGTCCAGGATGACCTGAGGGGCATCGGCCTGCGTCTGGGCAAGGAGCTGCTGCTCATGGGCCTCCAGGCACGCAGATGCTTCCGGCGCGTCATTGCTCCGGTAGATGGGGCGGCCGTTCAGGAATACGTAAACGGAAGACTCCGGGCTGTCCGCTTCGCAGGAGCTGAAAATATTATGGTTGTAACTCAGCTTTACAATACCGGGAAAGGCCGCCGATGGCGGATTGGAAAAGCCAATATAAAAGGAAAAGCCGGCGCCGTCCTTTTCTTCCTCTGCTTTCCAGAAACCGTCAATCAGTTCCGCCTGGAAATCTTCATACACAGGACAGGCTGACATCGGTTCAAAATAATTCAGGATATTTGCGGCATTGGTATTCTGTGTGTAAAGAGTAACGCCGCTGATATTGGAATCATATAAAAAAATACTGCTGATCAGGGAGTAAATCTGTTTGTTATAAACATAGACAATTTCCCTTTCAGAAGCATAGATACCCTTTAGCAAAGACTGAAGTTCATAATTAGACTTTAGTTGATTAAAGTAGTTGGAAGAACTGTTCAGTTGGCTTTCCAGATAGTTCTGTTCTATGATCAAAGAATTCTTTTTTCCCGTAATATAGTCTTTTGTCCTTTGACGGCTGTGATAAGAATAGATCATACTGCTTAACAGCATAATGGGGATAAACACGGCCAGAAGATAACAGATAAAAAAACGGTTCTGTAGCTTTGTAATATTAGGAAACAAAATAGTCCTCCTTTTTTTGCGGGTTCTCTAATCATTATCTAAAAAATTATTATAAAAAACAATACATACAGATAAAATCAGGTATGTAAATTTTTTGGGTTTGTGTACGATTTTTGTTTTTGTTCTCCTAAAAAGCTCTATTTGTAAAAAAAACCAAAAATCTTTCAGTTAAATATAAATTTTATTTATAAAAGTTATTGTGTATAAAGAAATGTAAGTTTTTGGCTAAAAAACATACGATATGCATGAAAAGGATGCAGTGATACAATACACCCATGAAATAAAAGAAAAACAATAAAGAAAAAGGGAGGAGACAGGCAGAGATGAATAAGGGACGATCGGTGAAAAGGGCCGTGAAGCGTTTCGGCAGACAGATAGAGCTGCAGGTATTTGCGCTGGCCGGAGTCTTGTATTTGCTGGTTTTTTCAGTAATACCCATGTTCGGGATCATTCTGGCGTTCAAGTCGTATAAGCTGACCTCGGGGGTCGGAGGGATATTTACCAGCGAATGGGTGGGATTGAAATATTTTAAGGAATTCTTTACAGATTACCGTTTTGGAGAGCTTCTGAGGAATACCATAGCAATCAGTACGCTGAAGATGGTGTTTGCATTTCCGGTTCCGATAATTCTGGCAATTTTGATATCTGAATGTCATAATAAATTCTTTAAGAAAACGGTGCAGACGGTAAGCTACCTGCCCAATTTTATATCCTGGGTGCTTGTATATGGTATCAGCAGTGCCCTGTTTGCGCAGAATAACGGAGTCCTGAACCAGCTTCTGGTAAATGCAGGTATCATATCCAAAGGGATTCCCCTTCTTACGGATCCGGATTATTTCTGGGGAATGACGGTGGTTCTTTCAATCTGGAAAAGCTCCGGCTGGTGGGCAATCATTTTTCTGGCGGCTATTTCGGGAATTGACAGTACGCTTTATGAAGCTGCCAGCATTGACGGGGCCGGAAGGCTGAAACGGATTTGGCATATTACCCTGCCGGGAATAAAGGGGGCGATTGTCACCGTCCTGATTTTATCCATTGGAAGCTTCCTGGGAGGCGGTATGGTGGGATCCAACTTTGAACAGTCATTTTTGATGGGGAATACGGTGAATAACGCTGCCTCTGAAATTATCCAGACCTATGCCTTTAAAATGGGAATGGCGCAGGGACGCTTCTCTTATGCAACAGCAGTAGATCTGATACAGTCACTTATTTCAATTATCCTGGTGATCATCAGCAATCAGGTAGCCAAAAAAGTATCAGGTGAAGGCCTGTTTTAGGAGGTGGGAGTATGAAGGGCAAAATAAATGAAGATAAAGTGGTAAATGTGATAGTATACATACTTCTTGCTTTTATCGGGATTGTTACATTATATCCTTTTTATTACACAATCATATGCTCCTTTAATGACGGGCTTGATTTAATGAAAGGCGGCGTTTACCTGTGGCCCAGAAAATTTACGCTGTCCAATTATGAACTGTTTATCGGAGATGAAGGATGGAGGCATGCTTTTTTTATCTCCGTGGCGAGGACGGTAGTGGGAACTGTATTATGTACGGGCTTTACCAGTATGTTCAGCTATGCGCTGTCGAGAAATAATCTGATGTTTAAAAAGGGGTACAGGTTCCTTGTCATATTCACCATGTATTTTTCCGGCGGACTGATTCCTTATTATGTGCTGCTCAGAAGTCTGGGGCTTCTGAATACCTTTTGGGTATATGTGGTTCCCGGGATGGTGAATACTTTTTTTGTCATGACAGGTATTAATTTTTTCGCATCCATTCCGGAATCTATGATTGAGGCGGCCAAGATTGACGGGGCAAGGGAAATTAAGGTGCTTACGAAGATCGTGCTCCCCGTTTCCAAACCCTTTCTGGCTACGCTGGCTTTGTTCGCCGCAGTGGGCCAGTGGAACAGCTGGCTGGACTCGGCGTACTATGTGAGGGATGCAAGTCTGCAGACGCTTTCCTTTAAAATGATGACCACAATTAACCAGACGCTGGCAACAGCGGCCAATGCAGATGTGGCCGGACAGATGTCACAGGCGAATACAGCTACGTCATTTACCGTACAGGCCACGGCTATGGCAGTATCAATGATTCCCATCATGTGTGTATATCCGTTTTTACAGAAATATTTTGTACAGGGTATGATGATTGGGGCGGTCAAGGAATAGACTGGTTAGTTTTTGAAATTTCATGGAGGAAAATTCTCTGCGCAGACAGAGTTTGTATTTTACTCCGTAAAACAAGATGGGTAGCATCCTGACCGGGTGTCAGGAAAATTAACCATAAATATATTGTAGCAGGAGGATGAGTGTATGAAATGTAAAAAAGTATTAGCAGTTCTGCTGACTGCTGCCATGACAATGTCTTTGGCGGCATGCGGCGGTTCACAGGAGACGCAAAACGAGGTGAGTACCACGGGGGGAGGGAAGGAAACCACAGCGGCCGAAGCATCGGTTCAGGAGACGGATGGCCGGGCGGATGCCGGAGATGTTCCCACATTAACCTTATTTGTGGACGAAACATGGTGGCCTTATGATAAGTGGGAAGGTGCGGTGCCCGAAGAATTTGAAAAGAGACTGGGGGTAAATATTGAAGTAACCAGGGCGGCAGATAACAATCAGCTGTCATTAATGGTGGCTTCCGGGGATATGCCTGATATTATCTGCTCCGGCCGGTATCAGTATCTTGCGGATTCCCAGGTATGCTATCCTTTGGATGAGCTTCATGAAACTTATCCTGAGGTTGCATTTGAAGTAGATCCGGTATATCAGTTTGTAAATAAGGCGGCTGATGACCATTATTATACCATTGGATGTGGTTTTTCCCCCAGCGGCGCTTATTCGGAATATGATAAAATTTTGACGGAAGGCCCTGGTTTCATGTACAGGACGGATATTGCAGAAGAACTGGGACTGGAATTCAAGACACTGGACGATTTGGATGCAGCGTTTGAAAAGGTGGCGCAGTCTTATCCCGATTATACGGTATGCTCTTTTAACTGCGCACATAAATTTAACTGGCTGATGCAGCAGATGGGAGTGAAAAACGGCGGCTTCTATGAAGCGGAGGACGGCAGCCTGAAATGGTGGCTTCGTCAGGATAAGCTGCTGGACTTTTATAAAAAGGTAAATGAGTGGTACAGAAAAGGTTATTTGAGTGCGGAAAATTTTGCATATCAGTCCGAAGACGAAACAAAGGAAATCTGTGTAGGCGGTAAGGTATTTGCTAATTTTGGATATGATAACCATGCAGATAATTACAATACGGCAATTGCCGCCAACGGAGATGATTTTACATTTTCTCTGGTTACCTCGGAACTGAGTGATGATTGTGTGGCCTATGATACCGGCTGTGGCGGCCGCGGTCTTTATATCACTCGTTCCTGCAAGGATGTGGAGGCTGCATATAAATTATTGGCCTATGCCTATGGCGAAGAAGGAATGAAGCTATTAATGTGGGGAATTGAAGGGGAAGACTATACTGTTGACAGTGAAGGTTATCCTGATTTTACATATGATTTTCAGGGGGACAACACAGTTCTTCAGCCCAGAGGTCTGAAATACTGGGGATGGCTGGTACACAATGCGATTGTAACCAGTATTGCGGAAGCAAACTCCGAATCACAGACAGCGCAGGACAGAAAAAATCTGACTGCATATGTCAAGAGGAATCCCGTTATCGGAATGATCCGGTTTGTAACAGATTCCGATGAGGCAAATATCAATGCCAAGCTGGATGAGATGGTAAAGAATCAGCAGACCAATATTTTTATGGCGGAAACCGAAGAGGCCTGTGAAGAAGCATTCCGGGAAATGGTTCAGCAGGCGGAGCAGATTGGTATGGACAGGCTGGAGGAGTTTGGCAATCAGAACTATCCGGAACTGAAGAAGCAGTATGATGAAATAATTGCAAAAGCAGAATAGTAAAAAGTATCAGGGAAGCAGAAACCAAGCTGCTTTCCTGATATTTTGGTCTTTAAGTATGATTATTGATGTTTTGCGCATTTACCCTGGTCACAATAAGGCCCTCAATAATTTCTTCCGCCCGCTTGTGTGGTGGATTCTTTTATCCAGCCATAGGCTTGTTTCACTTTTCGGGAAAAACAAGACTGTCGTTATCTTTCTCTATGAATGAATTGGTTTCCGCAATATATTTCATCCTTTTCCTGTATTGGTATGTCTGTTCAATGACTGCAGTTAATTGCATTTCGCAGGCGGCTAATACCTCTGTCATCCTATAAGATATACCGCAGCCAACGTCATTTCCGCACTGTCATCATCTGCATCAGCAAAAAGAGCCCTTTCAAATCTGAGCCCCTCATGCGCCAGGCATAGTTCAAGAAACAACAGGAAAATCCCCATATCAATCCTGTTATAATACGCCACCTTGGCGGCAGGCATAATTCCCCGCTTTCCCGGCTGCTTATACCGGTATACGGTCAGTTTGTTTTCCTCTGCCACAACCTTCCAGGGCTGCGTATTGCAGGCGCTTGGCGCAAATCTTACAATATTGCCAATTTCCTGATAGCAGTTTCCTTCCCATATCTGTTCCAGGGGTTTCCTTTTGCTCTTAAACATATCCTTCCGGAATTTGCTTTCCTCCACTCTGGCAATTGCTATCATAATAACAAAATCCAGCCCGTTGTAATTCCCGGCATCTGTTTTGCCGATCCCAAACCACAGGGCGCCGATGTTAAGAGAGGCCAGGTATAAATCAAGCTGCTCCCCGATATAACCGATATTGCGGAGATAATCCCCTTTCTTTTCACTGTAAAGCAGGATACAATACTCCTCTCCACGCTTACAGGACGTTTTCCCTGCGGGCACAATCTGGAAAGCTGTTTTTATACCTTCATCCAATGACTTAAAATTTTTAATATTTTCTTCGATATTTCTTAACTCTATATCCGATATGGTCTGTCTGTCCTTAAAAATATGAAACGACTTTCTTTTAAATATCATCTGATACCATAAATCATCCATCCTTTTACCCTCCTGAAACCAGAATAGTTTAATTTAAAATTATTTACAAGAACAATTATAAAAATTAATTATTGTATTTCAGCCTGAAATTGTTCAGATGATAATCGATCAGTCCATCCCGTTTCATATTAGACAACTCCCTGGAAAGTGCGCTGCGTTCAATATTCAGATATTCGGACATCGCATTCCGGTTGAGCGGAATTTGAAAGGAGGTACTTTTTTGTTCATGTGATATGCGCAATAGATAGGTCATAATTTTTTCGCGGACTGTGGACTTCAGAAGACAGTCAATACGCTCATGTAGAACAAGTCCCTTTTGGGCGACGATGGAAATGTAATTTCTCAACAGTCTGTCATGCTTTGGACATGCCTTTATACAAGGGGCAAGGACACGGTCATACGGGATCATCAGCACGGAAACATCGTCCTGCGCCTGTATGGAAACAGGGCTTTCCTTTTCCGGCTGTGCAGCCAGAAGTACACCGATTTCACTCCCCTTTTCAAGCAGGGTCAGTATAATTACCCGGCCTGAGGTGTCCCATTTTATGGAGCGGGCGTGCCCGGATAAAATAATGCCGAACTTGCGGACCCGGCTGCCTTCCTCCAAGATCATTTCACCGCTGGCATATTGGATGCGCCTAGCCTGAAGGCAGTTGAGAAGCTTCGCTATTTCTCCCGGCTCAATACCGGAAAATAAGTTCATCTGCGCTAAATCTTCCAAATATTCATTCACTGCTTTACCTCTTCCTTCTTCTTCATTTGTTGCAGGTGCAACAGGTGATTTGACTGAATTATAGTATAGTAATTACAAACAAACAAGGAAAAGGTGAAAAATATGGAACAGAAAAACAGAATATTCCGGATTACGCGTACGGCGGTTTTAATCGCTTTGCTGGTCGTATTGCAGGCGGCTTTGATGCCGTTGAACAATTCCCTGATTACCGGTTCAATCGTTAACCTGCTGCTTATCATTTCAGTAATGACCTGCGGCCTTTCATCGGGGCTGTGCGTTGCGGCAGTTTCACCGGTGATTGCACGGCTTTTCGGGATCGGGCCGCTTTGGAGTCTGATTCCGTTTATTGCGGCGGGAAATGCAGCGCTTGTGGTGCTTTGGCATTTCATAGGAAACCGCAGCATAGGCGGGAAAAAGTATAAAGCCCGTCTGGCTGCGCTGTTCACCGCTGCATTTGCCAAATTTCTGGTATTGTATGTGGGAATCGTACGCATTGCCATACCTGTATTTTTAGGCCTGCCGGAAAAACAGGCGGCGGTCATTTCAAATATGTTTTCAATTCCGCAGCTTATCACAGCTTTGACAGGCGGGACATTCGCGTTCTTCCTGATTCCGCGGTTAAAAAAAGCGATTGGGGGAGAAAAAGGATAAAAATGGACAATTTATTTACTTATTCCCTGTACGGCGTGACAGCTGTTTTGCTTGCAATATCTTATGTAAAAGACAGGAATAAAACCATGCTATCCCTCAAAAGAGCCTGGAAAATGTTTATCAATGTGCTGCCGCAATTTATTTCGATTCTCTTTCTGGCAGGGCTTTTGCTGGCGGCAGTTTCACCTGAAACAATTCAATACGTCATAGGCACACAAAGCGGCTTTCGCGGTATGCTGACCGCAGCGTTGCTTGGCGCGGTAACGCTGGTGCCTGTCTTGGTGGCCTTCCCTGTCGCCGCCAGGCTGTTGCAAAACGGTGCAGGGGTCACACAGACAGCGGTTTTTATTTCCACGCTCACCATGGTTGGGTTTGTGACTCTGCCGATGGAAATCAAATATCTGGGAAAAAAGGCCGCGGTGCTTCGTAATGCGCTTGCATTTTTATTTTCTTTTGCCGCAGCCTTTCTTATTGGAGTGCTGCTGACATGAAAAAACTTCTGAAAAAGAATTGGCTGCTCTCCGTGGTGGCCGTCATTAATATAATCATGCTGGTTTGGCAGCCGCAGAGAGAAATTTCCGTCCTGCGTTTCACCGGCAAAAACTTTTTGAACTTCCTGTTCATGCTCACTCCCATTTTTATCTGTATCGGACTGATGGACGTCTGGATCGAGAGGGATTCCATGGTAAAAATCATGGGAGTAAGGTCCGGCTTCAGAGGGGCGCTTACTGCGTTACTGTCAGGGATGGTGACGGCCGTTCCTCTGTATGCGCTTTTGCCTGTGGCAGGCGTTTTACTCAAAAAGGGAAGCAGGGTTTCTAATGTGATTCTGTTCCTGTGCGCCAGTTCAAGTATCCGTATACCGTTGCTGTTGTTCGAAATTTCCTCTTTTGGCTGGCGTTTTACCTTTGTGCGGTTTGGGCTGAATATCCTTGTGGTGGCCGCGATTGCTTTTATCACGGAAAAGCTGTTGACGGACGCAGATAAAAATGAAATTTTCAGAAAAAACGAGGAACTATGAAGCAAAACGAGTTCCTCTTTGCCTCTGCCGATTAACACCCCGCATATCATGCTCAGGAGGATGTAATAAATGTAATAAACCGCGATGGCCCCAAGCAGCGGAAGAGGCGTACAGCCATCTGGCAGCCAGCTTAAAACCGGCATAAACCGGATTGATTCCCAGACCCTGGCAAAGAGATACGGTTCTCCGGAAAGCCAGATCATTCTGACGCAGATGTAGTGCCGGATGTCCGCTAACTCTTTGTACGATCCCGATATGCAGAAGGCCGGTTTTACCGCGCCTCAGAAGTTACTGAATCCACGGGCATTTCATTGCGCCGGAAATTCCCTGTTTATTTGTTCTGAGCATCCTTGCGGTAGAGCTTGCTCAGGGTAAAGCCCCTTCCCCGCACTTCATTGATTTGGCTGACAATCATAAAAGCCTCCGGGTCCACCTCCAGAACCAGCTGGTTCACTTTAGGTAGATCACGGTTTGAGATCACGGCCAGCACCATATTCTGTTCCTGATGCAGAAAACCGGTTTCCATGTGAAGCAGCGAAGTTCCGCAGTCAATTTTTTCCGCCAGCAGCCGGTTGATGGCGTCGTGTTCACGGCTGACGATTTTGACCTGCATTCTAGCCCCGCCCAGCATCAGAACCTTGTCAAGCACCAGGGTGTAAACAGCGATCAAAAGGATACCGTACAGGATGGATCCTGCGTCGGAGGCGGACATCTGGAGCGCCAGGATAATGCAGTCACACAGATAAATGACAGCCGAAACATTGATATTTTTCTTCTTTTTCAGTATCAGCGCTGGAATATCCATCCCTCCCGTGGAGGCTCCCGCCCGCATAACCACACCGATTCCGGCGCCGATGAGAAGCCCGGCATAGAGGACCGCCACCAGCCGTTCCTCAGTCACAAAGCCCGTTATGCCGGCGCCCTCCAGCAGCCCTAAAAGGAGGGGATAGATTACGGTACTGAGCACCGTAGTCAGTGCAAACTGTTTTCCAAGCACCCACGCGCCGAGCAGGAACATAGTGATATTGAACACCGATACAAAGGCGCTGACGGGAATCCCGGCCGTCCGGTAAAAGAACAGCGCCAGTCCGGTAGTGCCTCCTGTAATCAGGTGGTTCGGCATGATAAAAAGTGTTACCGCCAGTGCGTACAGAAGGTTGCCGAAGATAATCATACCCAGCTTTTCCGCCGCATTCATCCATTTTTTCTGCATTTCATTACTCCTTTTTCACTCTACCACAGTAAAATTTCCAATAAAAAAACGGCAGGAAGCCTGCCGCCGGTCATGTCTGTTTATTTGTGGATTTTTGTGGGCCGCAGCCCTTTTTGTTTTCCTGTACATTTATATCTGTCCTTTTTTCCGGCCAAAGCAATGGTACAGCACTTTGATCCGAAGTTATGCTAACACCATTTCCTGCAGGTGTCAAGGGAAGGTTAACTTCCCCTGTTATTAACTTCCCCATAAAACCTTCGTCATAAAACCTGGCTGTGTGGATTATTGTATCCGGTGCATGATGGCTTACATTATAGAAAACAGTGCTGAGTGGAAAACCGCCCAGGGGGAGCCTGTCAGCAGTATTTTCAGGTGAGGACCGTTTTTAATAGGAATTGCCTGACATAGCTGCCTGATCAGAGCAGCTCCTTCAGCCGTTCCCCCTCCACATGGAGCAATCTTTCCTTATCCAGACGAAAATAGCCTTCCCGTTCCATCTGTTTTAGCTCCTGGTTCAGGGAAGAACGGTTGACATGGAGCATATTGGCGAAAATCCGCTGGGAGCGGGGCATATGAACCTCCTGCTCCTGTCTGGCTTCTATTTTCCGGACGCCCATGATCCAGTAAGCAATGCGCTCCCGGACGGTCTGGTAATTCAGGCAGTTTAAATACAGCTGGTTTTTCAGCCCCCGCTGGGAGACATAGCATAAAAGCGCGCTTACCAGTCCGGCATCCGCAGACAGCATTTCCTCCAGAAGAAAAATGGGAATCCACAGTACCTCCGCCCTTTTCTCCACGTACAGCAGGTAAGTATAATGCCGGTTGCCTGTAAGATACAGGAATTCCGGGAAAACATCCTCTTCCTCAAAATAGGCGTTGCACAGCTCCTCGCCGTCCCTGGAGTAGCTGACCGCTTTCAGTATTCCGGATACCACAATGCCGAAGTGGGTGATGGTATCTCCCTCCGACTGTACACATTCCCCGGCCCGGTAAGTTTTTTTTGCAAAATGGGTACGCAAATCCTCATATCGGCTGTCGCTGATGCAGAACTGGGCAAAAGAGGGCAGGTTCTCATTTTGTAGAAAGCTGATGTTATGCATATAATGTCCACCTTAAAAAAAGGCCATAAGAAAGAACTGCATGAGCAGCTCCTTCTTATAGCTTTATGAAACAGCGGATGTATGAAAACAGTATAATTATACGTATTTATCCAAAAAATCGCACAGATCGTCGTAATCCTTTTCCCCGTTGAAACGTACGGCCTCAGCGCCGTCCCTGTAGACGGCAACCACCGGGATTCCGCCGATATGGCAGGCCTGCGTCAGATCCGGATTGGCATCCACATCCACATAGCGCACCGCATATTTACCAGCATATTCTTCTTTCAGGGCCTCTTCAAGGACAGGGTGCAGCGCCTTGCAGTGAGTGCAGCGTTCGGCGCCGAACAGCACCAGCACCGGCATACCCTTTACCTTCAGCACATCCGTATCCCAGTTTGCATGGGTTACAGGAAGGAAGAAGTCCTTATCCACGGAAAATACCTTTTCCCGTTTTGTTACATCCTCTTCGTCGTCAGTAGCGACACACAGAGCCACATCTTCATAATACGGCAGCGTGCCGGGAACATCAACTACTTTTTTCGCTCCGAAGGCGCCTGCCCCGGGAACGCGGTAGGTGCTGTTGTCGATGCGGGGGATGGGGATCTCCTGTGGTTCCGGCTCCATAGGGACGTAGCTGTAGGGATAACGGTAGGCCCTGTAAATCATGTTGCTTTTGGGCCCTTTTGCATTGTGGCTGTAATAAGGGGAAATCCATTCCCAGACGATTTCATGCGCCGGCGTCACTTCTATGACACGGCCGTCAGAGCCTTCGTCAATCATGGTATTCCCGTTGGGAAGACGCTGGACGCTGCTCACATAAGGGCTGTAGAATTTACTGGCGTCCGTGGGGATTGCATGGCTCAGCTCCTTGGGGGTGAGCTTCCACACCACTTCCAGTGTTATCGGATCAAATTCCAGGACACGGCTGTAATCGCGCTGCGCATTTTTCGCGCCGAGGGCAGAGCCGGGATTGGGCATGCCGTAGCCGGCCCAGCCGCCGTTGTCGAATACCAGCAGGTTGCCTTCCCCGGGCAGGCCTTTGGGGATCATGTGAAAATGATGCTGGCCGATGATCCAGCCCAGCTTGCGGAGCTCCGGTGAGGCGTTGAAGTCCGGCCCGATTTTCCAAACCAGCTTTCCGCTGGCTTTGTCCAGGATCGCCAGGATGTTCGCTTCCCGGCAGTCGAAAATAATGTTGTCCGGATGGAAACGGCTGTCGCCCTGATCGTACCATTTATTCGGCCCAAGATAGCTTGCGCAGTTCACATGCAGATAATCGCCTACGCCGCCGTCCGAGGAGCGCATATTCGGATCACGGAAGAGTACATTTTTCGCTGCCTCGTCAAAACCCAGTTCCTCAAAATGATCGCTGATGGACCATTTCCAGAGGATATTCCCTTCCCAGTCCACTTCAATCATCATGTCATCCAGAAGTTTTTTGTCGGAAATCAGCGGATTGCGGATGGTCTGATGACATAAAATCAGGGTTTTCCCGCCCAGCGGATTGGCATCCATGCCGGGTACATAGTAGCCCACCGGGTTGCCCTCCCGCTGGTAATCGTGATGCTGCCTTGCCATCCAGCGGTGATCCCGGCCGGGATCATCAATTTCCTCCAGGTGGTCAAATTCCCAGACAATGTTGCCGTCATAGTCGATTTCCAGCAGATTTACACCGTCCTGCATGCCGTAATCCGGGTGACGGTAGCCGGAAAGCCCCATCACATAGCCGCCCGGCAGCATTTTCGCAGGCATGGCCTGCATATTCCAGCGGCGGATTTCGTTGCCGTTCATATCAAACAGCAGGACACCGTCATTAATCAGCGGAACCAGAGTATATCCGTTCCAGCATTTTTCAGGATCATAAACCGTGACCCCATGCGGAAAAACAAGTGGCTGACCCATTATAAATTCCTCCTGTCCATAGATTTTGCAGAAATTATCTGCATCTGTAAGTTATAGTTGTTTATTCCCGCTAGCAATGAGCCAAGTAGCCATGCTTGCATGGATATTTGGCGACTGCCGCGAGGGGCGCTATGTGCCAGTGGCACATGTTTGGCACCGGCCGAAGCGGAGCGTAGACCAAAGGCCCGGACGTTTTCATGGCATTGTCCGGCCGTCTTTATTAGCACTGTTCAGCCGCCTTTACCTCCAGCAGCTTTCCGTCCTGGTAAAATGCCACGGAAACAGTGGCCTTTACCTGAAGCTCCCGGTATAAAAGATCCTGTCTGGAAATATCCTGGCGGTAAAACTTCCATTCGCCGCCAAGCTTCTTTTCCAGTTCACCTACGCAGCTGATATCCTCGTTCCGGTAAGGGTTATAGAAGATAAATGCGGTTTTGGGTGAGCCGGGGGAGAGGATTTCATCCAGCTGGCCGCGTTCCTTCACATACCGCTCTGATGCGGTGGCAGCCACCGCGCCGTCTGCCGCCGAGGTCACCACCTGGCGCAGAAAGGTCTGGGTGCAGTCTCCGGCAGCATATAGTCCGGGAAGAGACGTTTCCATTTTTTCATTGACTTTCAGATAACCGGCTTTGTCGCACTCTGCAAGCTCTTTTACCAAATCCGTCTGCGGCACCATGCCTACGAAAAAGAACAGGCCGTCGGCCGGAACCTCGGAGACTTCTCCGGTTTCTACATTTTTCAGGACCAGCGCTTCCACGTGGTCCGAGCCTTTGATTTCCTGCACTGTGGTGCTCCAGACGAATTCAATCTTCGGATTTTTGTAAGCCCGCTGGGCTGAAACCTCATTGCAATCCAGATGGCCTTTTTCATGCAGTACGATAATTGTGACTTTGGAGGCGAAGCCTGTGAGGTAATCGGCTTCCTCCACCGCCTGGTCTCCGGCGCCCAGGACATAGATATTTTTTCCTTTGAAAAATTCCGCATCGCAGGTTGCGCAGTAGGCTACGCCGTGCCCGACGAATTCTTTTTCTCCGGGAATTCCCAGCTCCCGCGGCTTGGTTCCCAGCGCCAGTATCACGCTGCGGGCCGTAAAGCTGCCACGCCGTTTGGTATCCACGGTAAAAAGCCCCTTTTCCTTTCGGATGCCTGTCACTGTGGAGCGGCAGAATTCCACGGTGGGATAGCTCTGTGCATGCAGATGGAATTTTTCCATCAGCCCCTGGCCGCTGTCTGAAATGGTGCCCGGATAATTGCGGATTTCCCCGGTATCCTTAACGCGCCCGCCGTAGCCGCCTTTTTCCACCACAAGCGTATCCCGCTGGGAACGCCCGGCATATATAGCAGCCGCCAATCCTGCAGGACCGCCGCCGATAATAATTAAATCATATGTTTTTTCCATGATATATCCTTCCTTTCTGTATATAAGCTGGATATCATCCTTTATGTATATTCTAACAGCCGGGATAGAAATAACCTGTTGGATAGGCAACAGATTTTGTTTTCGCCGGAAATTAATTCCGCCGGTTTACGACAGCTTTCATTCCATCTATTTCCGACGCCTCATTTGCGTGTATACAATGATGTGTTACAATGAATATATCTAACGAAGGCAGAGAAGGGGATAAGAAAATGGAAAAGCTTGAGAAGTGTGATTATGGTAAAGTTGCCGGATTATTTGAGGGAACCAATCATGGAATCCCTTTGATTTATTCGGTGCTTGAAGGAAAGGGCGCGGGAAATCTTTATGTCGATTCGGTATCGGAGCCGCAAAATGCCTTAATATTGCCCCAGGGAGGTTTTTTCTATCTGGCGTCAAAAGACCACAGCAGGAATTTCCTTTTGCAGGTGAAAGAATTTATTTTTCAGGAACTGATGCCAGCTATGATGGAAAAAGAAATGGTTCTTTTTGCTCTGGATGAACAGACGGGAAAGATTTTGGATGAAATCATGGCAGACAGAGGTATTATTCGGATAAAGAGAACATTATTTGACTTCAATGAGAAGAGGTACCGCGAAATACAAAGAACGATAGTTCTCCCTGATGGTTATAAAGTATTGAGAATGGAAGATGCCCAACTAAGAGAATATGAAGCAGCAGGAAATCTGGGTGGGCACCTGTCTGACAGAATTGGATACAGAATAGTAAAAGGAGAAGAGATTATAAGCCAATGCATTTCAGTATTTATCGGCGGAGGGCAGGCGGAAACAGATATCTGTACCTGCGAGGGTTACCGCAGAAAAGGCTTTGCCATGGCCTGCGCCTCTGCATTTATTGATGAATGCCTTAGCAAAGGACTGATCCCGGTATGGTCATGCTGGCCATTCCGCACAGAATCCGCGGCGTTGGCCAGAAAGCTGGGATTTGAAGAAAAAGGGGCAGCGGATGCTCACTTCTGGGCTGAGAATATGTAATTTTATATTGCTGGTGATATCAAATATTAAAAATAGCGATTTAAAAAATGTAAAAAACATGGGGTGAGGGAAAATGACCGAAAAAGAAATTATAAAGTATATTGATGTCGGGGCAAACTTTTATGTAAGTATGTTTGGGCGCGCAGAGCATATGGAAGTGGTTGATAATGGTTTTTATACCTATGTAAAGCCTAAAGCCGGTGAATATGGGATAACATTTATCTATGACATCCGCATTGGGGAGCTTCCGGCCGAAAGACAAAAAATACTCATTGATGAGATAAAGTCACTCAATATGCCTGTTTGGCTTGATTTGCTCGCGGAGGATGAATTGTACCGTTTGGTTTATGGAAATGCCAAAGTACATGGCCAGACTGCTTTATCCGATGAGGATGAAGTTTATCTGGCCATGCTGCCTGAAGAAAAACCTCTTTACCATACAGGGAGCACTAAAATCGTACAAGTACAATCAGCCGGGGAATTTGCAGTATGGGCCAAAATCGCAAATGATATTCTTGCGGGTGGCAAACCGGATATGCACCCTGTTTATCACTATCCCTTGTGCGAAAAAGGCTTAATGCAGTGCTATGTGCTGTATGATGGAAATACACCTGTTTCTGTTGCCTCCATTATGAACAACGATGGCATTGCCTCACTTGAACTATGATGTTTATTTTGGGGCAGCAGCCAGACAGGCAAGAAATTCCGCCTCTGGCATGGGGCGCCCGTACAGAAAGCCCTGGGCATAGCGGCAGCCCAGTTTCCTTAAAAGTCCGGCCTGATCTTCGGTTTCCACACCCTCCGCAATCACCTGCAAATGAAGCTCCTTTGCCAAATCAATGACGAACTGCATGACCTTTTGTCTGCGGGGATCATTTTCGGCCTGGTACAGAAACAGGCGATCCAGCTTCATGACATCTATGGGAAGCTCCGAAAGCGTATTAAGGGAGGAATAGCCGCTTCCAAAATCATCCATTTCAATAATAAATTCCATTTCCTTCAGCCGCCTGATGGCATCAGGCAGCTGCCGGCTGTTCTGTACGTAGGCCGATTCCGTAATTTCCAGGTGCAGTTCCTCCGGTGAAAGACCATAAGCCGTTATCATGGAAGTGAGCGTTTCCGGGAGAGCTTCATGGTAAAGATCCGTCCTGGATACATTTACGGAAACCGGAATGCCTGTGATGCCTTTACTTTTCCAATCCCGGAGCATGCGGCACACTTTTTCCCATACAAATAAATCCACACTGTAGATGAAACTGTTCTTTTCAAAAACCGGAATAAAATCTGCAGGAGAAATCATTCCGAATTCGGGGTGTTTCCAGCGAATCAGGGCTTCCGCCCCGATGATGCGGGAGGTATCCACTGCTACCTTAGGCTGAAGATAGACAAGAAATTCCTCTCTTTGCAGGGATTCCACCATTGTATTTACGATTTTTTGCTCAAAAATCAGTTTTTCACGCATGGATCTGTCATAGGAAGCGAAGCGTTGGCCGAAGTTTCCTTTGATGCTGTTTGCAGCCAGCAGTGCCAGGTCACACATGCGGGCGACCGACAGCGCCTTTTCTTCCACATGGTATATTCCGATTTTAATCTGGATGCGCATCGGAAGAGGATAACCATCCAGAAAAAGAAGGATATTTTCATCCAGTTTTTTATAGGTGTCGGTATTGCGCGGCAGGATCGCAAAAAAAGTGTCTGCCCGGGCTCTTGTAATAAGTGTCAGGGCATCGGTCTGGATTGTCAGGAGACAGATCGCCAGATGGGAAAGCAGCCTGTCAGCGCTTTCCGTTCCGAACACCGCATTTACAATTTTGAAATGCTCAATATCCACCGCAATAATATCGAAAGCCGTCTCCGGATTTTGAGCCAGTACGCCGGCAGCTTTGTCATAGAATGCCTTTTCCGTGTACAGCCCGGTGAGCAAATCCCGTTCCAGTGTTTCAATAGTGTTCTGGGCCTTCCGGGATTCCTCCAGCAGGCCCTGCAGCCGTACGTTGTTTTTTGCTAAAGTCCGCTGGTAATTAATCAGGCGGCTGTTCAGCTTCTGAATTTCATAATATCCGGAGCCGTAGGGTTCCTGGCCGGAAAGCTCCGGCAGAGCCGCGGCGTTGAGAGACATTTCAACCAGCCTGGATATCTGTGACGGATCATCAATGTCATATGCCAGGACAAGCCTTTGCTGGTTCATAGCCATAACCGTAACAAATACGATTGGATTTCCTTCCATTTTCATTGTGGCCCGGCAGGATTGTCCGATCCCGGAGTCCTGCCGGAGAATAGAATCCAGTTCATTTTCCCCGGTAAAAAGCTCTCTGATATCACTGCCCTCATTGATAATGCCAAGAGGCGTGCTGTGTATGACTCTGTTTATTGTTCCGGTGCTGCCGCATAAAGCGATGTAAACGATCATAATGTATTATCCGCCCATTGTACGAGAGCTTTTGCGTCTTCTGTATATATATCAACGTTCCAGCTCTTCCATATTTTTGTATCTGTAAAAGCATTGCCGCCGACGGCAATTTTGGGCTTTGGGAATTTTTCCCGCAGCTGTTCCACGGCATTCCGGCAAAGCGGGAGATGCTGCGGCATTGTAACGGAGAGCGCGATGAGATCCGGCTGGTATTTCTCAGCGGCGGAAAGCAAGGTTTCCACCGGTACGGCTGCCCCCAGATAGATACTGTCCCAGCCGCTGTATTCGAATAAATCGGCAATCATCCGGGCGCCTATTTCATGAAGCTCGCTGCCCACACAGGCTATCAGCACGGTTTTCCCCTTTCGCGGCTGTCCGAAGATCAGAGGATAAAACTGGGAGAGAGCCATCTGCGTGACGGAAGTACAGTAATGCTCCATATCCACGGAAATCAGATGAAGATGCCACAGCTCGCCTACCCTTCGCATGGCCTCGGCCACGATATCCGAGCACACATCGTCCAGGGGGATTCCCTCCTTGACACAGCCGGTCACCAGCGCCAGCGCGCCTTCGGTATCCGACTGCAGCAGACAGTCAAGATAACGTGTGACCTCTTTCTCATATTTAACCGGAGCGGAGGAGGGAGCCGGAGGACCGGCGTCACATTCCTCTGCCGTCGCTTTTATTGCCCCGTTAAGCAGCCGGTGAAGCCGGTCATGCTTCTCATAAGACAGCGTTTTTGACATGCAGGTTCTGATAAGCTCATAATGTTCCGTCATGATATCACGCAGCGATTCACGGCTGCAGCCGGTCATCAGCGGTGTGAGCAGCTGGTAAAGCCATCTGGCATAGCGGGCATAAATTCCGTCGTCCTCCAGGCAGAGGGCGGTATAAAGAAAATCTATATTATACTTCACGTCCTGATACATTTTCTGCCTGGCACGATCAGTCAGCATATTGTTAAGCGTATGATTGGCAGCGAGCTGCCGCGTAAAGATTTCGTTGGTTAGTTTCAGGAAGTCCGCATCCTGCTCCATGAGAAGTAAACTCATATGGCACCGCCTTTCTGCCGCGGGAAGAAGCTTTTTCCTGCGTAAGTGTATCTTAAGTATAGCATGTGGAATGGAGTTAGTCGAGAAGTCTCTTTATATAACTTTATTGGCAGGATGCCGAGCTCCGGGAAGAATGGCTCAGGAAAACCGGTTACTCATATTATTTAAAAAAAATAATTGTGTGGCATACAATTATCCGGTTTTTGCAGGGCAGGGTTGATGCTATAATAATCGTAAATTGAAACCGGTTGTCTGGTTTATAAAAATAACCGGAAGGAATGATTTTTATATTATGGAGATCATGCGGAGAAACAGACGGGGTATGACAGTAAAAAAGAACCATTACGGAAATGGGTGGAAGAAGACCAGCAAAGAAAGGGCCGGAAAAAAGAAAAAAGGCGTAAAAGCTGCAGGCGCCTGCGGCCAGAGAAGGACGGGAGGCGGAAAATACGCAGGCAGCAGGCCATGGATACAGCCGGGCCGGCGGAGGCGCAGAAGGAAAAAAGCCGAAATGCGTTCCTGCATACCGCTTCTGACGGAGCCATTGTTTTTAGCCGCCGCTTTTTATCTGCTGTTCAGCCTGAACTTCATCCATACTTATCTGCCGAATACAATAATCCGCGGAATATCCGTATCAGGGTTGACGGCGGAGGAAGCAAAAGAGAAGATTGCGGCCCAAATGGGCAGTTACGAATTAGTGCTGGAAGAACGGGGCGGGAGAAAAGAAATCTTGCAGATTTGATGGAGCGTGATATTAAGTGTGGTAAGCTGTCCGCTAATACAAAGCTTCCGCCGCAGAGAGAGCTTGCGGATTATCTGGATTTGAATCTGAGCACAATCACCAAGGCTTATAAGCTTTGCGAGATGCGGGGGCTTATCCACGCCGTGACGGGAAAAGGGACCTTTGTAACTCCCTATGCCAATGTCCCCACCTCCACAGTGGAAAAGAATATGGCGCCGGGAATCGAACTGGCCGTCATACATCCGTTTTATGAATCCAATGAAGCAATCAGGGATCTTACAATAGATATCCTGAAAAAACCTTTTTCAGAGCAGCTTTTTGAATATTCACACCCCCTGGGTGACAGAGGGCAGATTCTGACTGCGGCCAGATGGCTTCAGCGGTTCGGGCTGGATGCGCCGGAACATTGCATCTATGTAAGCGGCCTGTCCAAACCGCTCTGTCCGGGTCTGCGGATTGCTTATCTATATCTGCCGGATAAATATGTGAATCCCATGGAACAGGGGATTTTCAGCCAGAATCTGAAAATTTCCTCCCTGAACATGGAAATTGCAGCCGAGATTATCCGAAGCGGCCTGGCCTGGAAAATAATCCAGAAAAAAAGAAACGCCGCCTTTGCCCGCAATGAAATTTATGCTTCCTGTTTTCCGGAAAGCAGCCTGCGAAAAGAGTCCTATTACCAGTGGCTGGAGCTGCCGGACAATCTTTCCGGAAGGTTGTGTGAGGCGGAGCTTTCCTGCCGGGGAGTAAGCGTCTTTGGCGCGGAGCGTTTTACCGTGGGCAACCAGGGAAAGACAAATGCGGTCAGAATCGCTACCTGCTCCGCAGAGAATGAGGAGCAGCTGCGCAAAGGGCTGGAAATACTGCTAAATTTCATCCGGCAGCAGGAGGACAGGGAGCCGCTGTTCATTGTGTGAAAACGGTGGCTGTTCCGACCAAAAGGCAGAATCAGTCTAATAAATACCATCTGCCGGAAAAAGCCGAAAGGGTAAACTCCGCCGTTTTTTTACGGAAGAGCAGTTCTTTTTCAGGGTAGTCACAGGTTCCGCCGAACTGTGTCATGTCGCTTGCAATCAGCAGCCGGAAGGTACGGATTCTGTCACAGGTGAATGTGTAGCTGCGGGTCATATCGGAAAAATTGAAAATGGCGAGAATCGTCTGGCTGCCGCTGATTCTCTCAAATACATAAATACATGCTTCTTCCTGGTGACAGTCGATCCATTGGAACCCTTCCCTGGAGCTGTCCAGTTCCCATAAGGCGGGGCAGGTGAGGTAGCAGTGGTTCAGTTCCCGGAGAAAGCGGTGAAAGGCTTTATGTAGCGGATAATCCTCCAGTTCCCAGTCCTGTTCCCTTTTCTCATCCCATTCCCTCAACTGTCCCAGTTCATTTCCCATGAAGCTTAATTTGATGCCGGGATGGGCGTACATATAAAGGTAAAGAGCTCTGGCCTGCGGAAATTTATCCTCATAACCACCGTTCATTTTCTGTACAATGGAAGCCTTTCCATGCACCACCTCATCGTGGGAGAGTGGGAGCAGATAATGTTCATTATAAAAATAGTGCATGGAAAAGGTGAGCTTATGGTAAAGCTGTGTCCTCTGGGAAGGAGCTGCCTGAAAGTAGGAGAGCGTGTCATTCATCCATCCCAAATCCCATTTATAATCAAAACCAAGGCCGTTTTGCGATACGGGTGCGGTAACACCGGGATAAGCAGTGGAATCTTCGGCAATCAACAGCGCATGAGGAAATCTTTTCTTTAGCCCCTGGTTCAGGTTTTGCAGAAACCGGATTGCAGATTTGTTTTCCCCGCGCTCCGGACGGCCCTGCCAGTAAATCAGGTTGGATACGGCATCCATACGCAGACCGTCAAAATGAAATTCCCTGAGCCAGTAACAGGCGGCCGACTGGAGAAAGCTGCAGACCTCCCCGCGGGAGTGCATGAAATTACAGCTTCCCCACTCATTTACGCCCACATCGGCGCTGGGATATTCATAAAGGGAGGTGCCGTCATATTTCCAGAGCGCATAGTCATTTACGGCAAAATGGACCGGTACGAAATCCAGAATCACACCAATCCCGTTTTGGTGGCATTGGCTGATAAAAGCCTTCAGGCCGTCCGGTGTCCCGTAGCGGGAGGTAGGGCTGAAAAATCCGGTTTCCTGATAGCCCCAGGATTCATCACAGGGATGCTCCGCAAGAGGCATGATTTCCAGATAGTTATAACCATTTTCTTTCAGATAAGGAATGAGCAGAGCGGCCAGCTCCTGATAGGAATACCAGCCATCCGGGGCATCGGTTTTCTTTTTCCAGGAACCAAAATGCAGTTCATAAATATTTATAGGCTTATTGTAGGAGGCGCTCCTGCTTCGGTTCCATTTTTCATCGTGAAAATGATAGTCGGAAAGTCCACATATGACAGATGCCGTACCCGGCCTTACTTCGGAATAAAATGCATAGGGATCGGCATGATCCAGAAAAGAACCGTCTTTTTTGTAGATCCGGTATTTATAACGCATGCCCGGGGCTGCGTTGGGGATCATGCATTCCCAGAAATTACCGTCATAAATCTTTCCCATTCCGGTGTCCGTCCAGCCGTTAAAGTCCCCGATTATGCTGACATGCTGTGCTGCCGGAGCGAAGGTACAAAAGGTTACCCCTGAATCAGAGGGGTGCGCTCCCAGAAACCGATAGCTGTCGAAGTCCTGTCCCGTATAAAAATCATAAAATTCCATGGCTGCTCCTGTCTGCGCCAGAAGGCGCGCGTCTTAATAAAATTTCATATAAATCCTGCAGGATGAGAATAAAAAATACAAAGATAATAGACACGAGTTGGATTTCCAACTATAATTGATTATATATTTTTTGATAAAGAAGTACTACCAACGAACCTGAGGAAAGATTGGATATCCAACGGTTTGGGAAAAGTGTCGGGGGAAAACGGACAATGGATATCAGAATAGAAAAGACGAAAAGAAGTATAAAAAATGCTTTTATAGAACTGCGCTCCAGGAAGTCTCTGGAAAGGATAACAGTGAAGGAGGTATGCGAAAAAGCGGAAATCAACAAATCTACCTTTTACTCCCACTATCAGGACATTTATGATCTGTCGGATAAGCTGGAAACAGAGGTGGTGGAATCCATTATCGGCTCGCTCAACCATCCGGAAAACCTGCTGAAGAATCCGGAGGAATTTACGAAGGAGCTGTACCTTGGCTATGCGGCAAAAAATGCTCTCATATGTATTCTTTTTTCAGACAGCCGCAGCGGTATCCTTGTGCAGAAGCTGGAAAAAACACTGAAGGAGCTTGTTTTTTCCGTATGTCCCGAATACCGGGAGGACCCGAAGGAGAATGTAAAGCTGACCTACAATATTTACGGTGGGTATTATGCTTATTTTGAAAACAGGGAATATGGGGATGAGCTGGTAATAAGCACGATTGGAAGGCTCTCGGGGAATATGGATATCTGACCGTTATTTAATAAAAGAGGCAGGGCCTGCGGAAAAAACGTATTTTTGGCCCTGCCTCTTACATATAAATGACGATTGAAAATTATCCGCTTTCTGTGCCGTGTATGAATTCCTGAGATTAATCAGCCAGAATTTCATGCACCTGACGCATTGTGACTGCACAGGCCGCGGCAATGTCTGACTCTGACAGGCCTTCCCCGGCCAAGCGCAATACACGCTTTGTCAGACGAATCCCCTGTGAAATCCCCTGTGTCTTGCCCTTTGCAATGCCCTGGGCTTTTCCCCTGGAAAATCCCTGTTTGATTCCCTTTTTTAATCCTTTTTCCAGTGCCTTTTCTTCAATGGCTTCACTTAAATTACACATCTGCTTCAGCTCCTTTTCTAATTCCTGTTCCATTGCCAGGCCATAATTTTCTGCCAGAATCCTTTCTTTTTGTGCTGCATCCATATCCGGAGACAGCAGGGTATTCAGAAAGCCATGCAGCTTTCCGGAATTTCCGGCAGGCGCCTTTTCATTCAGGCAGATAACAATTACCGACAGCTTGTCATAGCTTGCCTTCCGTTCGGGAATCCTTCCGATAAGATCCCTTTTGGAAATCCGGTATTCAGACATGGCATTTCCGATATGATTCGGTGCGTTCATACATATCCAGATACTGTATACTTTTTTCAGCGAATCATAATCGGAATCCTTGAATTCCCTGTCCAGCTGTTCCGACAGCATTCTTGCGCCATAGAAAATCCCTCTGGTCACAATCCGGTATTTCTGATAAAATTTCTTCTGTGCTTCCACATTGAGCAAAAGCTTAACCATGGTAATATTTTTGTGTCCGGGAAGCATGGCACAAAATCGGATATCAAATGTGATGCGACCCTCACCGGGAACCACGCTTTCCGTATTGTTCCCTGTAATTAAAAGCTCATTTCCTTTCTTCCCTCCGGGCTTTAAGGGCACCCTGGCGACCTCAATTCCTGGTTCAATCCATTCCGCAATTTCCTCAACATCGAAGTCTGCGTATTCGGCGGCAGCACCCTGCAGGATACGGGCCAGAACCTGTCTGTTGCTCAGGATTCTCTTTACATGTTCATCATACTGCACTTTGATACCGGCTGCGTCAAGTTCTTCTGCGATCAGCGTCTTTTTCTTCATTGTACCTCCTTTTGGCGGCAGGAGTGCAGATCGTATATGAAAAAATTGACGCCTGCGGTTCCTGCCGTTAAATAAAATGTGATTTTGCGGCAGAAACTGCCAGAATGTGCGAATGCACAGAAATATAGTAAGACTACTTTGATGATACTTTATGTCTGATAAAAAGTCAATTAATAAATATTATTTTTCTTTCGTTTTTTCCACTTTTTTCCCGGAAAATATTTCGCTTAATGCGAGAAACTGTGATATAATAATTCCGGCAGCGGATAGCAGGAGCGGAAGTAAAGAGATAAATATATCCGCAGAGGAACAGCCGGTTTATCCGGCTTATAATACCAAGGAGGAAAAAAGAATGCAGATAAGTAAAGATATGTTAATCGGTCAGTTGGTCAATATGGACGAATTAATTCCCCAGATGCTGATGCGCGCGGGAATGCACTGTCTGGGATGCCCGTCTGCCCAGGGGGAAAGCCTGGAGGAAGCATGCATGGTACATGGAATTGACTGTGACGGGCTTGTAAGCCAGATGAATGAAATCCTGGCCACCAGATAATACAGTAATAGTAATATAAAATAAAGGAGCAGCAATGCGGATGCCGGACGGTATATCCCCCGGAGCATCGGTATTGCTGCTTTTTTATTACCGTCAGGAAGCTTTATTCGGCTGAAAAGTCTCTCGCAAATTTTATAAAGTTTTATAAATAAAGTATTTTTTGTATTGAAAATAATACGGGCGTATGTTATAGTACATATAGAACAAATAATGCAGAGTATAATATAAATTTATGAAAGCAACTGTCCGGACCTCACCGTTGTGTGAGGTATTTTGCAGGCCGGGGATGAAGCAGGCGGCATACATAGTTTATGTAATGCACCGGCTGTAATGCCTGACAGGCCGGAACCAAAAGCGGCGGACAGCCGCGCCTGAGAAAAGAATGAAGGTGAATAGAATGGCAGCAAAAAGAGATTATTATGAAATTCTCGGAATAGAAAAGGGAGCGGATGAAAACGCGATTAAAAAGGCTTACCGTAAGCTTGCGAAGAAGTACCATCCGGATGAAAATGCCGGCAATACCCATGCCGAGCAGCGGTTTAAAGAGATAACCGAGGCTTATTCCGTATTAAGTGATCCGGAGAAGAAAAAACTGTATGATCAGTTCGGGCATGCCGCATTTGACGGTTCAGCGCCCGGCCCGGATGCATTTACGGGACAGCAGAACGGCGGATATCGGGAATATCATTTTGAACAGGGAAATATGGACGATATCTTCGGAGATATTTTCGGGGATTTGTTCCACAGTAAAGGCGGTAAAAAAGGCGGTTCCCGCAGCAGCCGCTTTTCAGGAGGCTTTCATAACGGAAGCCATGGCTATGGCGGATTTGAGGACAGTTTTTACGGAGGAGGTTTTTCGCAGGATAGCTTCCGCGGCAGGGGCCGGGATCTCCAGGCGGAGGTAGAGGTCAGCTTTGACGAAGCGGCCTTCGGCTGCGATAAGCTTATCAGTCTGCAGAATGCGGATGGCATGGGCGGACCGGCGCAGTCCCTGCAGGTCCATATCCCTGCAGGGATTGAAAACGGCAAAAAGGTAAGAATCCGCGGGAAAGGAATGCCGGGATACGGCGGCGAGGCGGGAGATTTGCTGCTTAAGGTCAAGGTGGGTGAAAAACAGGGCTTTGAGCGGAAAGGAATGGATGTGTATTCCACCATTACCATTCCGTTTACCACGGCCGTATTTGGCGGAGAGGCTCCCGTACAGACGCTTTCCGGTAAAATTATGTGCAGAATCAGGGAAGGAATCCAGCCGGGAACTAAAATCCGGCTGAAGGGAAAAGGAATCGTTTCCATGAAAAACCCCGGTGTATATGGGGATCATTATGTCACAGTGCAGATTCAGGTTCCGCAGGATCTCAGCCCGGAAGCGAAGCAGAAGCTGAAGGAATTTGAAGAGCTCCTCAATAAGGATCGGCGGGGAGGGAAAAAGAAGGGCGCGGCATAGGCGGGAAGCAGATTCCGTTATGACGAATCCACGGTAACAGCCCGGACATCCGGACTGTGGCAGGCTTCCGGCTGATGGTATCGCTGTGCGGCATCCTGCCTGCCCATAGTGTATATTTGTGCGGCCTGCGCAGTATATGCGCAGGCCGGCAGAAGAGTAAACGGCAGAAAAGTAGGAAAAAGTAAAATAAAAAACTTGACAAATGCCCAAAGGCATTTTATAGTCAAAATATAGTATGTAACTCTTACGAGGCATTCACTATACATGACACTTAGGATGGTTATGTGTATTGATGCCCTTTTTTTATTTCTGCGGCAAATCCACTGCAATTCAGCGCATAAATACCATGCATCCGGACAAAAACAGAACAGGGAGGGGACGCTTCGCGTCCTGCCAACGAAGCCGGGGATGCTTCTGCCCTGATTTTCATGCGGTCTGCGGCCGTGAAAGGAGAGAAAGAAAAATGAAAGACAAGATTTTTGGTGTTTTGCAGCGTGTCGGACGGAGTTTTATGCTTCCCATTGCTATTTTGCCTGTGGCGGGACTGCTTTTGGGAATCGGCAGTTCTTTTACCAATGAAACCACAATTGCAACCTATGGGTTAGGTAAAATACTGGGTGACGGGACATTTCTCCATGCCCTGCTGGTAATTATGAACAAGGTCGGGAGCGTGGTATTTGACAACCTTCCCCTTATTTTTGCCATTGGCGTATCAATCGGTATGGCAAAGAAGGAAAAAGAGGTAGCCGCCCTTTCCGCGGTAATTGCCTATTTTGTAATGAACACGGCAATCAGTGCCATGCTGGTGCTCCATGGCGACATCCTTTCCAACGGAGAAACTGCCGGACATGTGCTTGGCGGGACCATCGCCTCTGTCTGCGGAATCCAGACGCTGCAGATGGGTGTATTCGGCGGTATCATAGTAGGGTTGGGAGTGGCAGTCCTGCATAATCGTTTTTATAAAATCAGCCTGCCGAATGCGCTGTCCTTTTTTGGCGGGACAAGATTTGTACCTATTATCTCAACACTGGTTTACATGTTTGTGGGAATTGCATTATACTATATATGGCCGGTAGTGCAGAACGGGATTTATGCGCTGGGCGGCCTGGTGACAGGCAGCGGCTATGTGGGAACGCTGATCTTTGGCCTGATAAAAAGAGCGTTGATTCCCTTCGGTCTGCATCATGTATTTTATATGCCGTTCTGGCAGACTGCTGTGGGCGGAACCATGGAGGTTGCGGGACAGATGGTGCAGGGGGGACAGAATATATTCTTTGCCCAGCTGGCTGATTCTGCCAATGTGGCCCATTTCAGCGCGGATGCAACAAGGTATTTTTCAGGAGAGTTTATTTTTATGATTTTTGGCCTGCCGGGAGCGGCCCTGGCGATGTATCGCTGTGCGAAGCCTGAAAAGAAAAAAGCGGCGGGAGGTCTGCTTTTATCCGCGTCCCTGGCCTGTATGATGACAGGGATTACGGAGCCTCTGGAATTTTCCTTCCTGTTTGTCGCCCCTGCCCTGTTTGCAGTACAGGTGGTGCTGGCAGGCTCCTGCTACATGATTGCCCATATACTTAATGTCGCGGTTGGCCTGACTTTTTCCGGCGGCTTCCTGGATTTCTTCCTGTTTGGAATCCTGCAGGGCAATGAAAAAACAAGCTGGCTGAGAGTGATTCCCGCAGGAATTATTTACTTTTTCCTTTACTATTTTATTTTCCGTTTCCTGATTGTAAAATTCGATTTCAAGACGCCGGGAAGAGAAGAGGATACTGCTGAAATAAAGCTGTATACCAGGGCGGATGTCAATGCAAGAAAGGACGGAGCGGAAAAAGAGACGGCAGCGGCGGATACTGATTCTGTCAGCACTGCTATTACAAATGGCCTGGGCGGCAGGAAAAATATCAGCGACGTGGACTGCTGTGCAACGAGGCTGCGTTGCACGGTGAAACGTCCCGAGCTGGTAAATGACGCACTGTTAAAGTCCACAGGGGCCTCAGGAGTAGTGCACAAAGGCAATGGCGTGCAGGTAATCTACGGTCCTCATGTTACGGTAATCAAATCAAATCTGGAGGATTATCTGGAAACTGCGCCCAACGAGGAATATACGGGCGGAGAGCAGGAAGCGGCTGTGGATACTGTGGTGTCTGAGGAAAAGCAGGAGAAAGAACAGGACGGCGAAAAAAAAGTAAAAACCATTGTAATCTCCAGCCCGGTTACCGGAAAGGCGGCAGATTTATCAACGGCGCCGGACGAGGCCTTCGCAGGGAAAATGATGGGCGACGGCGCGGCCGTAACGCCTGAAGACCCAATTGTGCGGGCGCCGGAGGACGGAGAAATATGTTTTGTTTTCGATACCAGGCATGCGATTGGATTTTTAACGGATTCCGAAATCAGCCTTCTGATTCATATCGGAATTGATACGGTAAAGCTTGGAGGAAAGGGCTTTGAGGCGCTTGTTGAGAACGGGCAGAAGGTGAAAAAGGGAGATCCCATGCTGAAGCTGGATTTGGAATATCTGAAGGCCAATGCGCCTTCTATTGTTTCACCCGTGCTTTGCACGGAGCTTCAGGAGAATGAGAAAATCCGGCTGCTTAAAACAGGAAACATTACAGCCGGGGAGGCACTTTTCGCGGTAGATATATACGAATAACGACAGGGATAAGACGGCAGTCCGCCGGAACGCTGGAAATTGCCGCAGCAGCCGCTTTTTCCGGGCGGTACAGGAGGGGAATATGTACAGAATCAGGAAAGTTTTGAATCATAATGCGGCAATTGTAATCGGGATGGAGGATAACGGGGAATATCTGCTCATGGGAAAGGGAGTGGGATTCGGAAAGAAAACGGGCGAGCGGGTGGAGGCGGGGCCTGAGACCACCGCTTACTGCCTGCAGCAGCTTACGGACAGAGGGGATGCGAAAGAGGTCATAAAGTCGGTTTCCCCGGTCTGCCTGGAGCTTGCCAACGAAGTGCTCAATGAAGCGGAAAGAGTTTTCGGCAGGATCGACCGTTCCATCCTTTTCCCTATGGCCGACCATATGGAATACGCGGTCAGGCGTATCAAAAACCGGGAGCAGATCAGCAATCCCCTGACAGAGGATATCAGGCTTCTGTTCCACCGGGAATATAAAGTCGCCCAAAGTGTTCAGCCGCTTTTGTGGGAGCGGATGAAGGTGAAAATTGACGAGCATGAAATCGGTTATATAGCGCTCCATGTCCATGCGGCCATTGAGGATGAAAAAGTATCCCAGGCCATGCAGATTGCGCGCGCCGTCCGGGAATGCGTCACTCTGGTGGAGCAGCAGACGGGGATGAAAATTGATGTCATGTCCCTGGCCTACAACCGGCTGATGAACCATGTGCGCTATATGGTGGCAAGGGCTCTGAGCGGGGAACGGCTCAAGCTGAATATGAATGACTATATGCGGGTAAAATTTCCTGAAGCCTTTGAAACGGCGGCTGTTATATGCGAAGAAATCGGCAGGAGCCTGAACAGAAAACTGGATGATGTGGAAACAGGATACCTGGCGATGCATATTGAGCGGGTGAAGGATGATGAAACAACGGGAAGCGCAAATAATAAAGCAAAAAAGACAACGGAGGAATATCATGCTGGATGCGGTCATTAAAAGAAGGAGTATCCGAAAATATAAAGAGGAAGAAATCCCGGTCCATATGGTGGAGGAGGTTCTCCGGGCGGGGCTTCTGGCGCCTTCCTCAAAGAACCGCCAGCCCTGGAAGTTCATTGTGGTAACGGGAAGGTCAAAAGCAGAGATGCTGGAGGTGTTCAGGCAGGGGCTGGAAAGAGAAAAGAACAGCCCTCTGCTGCCGGAAAGCGCGCCGTATATCGGCGGGGCGGAATACACCCTTCAGGTTATGAAGCAGGCTCCGGTGATTATTTTTATCGTCAATACATTAGGCCTGGAGGTAAACCGGGGCTTAACCCCGGATGAGAGGATTTTTGAATTATGCAATGCGCAGTCCATCGGGGCGGCGATTGAAAATATGACGCTGGCCGCGACAGATCTGGGACTGGGAAGCCTGTGGATATGCGATACCTGTTTTGCATATCAGGAGCTGAACGGCTGGCTGAATGCAGGCGGGGAACTTATTGCGGCGCTGGCCCTGGGATATGCGGATGAAGCGCCGGCCGTAAGGCCGAGAAAAAGCCTGGAAGAAGCGGCGGAATGGAGATACTGAGCTGGCAGGGCATAAAAAATAAAGCATTCCTGACGCAGAAAGGGTGAAAAAGATGTGGAAAAAAGAAATTATCTATGATTCGGCAACGCCGGTTCTCTATTATCTGGTGCAGGAAAAAGGGGAATTATTCCTGAAACATACCTATGACTGCGCCTGTGAAAATCCTCAGGTGGAGGAGTGCTTCATCGTCCCTTCAAAGAATACGGAAAGAAATAAGGCCTGCCGGATCAGCGCAAAGCGTCCTTTCCAGGTAATGGTAAAGGAAGACGGCCATAAGGCGGAGATATTGTTTGACGGAGCGGAGGAGGAAATCAGCGTCACCATTTATCCGGGCATACCCCACTGTGATATTATGGGAAACTCCATTTCCCTGGACTTTGAAAACGGAAAGGAGTTTGAAGAAGCTGTTTATCAGTTTTACTGGAGGACGCTTCTTCCTTCCGTTGCGGAACGCACAGCAGGAGCGGGCTATCCGGTGCGGGACGGCTATGTGGTGAGCACGCTTCAAAAAGAGGTATATGCGGGTACTTATCCTGATGTGGATCATGAATTCCAAATCAAAGGACGCGCGGCCATGGCGGATAGCTTTGATCTGGGGTTGATCCGCCGGATGCTGGAGCTGCAGCTGAAGCTGATGGCGGAGGATCCGGAACAGCTGTACCGGGATCCCTGCGCCCTGCAGCCGAATGGGGTCAGGGAATACCATGTGAGAAGAAACAGCAAAGATCTGCAGACCAACGCGGTAATGTTCCTTATTACCGGAAATGTGGAAATTATAGAATCCGCATGGCTTTATGTGGCGGCCTCCAAAGACTTGGCCTGGTTTGAAAGGAATAAGGAAGGGCTGGAAAATTCCCTGACTCTTGTGGAGGACTGCATGGACAGGCAGGGGCGTCTTTGGTCCGATGTTTATTATGAAGATCAGATTATCAAGGACGGAAGGGAATGTATGTCCGCCGCACTGGCAGCCGATGCCATGAGGAGGATGGCGGATCTGGAGAGAAGAGCCGGGGACAGCGAAAAAGAAAAGCATTATCTGGCGCTGGAAAGAAAGCTGGCCCGGGCCATGACGGCGGATCTCCCGGCAGGCTTCTGGGACCGGGAAAACGGACGTTTTGCCGACTGGGTGGACAGAAGCGGCGTCAGGCATGATCATATCCATCTGCTGGCAAATGAACTGCCGCTGCTGTTCGGCTATGCGGATGAGGCGCAGGAAAAAGCGGTGCAGAAGCTTGTGGAAGAGTGCTTCGGAGAGTTCCAGCGGTTTCCCACCTTTTTATCAGCCAGGATACAGGACTATACCGATTCGGAAATAGGAGTGCCCTATGACCTGTGCGCGGCAGGAAGATACTGGTGCTGGGATTTTGCTTACTGGGTGTCTCAGGGCAGGAGGGATATGCTGGAGCAGCAGCTCCTGGCCGTCTGCCGGCAGGCAAGGCTGGATGATTATCTGATGGGTGAACGCTATGATATGAATTATATCTTCTACCAGGATGATAAAAACTGGCACGGCGCCGCCCACTATTATGAATATCCCTGCGTATTTATCTGGAACCTGCTTAGGGGGTATCTGGGGGTGCAGCCCGATCTGGATGTGGATCTGAGGATTGCCCCCATGCTCAATAAAACAGGCCGGGTTCGGCTGGAGGCAAAGCCCTACGCTTTGGAATATGAAATGAAGGAGAACAGTTTTTCTTTAACCAATCTGCTGGACCGGCAGAGGACATTCCTTCTGTGTATGGACGGAAAACAGAAAAAAGTTGCATTGGGTGCGGGCGAAAGCCTTGTATGGGATATGACCGAAGGATGATTGCTGTGCCTTTCATTGTCAGGGCTTAAGATATTCTTAATTTGCCAGCCACTGCCCGGAATGATAAAATTTCTGTATATAAACAGAACAGAGGAGGTATCTTATGTACCAGATTTCGAATTTTATGGATAATGATGATGTGAAAACACTTGCGTCTGCCGGCCCGTTTTCAGTGATTGAATATGTCCGGGATCTGAGCGTTATGCCATCATCGGCAACGGTTGCTTACTTCAGCAGCCAGATGAATGTGAGAAAACGTCAGGTGGTATGCGACCTGAGCAAAGCCAGTGTTACGATTCAGGCAGGGGCCATGCAGTGGATGCTTGGCAATGTAAATGCGACAACCGGCATCAAAGGCGTGGGAGATCTGTTCGGGAAAGCGGTGCGCGGCAAGGTTACCGGAGAATCAGCAATTAAGCCGGAATATACGGGGGACGGGCTTCTGGTGCTGGAGCCAACCTATAAACATTTGATTTTAATGGATGCGGCGGACTGGGGAGGCTCTGTTGTACTGGATGATGGACTTTTCCTGGCCTGTGATTCCAGACTGAAGCACAAGGCGGTTATGCGTTCCAATCTTTCTTCCGCAGTGGCCGGCGGCGAGGGCCTGTTTAATTTAAGCCTGAACGGAAGCGGCGTGTTCTGTATTGAAGCGGACTGCCCGCGCGAGGAGCTGGTGGAAATCACCCTGCAGAATGATGTGCTGAAGGTCGATGGGAATATGGCGGTTGCCTGGAGCGGAAGCCTGGAATTTACGGTGGAACGTTCCGGCAAATCCCTCATCGGTTCGGCGGCTTCCGGCGAAGGTCTTGTCAATGTGTACCGCGGGACCGGCAAGGTGATGATGGCCCCCATTTCCAAGATGCCGAACGTTTAAATTATCCTGTAGGAGCTGCCTTGCTATCTGGCGGGAGGCGTCTGCTTTTCCCTGGCTGAGTTTGCCGGGAAAAAGTCTGCCGCTATAGGAAAACCCAAAACGGATATAATATGAAATAACAGAAAACCACTGGCTCATAAACCGGTGGTTTTCTATTCTTTATCCCCACAAATTTCGAAAAAAGGAGAAAAATATGAAGCTGCTGATTGCCGAAGACGATCCGGATATGCAGAAAATCCTGAAGCTCTATCTCCAGCGGGAGGGCTGTCAGGTGAATATTGTTGACAACGGCCGCGCCGCCATTGATTTTTTGTCAGAGGATCAGGTGGATCTTGTGATTCTGGACTGGATGATGCCGGTTCAGGATGGTATCCAGACCCTTAAGGAAATCCGGCTTTTGAATTTTCCGGTTAAGGTTCTGATGCTGACAGCCAAAGGCGAAATCGAAAATGAAATTACCGGGCTTACCTGCGGCGCGGATGATTATCTGCGCAAGCCCTTTGATATTGAGGTATTCCTTCTGCGGGTGAAAAAGCTGTGCCGGGCGGAAAATATTATGAAATACCGGGAGCTTCTTTTGAACCCGGCAACGATGGAGGTGTCGAAAAACGGACAGCGGCTTACCCTTACGAAAACGGAATTTGAGCTTTTGCATTGCTTTCTTGGCAACCTCAAAACGGTGCTTTCCCGGGAATGGCTTTTAAATCATGTATGGGGGATGGATTTCGAAGGGGACAGCCGTACCGTAGACACAAATATCCGCCGCCTGCGGAAAAAAATCGGAGAGGATTATATCCGGACGCGCGTAGGGATGGGTTATGTAATGGGGGAAGAAAATGCATAAAAACAGGAAACGCTTTCACAGGCTGTCCGTAAAATTTATATTTGGGATTACAGGCATTCTCCTGCTGATTCTTACGGCCACTCTTTTTATTAATTCCCGCGTCATGGAAAGATATTATCTGCACAGACAGAGAGAAAATGTCCGGCAGGCAGGAGAAACCTTAAAGGAGGCACTGGCACGGGGATGCACCCCGGAGGAAGCTGCCCTGGAGCTGGAAGAAAGGGAAAATGTGCTGGTGGCTTTTTCCCGGAATACGGATAATTATGACAGCTTAAGCAGTGACCTGCGGGAAAAATTCAGACAGAAAGGCCTGGGCTTTCAGAAGTTCTGGCTCTGGGAAGAGGATTATATTTCAGCAGTGCAGAATGGATACCGCTTCCGGCTGTATGGGCAGGAAAAATTAAATTACGGAATTCTGGTGGAGTATATGCCTGTAGGGGAACAATTATATGCGATTGCTGCAATAGTGCCTGATGCGGCGGATTTTATCCGCCTGGTTAACCGTTTCAGCATTGTGCTGTATGCGGTTTCCCTGGCGGCGGCTGTGGGGCTGATCAGCCTGTTCGTAAAGCATATCACCAATCCGCTTCGGCAGATGGAACACTTTTCCCGGCAGCTTTCCCGTCAGGAATATGCCGTTTTGGATATCCGTACAGGAGATGAACTGGAAACCGTTGCAGAGAGCATGAACCAGATGAGCCGTTCCCTTCGTGAATATGAAAAGCAGCTGCTTAATAAAAACAGGCAGATGAAACAGCTTCTGGATGATGTGGCCCATGACATCAAAACGCCGGTCTCCCTCATTGGCATGTACGCCTCCGGCATAAAGGACGGCCTGGATGACGGCACCTTCCTGGATACAATTGAAGAACAGAACGCCAGGATTTCCCGTCTGGTGGAACGGCTGCTCAGCCTGTCCCGGATCGAAAGCAGGGAATACCCGTTTTCGCCCATCGCCCTTGATACGATACTGCATAAATGCATGGAGGACCAAAGAATGGCCCTGCATGCCCGGGGAATGTCTTTTCAGGAGGAGCTTGCCTGCGATGTGCAAATCATAGGAAACAGTGAGCTTGTTGCCCTGCTGTTTTCCAACCTGCTGTCAAACGCGGTAAAATATGCCTCTTCCGGCGCCGTGGAGGTGACGCTTTGCAGGATGGGAGAATGGTGCCGGTTCCGAATATCCAACGGGTTTAATAATGCCGCGCTGGATCCGGAACGGATTTGGGATCCATTTTATGTAGGGGAGCCTTCCCGCAGCAGGGCACTGACCGGAACCGGCCTTGGACTTGCTATTGTAAAAAGAATTGCAGAGCAGTATGGCTATTCTGTCCGATGTGAAATCGGGGAGGGAAGGATATTGTTTGAAGTATTGTTTCCGGCTGCATTGAAAAATGAAAATTAAAAGCAAAACAAAAGAAGAGATTCGAAAGGCATAAACGGATATAAAAAAGTATCCGCTTATGCCTTTTTTGTCACATGGTTGTAACAGCCCTCTGTTAAACTTCCTGATATCGGGCAGGATAAATCTATAGGATCGGCTTACAGAAGGAGGAATATAAAAAACGATCGCAGACTGCCGGATTATTTTATTAAAAAAGAAAAATTGCAGCTGCTTAATGAGTAGGCGCATTTACTGTGCCTGCCGCAAAAACAGCTATGAAAACTGATGGAGAGAAAGAGATGAAAACAGTAAAGCTTTTAAAAAAATCCGTCTGCCTTATACTGCCGATTGCGTTGATTTTGGGCGGATGTGCCGGAAAAGCTCCGTCTGTGGATCAGTCAGCGCAAGACGGGAAGGAATCTCCGGCGGACATTGCAGATGGGACAACGACAGACTCATCGTTAGAAACACAAACAGATGCTTCAGGCGGCCGGGTTTCCGGACTCCCTTTTGATTTCCAGGTAAATCCGGAAAACTTTGAACTGACTATGGAAACCAGGGGAACGCTGCTGACCGTTTCACAGGGAGGTAAAGAGCGGGAGTATTCAGATTATCAGGAAAAAGACGGTACTGTCAGCTGGCGGTATCCCGGGGAAAGGACATCTGTCGCCATAACGCCGGCGGAGGACTATTTAAGCGTAACAATCACTTCGGAAACAGAGGAAGATAATACCTTTGTATGGCCGGAAATTTCAGGGGAAACCTATTATTTTCCCTTTGGAGAAGGAAAACGGGTGCCGGCAGGGGACGCGGTCTTTAGAGAATATCTGAACGGACAGGAATTTTCCGTGCTGGAACAGCTTTCCATGCCTTTCTGGATTACCTCGTCCGGAGAATTTTCCATTCTGTATATTGTGGAGGATCCCTTTCGGACGAACCTGCAGTTTTCTGCAGATCCCGCTATCACCTTCTCTGTTTCCCATGACTATCCGGCAATTGATAGGAGCAGATCCAGCAGTTACCGGATTTATCTGACCGGCCCGGATCCGGTAAGCGCAGCCAGGCTTTACAGGAATTACCGCATGGAACAGGGTGATTTTATGACACTGGAGCAGAAGGCGCAGAGCAATTCGGATATCCGTAAGCTTTATGGCGCTCCGTTCATTTATCTGTGGGGAGAATTCCTTATTTCCCCTGATGATATTGACTGGAAGGCTTTCCGGCAGGCGGCGGATTCTCCGCTGACAGTGTATCTTTCATCCTTTGCCGGCAGCCAGGAAAACGGTTCAGAATTTACAGCAGCGCTGGAAGAAATAAAAAAGCAGGATTATGTAGCTGAATATCAGAAAAATACAGTATGCAGTTATCTCAGCCAGCTGCTGAAAAGGGGAGATTTCTGGGATCCAGCTGTTTTTACACAGCATTCCCCGGCGATGACGCAGCTTTTGGCAAAAGGGTATGAAAATCTGACCGAAACAGAAAAAATTCAGGTGAAAAAAGAGGCATTGGCCGTTAACTGGCCGGAGATTTTTACCGACGCAAAGCAATGGACGGATTCCGGGACGACGGAGTTGCTTCAGGGACTGAAGGAGAGCGGCATTGACCGGGCCTGGATAGGCCTCAACAGCTGGGAGCAGGCGTACGCAAAACCGGAGCTTGTGGAGAAAGCCGCCGCGCAGGGGTATCTGATCGGAAGCTATGATTCCTATCACTCCATTCACGAACCGGGCAAAGAGCAGTGGATAACGGCGCAGTTTGAGGATACAGCTTTATATGAGGAAGCCACGATTACGGACAAAAATGGAGAAAAAGTGGGCGGCTTTCAGAATGTGGGGCGCAAACTGAATCCTGTTCTGGCTTTTCCTGCGGTGGAAGCACGCATGGAGGACATTATGTCGAATTCGCTTCCGTTTAATTCCTGGTTTATTGACTGTGATGCAACCGGGGAAATTTATGACGATTATTCACCATCCCACCCTGCAACCCAGGAAGAGGATCTGGCGGCCAGGCTGGAAAGGATGGCCTATATCCGGGATCAGTATCGTTTTGTAGTGGGATCTGAGGGCGGCAATGATTTTGCGGCTTCCACGATTGCCTTTGCCCATGGAATCGAACTGAAGACCTTTTCCTGGATGGACGATGACATGAAAAAGAATCGGGACAGTGAGTACTATATCGGAAAGTATTACAATCCCGCCGGCGGAGTTGCCGAACATTTTTCAAAAAGGATTCCGGTGAAAGATAAGTACTATACATTGTTCGTGGACCCCAGGTATGATATTCCACTGTACAAGCTGGTATACAACGATTCCGTTATCACAGGCTATCACTGGGACTGGTCCACCTTCAAAATCCAGGGGGCGACGGCGGACCGCATGGTAAGAGAGGTTCTGTACAATGTTCCGCCCCTGTACCACCTGGATGCGGCGGAGTGGAAGCGGTATCAGAAGGATATTGCCGCACATCACGCCGTGTGGTCAGAATTCAGCAGGAAGGCAGTGCTGCAGGAGATGACAGACTTCAAATATCTCACGCAGGACGGGGCGGTGCAGAAAACTGTTTACGGAGAAAACATTGCCGCGGTGGCCAACTTTGCAGAGGAAGCATATGAATATGAAGGAAATAGTATCCCGGGACATTCCGTATGGATACAGATGGACGGGAAAAGCATGATTTACACCCCTTCCCTCCAGTCCGGGAATGCATAAACGCTTATGATAACAGGAGAAGCAGAGCTTTTGATTTGGAGAATACATTGCGGTTAAACTTCAAACAGGGTATAATCAGAGAAAAGATGCATCTGGGAAATGCAACTGTAAAAGCATAGGATAGTTATGTAAAGGGAGTCAGTGAAAGACAGTCAGTGAAAGGCAGAAAGCGGGGATAAAATGGACAGACCATTGCCAATCGGAATCGAAGATTTTAAAAAACTGAGAGAAAACAACTTTTACTATGTGGATAAATCATTGCTGATAAAGGAACTGCTGGATAACAGAAGTGAAGTAAGCCTGTTTATGAGGCCGAGACGTTTTGGCAAGACATTAAGTTTAAGTATGCTCAGATATTATTTTGAGCAGATGCCCGTGAGCGATACGAATACAGATAATAATAACTTGTTCAAAGGGCTTAAGATTATGGAAGCCGGTGAAAAATATACGAAACATAAAGGTCGGTATCCGGTAGTTAACCTTTCTTTAAAGTCTGCAAAGCAGCCGGACTGGAATATGGCTTATGATGCAATGGTAAATGAAATTGCAAAGGAATTTGAACGCCATGACGATGTGCTTGAAAGTGCAAGGCTGCTGCCGGACGAAAAAGAACTTTTTTGCCGGATCAGAGGAAAAAAAGCAGCCAGAATTGATTATGCGATGGCAATGGAATTCCTTACCCGTTGTTTGAAAAAGGTTTATAGAAGAAATGTAATTGTCCTTCTGGACGAGTACGATGTTCCACTGGAAAATGCATATTTTAACGGATTTTATAAACAAATGACAGATTTCATCCGTTCCTTTTTTGAATCGGCGCTAAAAACCAATTCCAGCCTGGAATTTGCCGTAATCACTGGCTGCATAGTCTCGGCTAAAGCCGAGCCATTGGGAGAATCTCCGATTCTCCTGTGCAGGGGTAATGACTTCTGTCGAAGTCATTCGGAGAGTATATTTACCGGACTGAACAATCCGGAAATGATTTCAATCCTTAATGTAAATTATGCGGAGCATTTTGGTTTTACCCAGCCGGAAGTGGAACAGCTTTTGGAAGCCTATGGAATCAGTAACAAGAAAGGTGAAGTCAGGCGCTGGTATGATGGCTATGTATTTGGAAAGACAGAAGTATATAATCCGTGGAGCGTACTGAACTATACGAAAACGGCGGCTGTTGATAAGAATGCTTTTCCGAAGCCATACTGGGCGAATACTTCCTCCAACAGTATTGTCAGGGAACTGGTGGAACGTGCTGATGGCAGCGTAAGGCAGGAAATGGAAGCATTGATTGAGGGAGAAGTGATAGAAAAGCCGGTTCACGAAGAGATTACCTATGATGAAGTATATAAATCAGAAGAAAATCTGTGGAATTTTCTGTTTTTTACAGGATACCTGAAAAAAAAGGGTGAACGGTTTGACGGTGAAACTGTTTACCTGGAATTGGCGATTCCAAATACAGAAGTAAAGCTGATTTACAGAAATACGATAATGGACTGGTTTCAGGAAAGAATTAAAAAGACGGATTTCTCGGCTTTGTATCAGGCCGTCCTTGGGAAAAATGTGGCGGTTATGGAAAAAGAACTGTCCGGGAATCTGATGGAGACCATTAGTTTTTATGACTATAAGGAAGATTACTATCATGGTTTTCTTGGCGGGCTGTTGAAAATGATGGACGGATATATAATAAAGTCCAATCGGGAAAGCGGCCTGGGGAGAAGTGACCTGCTGCTGCTTTCCGCACCCTATGAGGGGAAGGCGATTATAATTGAAATAAAAATCGCAGATACCTATGCAGAGCTGGGAGCTAAAGCAAAAGAAGCATTGACTCAGATCGAAGACAGGCAATATGATGCTGAACTGAAACTGGAAGGCTATCATACCTTTATTCTGTATGGAATTGCTTTCTATAAAAAGCTTTGCAGAGTAGCCGTAAAAGAGTGATATGTCAGCCAAAATTCAGGGTATCCCCCATGCGTCTGCTTATGCATGGAGGATACCTGTTCATTACTTCACAGTTATTGCTAAAATCCATCCTGAATCGCCTGCGGCGATGGATTTTGGCACTTCTGAATCACTTCCTTACGGTCAGCGCGAAGCGCTGTCCTGCCGATTAGTTCCCCTGGAGGATACCTTCCTTATATTTGCCGGGAGTCGTTCCCTTGAGCTTCTTAAATATGCGGATAAATGCGTTGCTGTCCACAAAGCCGGTCATCTGCGCGATGTCCGCAATTTTTAAATCCGTTTCATTCAACAGGGAAACGGCGTTTGAAATCCGCACTTCATAAAGGTAGTCGATAACGCTTTTCTGATACTGCTCCCTGAATTTACGTGACAGGTAGGACGGGGTAATCTGAAAATGTTCGGCTATTGTATTCAGATTGATGTTAACATCAAAATAGTTATTGTCTATAAAGCGGCAGATATCCTTTCCCCATTGTCCATAGGAGGGATTTTTGCAGTTTTCCGCAATCTCCCGGCAGGCCGCCAGATAAGCGCGGCAGGTCTGGGAGAGCGCTTTGGGCAGAGACTGGGAAAAGAAGGACTCATCCAGGAAGCTTAAGGACTCCGGCTGCAGGCCGTAATGCGTCTGGCAGTATAGCCGGAGCTTGACAGTGGCCTGATAAAAGAAATAATAGCAGCTTTTGGCGTCGGCCCAGGAGAGTTCACATTTTTCGAGATTTTTTTCTATATCATTAAAATATTCGGTTATCTGCGCCTGATTACACGTGGTGACAAGATTTACAATATACTCGCTGGTGTTCAGCGGGATGGAGCCTATGATCTGTTTCTGGGGAATCGTCTCATAGAGACAGATCCTGCCCGTTTCAAACAGTCTCTGGTATTCCAGCGCGGTATCCGCCTGCAGGCAGGCTTCCGGTATCTTTTCCTGGGACTGCAGGCTGCTGATTCCGGCTTTCAGGGAAAGCTGGAAGGTATCCGACAAAAATCCTATCAGCCTTTCCGTGAGCTGTTCGATCTGTACAAGCGGACGGTCAAGCTGGCCGGAAACCGGAATCAGGACCGAAATCTTTCCTTTGCGGATTCCGAAATGGCTGTCAGGGAACTGTGGGGAAAGAAGCTCCTGGAATACATTTTCAATCGTAAAGGCGGTCAGTCCCGCCAGTCCCTCCGGTTCATTCAGGCTGCCTGTCCCTTCCACGGAAAGCAGCACGACGCAGACCGTGGGAAAGGAAAGGTTAAAGGAAAACTGTTCGGCAACCTGCTCCGGTATCTGGCTGAATTCTATTTCTCCGGAAAAGATTTTCTGGAGATAATTATTTTTCAGCATCATTTTTTGTCTGGCTATTTCATTCCGGTTCTCGGTAAGTATTTTCATGATCAGATGATATTCGTTTTGGGCCGGCCCCACAGATTCGTCCGTATCCCCTATAAATTGCAGGATCTGGGACACCGGCTCATAATTTTTACGGGAATAATACATGATTACCACAAGGCCTGTAAAAATACAGATCAAAATCGTAAGCAGCATGATTTCCAGCAGCCGGGTCATCTGGGCCTGGTAGTCCTTCTTTTCCGTAATGGATATGAGCGCCGTACCGGAAATCTGTAACGGATAATAATCTATAATGACCTTTCCCTGGTTTTTTGTCTCATAAAAGGACGCATCTGGCCGGTCTGTGAAGTAAGAGGCGATTTCCGCTATGGGCAGGGCGGAAAGGCTGTCGTCTTTGCTGCCGGCGGCCAGCAGAAGCTGTTCCTGATCCACCAAAGCAAAGGCGCAGGAATATTCCAGAAGAAGCCGGCTTTGCAGCCGGGTCAGCAGGCTTTTGTTGTCAATCTGGATGCACAGCACAGCCAGCGGCTTTCCTGTGATATCCGTCAGAAGGTTCTGGGCTATAACGATGAAGTTTTTCTCCCTGTTTGCATAGCATATGATACGGTTTTCCTGCAATGCGCTGCCGATCGCATCCCAGTCGCCGTCCGTCATGGTATTGCTTTTTGCTTCCATGGCAGGCAGCAGGGACTTTTCAAAAGTGGAAACAGGGTTTACGATATAACCGGAATCAGGAAAATACAGGTTGATTCGCTGGATGAGCGCATTGGATATCTGCATGGCCGCCAGATCCTTTTTCAGATAATAGCGGTCCATGACAGGCGTGGATCCAGGCGTGCTTTTGCTGTTGGCAAGAGCGACTACATATTTATTCAGCTGAATATGGGAGCCAAGCGTAATCGCATCACGGAATACGGAATTGATCTGCTCACCGGAATTTTCCAGCATCAGATGCTGGCTGGCAATGGTTCGTTCCTTTAAAGCATTATAGCTGTGAAAATAATAGAAGGAACAGATAATGATGGGAAGCAGCAGAACGCTGGCATAGGAAATTAGTGTTCTCCAGAATAAACCTGTTTTTTTCTTTTTAGAATCAGTCTGCCGCCTCATAAATCAATCACCCTTTTTATTATTATTACTGTAAAATAAGTATACCATAGGCTGTAAAAAAGCCAGTATTATTTTTCTAAACAAATATTATATTTCTGAAATATTGCGGCAGATACATATGAATTTCCTTTTTCCAAGATTTACGCAGCCGGTTTTCCGGGCTATGCTGTAACTGACATTAACCGAAGCGAGGCGCGCCGGTTCGGAGTGATTTTCAAAAAAACATCATTTCATAAAAAGGAAGGACAGTAATTATGAAGAAGAATTTTCCAAGCAAATTAGGAACTGCCGCGCTGGCAGCCCTGCTGACTTTTTCGTCCCTGTTCACAGGCTGCGGCAGCAGCGGACAGACTCAGGCGGATGCATCCGTTTCCAATAAAGAAGAAACCGGAAGCGCAGCGACATCGGGAGAAGAGACGCCTGTGCTCACAGTCTGGTCTTATTGGACAAATGGAGATCTGTATAATGACCAGGGAGACTGGGAGTACTGGCAGGCTATCGAGGAAGCCTGCAATGTAGATCTTCAGTTTGTTGACAGTTCAGGCGGCAAAGATGCTCTGTCGCTGCTAGCAGGTACAGATGATCTTCCGGATATTATTATTGAACTTGAACCGACGATTCCGGGCGGTGTGCAAAAGCTGCTGTTGGACGGCTCCATTATCCCTCTTAACGATCTTATGGATAATGGATACATGCCTAATTTTAAAGCATATTTGGAATCCGATCCGGAGGTTGACAAGCTATGCAGAAATAATGAGGGACTGTACGCATGGGCACCTATGATCAGAAAGCCGGATTCCCCGCTTGTTTTCAATGGAAATATGATTAGGCAGGACTGGCTGGATGAACTGGGGCTGCAGATGCCGGAAACTGTTCAGGAAATGGAAGATGTTCTGGTTGCCTTCAAGGATCAGAAGGGCTGCGATTCCGCATTTTCCTTTATTTATGGAAACTATAACATTATGGTCAACAGCTTCGGAATCAGAGAAGGGATGTATGTAGACGGTGATAATAAAGTGCATTTCGGGGCAATTGAGGATGAGTATCTGGATTTCCTGACTCTGTTTAACCGCTGGATGAACATGGGAATCCTGGATCCTGATGCCTTTACCCAGGATACGGACGCTTTTTTTGCCAAAATTTCCAGCGGAAGAACAGGGCTTGTATGGGGCTATACCGGCGGAACTCTTGGAAAGATACAGACCATACAGGAAGAAAACAAGGAAATGAATTATCAGCCCACCCCCAACCCTGTTTTAAATAAGGGAGATAAATTCATTGTTGACCAGAGCAGCTACCGGATCAATAATATCGGCGGTGCGATTTCCGCAACCTGTTCCAACCCGGAGGCTGCGGCCCGCGTGCTTGACTATACCTATGGCGAAGAGGGAAATATGCTGGCCAATTACGGCAAGGAAGGCGTGACCTATGAAATGGTTGACGGCAAACCGGTATTTACGGACTTTGTCCTTCATAATCCGGACGGGCTGTCCATTGAAAAAGCGCTCTCCATTTATGCCGGCTGCAATAACAAGCCCTTCCTGGTGGAAAAGGATTATATGCTGGGCGGATATGCTTATGACGTGCAGAAAAAATCCCTGGAAGTCTGGGCAACTCCCGATGCCACAGTGAAGGATATGCCCCCTGCAACCATGACGGATGCGGAGCTGCAGGAATATAACTCCATCATGACTGATATTCAGACCTATCTGGATGAATTCAAGCTGAAATTCATCCTGGGCACGGAGCCTCTGGAGAATTTCCCTGAATTTGTGGAAAATATCAGGAACATGAATATTGAAAGGGCGATAGAAATCAGACAGGCGGAATATGACAGGTACCTGGCAAGATAATTGATACCGGCAGGCCCGGGCTTTGGGAAAAGCTGCGGGCCTGTTTGAAAGAAGGAGTCTTTATGAAAAAGGACAGTTATGCTGCCAGGCTCTGGCAGAATGTAAAAAGACATAAGGGACTGTATCTTATGATATTGCCGATTGTGGCCTATTACCTTGTGTTCTGCTATTACCCCATGTACGGAGCGCAGATCGCTTTCCGTGACTATACCCCCAAGCTGGGAGTGCTTCACAGCCCATGGGCCGGCCTGAAGCATTTTGCGGAATTTTTCAAAAGCGTGTATTTTGAACGTCTGATCCGCAATACCCTGAGCATTAATCTGAAAAATCTTCTTTTCGGCTTCCCTGCGCCGATTCTGCTGGCGCTGCTTTTAAATGAAGTGCGCAGCCAGGGATATAAAAAATTTGTGCAGACGGTGAGCTATATGCCGCATTTTATTTCCACGGTGGTAATTGCCGGAATGGTTCTTCAGTTTACGGCTACGGACGGCTTCCTGACACAGCTGATGACGTTATTTGGCTATCCCAAACAAAATCTGATGATGAACCCTTCCTTTTTCCAGCCCATTTATGTAATTTCCGATATATGGCAGGGGATCGGCTGGGGCTCCATCATATATATTGCAGCGATAGCGGGGATTAATTCGGAATTGTATGAAGCGGCGAGAATGGATGGAGCGGGACGGTGGAAACAGATGATACATGTGACGCTGCCGGGCATCCTTCCCACGATCATCACCATGTTTATCCTGAGAGTGGGGAATATGATGAATCTTGGCTTTGAAAAGATCATTTTGCTTTATAATTCCTCAATTTATGAGACTGCGGATGTAATTTCCACGTATGTTTACCGGAAGGGGCTTGTGGATCAAAGCTACAGCTTTTCCACAGCAGTGGGACTGTTTAATTCTGTCATCAACCTTACATTGCTTTTTATTGCAAATAAACTCTGTAAAAGGTTGACAGAACATAGCTTATGGTAGGAGTATATATATGAAAAAAAGAAATCTGGGTGAAGGGGTATTCCAGATATGCAATGGCCTTGTGCTGCTGCTTGTCTCGCTTGTGACGCTGTATCCCTTTTTATATGTCATTTTTGCTTCCTTCAGCGATCCTCTGAAGCTGATGGGCAATTCAAGCCTGCTGCTTAAGCCGCTGGGATTTTCGCTTGGCGCTTATAAGAAGGTATTTTTAAATCCTTCCATTTACAGCGGCTACATGAATACGGTTTTTTATGTGACCGTGGGAACGCTGGTTAATATCCTGGCGACCTGCATGGCGGCCTATGTGCTGTCAAGAAAGCAGTTTATGCTGCGCCGCGTGCTTACTATCATGTTTATTTTTACCATGTATTTCAGCGGCGGGCTGATTCCCGGCTATCTGCTGATTAAGGATCTGGGAATGATAAACAGCAGGCTTTCCCTGATTCTGCCCGGCGCTGTCAGCACCTTTAACCTGATGATTATGATAACGGGGTTTGAGGGGATTCCGGAATCGCTGGAGGAATCGGCGCGCATTGACGGAGCCGGGGACTGGACTATTCTGTTTCGGATCATCATGCCGCTGGCCAAGCCCACAATTATGGTAATCCTGCTGTATTATGCGGTAGGACACTGGAATGCCTGGTTCCACGCCATGATATATCTGCGGGATGCGGACAAAATGCCGCTGCAGATTTTCCTCAGGGATATTCTCACCAGAAGCCAGCTGGGAGCCATGACCGGGCAGACAGATGTGGAGGATGTGGGGCAGACGATAAAATATGCGACGATTATTGTTTCCACGGTGCCCATACTCTGCGTGTATCCGTTCATCCAGAAGCATTTTGTAAAGGGCGTCATGATCGGGGCTGTCAAAGAATAGCGGTTCTGCAGTTACTTTAAAAATAACAGTTCTGCAGTTACGTTAAAGAGTAAGAAAAGGAGGCTGTACGGATGGTACGGACATTTGCAACACACAGAATCAGGAAAACACAGGAGTTGTCCTCCTGTCTGTGGGATTTTGAAACGCTGCCTGAAGAGGGAGGAACGGTTGGAGAGACAGCCGGGGGGAAAGAGACTGCCCCGGGTAAGGGGACGGCTCCGGTTAAAATGAAAACCGCAGTTCCGGGCTGCTGGGAGAACTGCCCGGATACGTTAACCTACCGGGGAAAGGCTGTTTATGAAAGAAGATTTGCCTGCGAAGGCAACATACGCCTGGAATTTAAGGGGGTCAGCCATACGGCACAGGTATATCTTGATGATATGCGGATAGCGGAGCATTACAATGCCTATACCCCGTTTTCGGCAGTGGTAAAGGAGCTTCCGGCGGGGGAACATACGCTGAGAGTCTACGTTGACAATTCCTTCGGCCCGGATTCGGCGCTGCATGTGCCCAATGATTACCAGACCTACGGAGGAATTACCCGTCCGGTGGTTCTGGAGGAGCTGAAGGATGCGTACCTTACGAAGCTGCATTTTACTCCCCTGCGCAGGGACGGGCAGTGGTATTTCGTGATAAAAGGAGAAGTAAAAAATTTATCCGCGGCGCCTTTTGAGGGCAGGATCCTGCTTTCCCTTGGGGAAGAGACGGTGGCGGAGGCTGCTGTGCGGGCAGAAGGAAACGGCGTATGCGGATTTGAAACGGAGGAAACACTTTTCCCGCAGGCGCAGGAGTGGTGTCCGGAAAATCCCGTATTATATCTGCTGAATGCGGTTCTGCTGGATGCGCAGGGCCGGGAAACGGACGATCTCATTGATCGGGCAGGCTTCCGTGAGGTCCGTATTGAGGGGAAGGATATCCTGCTGAACGGACGGAAGCTCAGGATTAAGGGCTTCTGCCGCCATGAGGATCATCCCCAGTTTGGCTGCGCCCTCCCTTTTGCGGCCATGCAGCAGGATTTGCTGCTCATGAAGGATATGGGAGCCAATTCCGTGCGTACCTCTCATTATCCCAATGATGAAATTTTCCTGGATCTGTGCGATGAAACAGGCATGCTTGTATGGGAAGAGAACCATGCGAGAGGGCTTTCAGAGGAAAACATGCGAAATCCCAACTTCGAACGGCAATGCGAGGACTGTATCCGGGAAATGATTGAGGCGCATTACAACCATCCTTCCATTTATATCTGGGGGATTCTGAATGAATGCGCAAGCCATACGGAGTATGGAAAGGAATGCTATCGTAAGCAGTATGAGCTGATCCGCCAGCTGGATCAGAGCCGGCCGCGCTCCTCTGCAAGCTGTCAGTTTAAAACGGATATCTGTTTCGGACTGCCTGAGGTGGTATCCTATAACATTTATCCCTTATGGTATCATGACACGCCTGTACAGGACTACCTGAAAGGCCTTTATGACTGGGTCCAGGAGGAATCGGAAGGCGCAGGAAAGCCGTTTTTGATAACGGAGACGGGCGCGGGCGCCATCTATGGCTGCCGCACACCTTCCCGGGTAAAATGGTCTGAGGAATACCAGGCTTATGCCATTGAAAAACAGCTGGAGGCGGTTTTCGGGCAGGAGGGCTGCAGCGGCGTTTATCTCTGGCAGTTCTGCGACTGCAACGTGTGTGACAGCTGGTTCGGCGGCCGGCCGAGAACCATGAATAATAAGGGAATTGTGGATGAATACAGACGGCCGAAGCTGGCTTATGAGACGGTTAAGAGAATGTTTGGCAGTGTGGATACGTATTTCTGACAATAGAGAAAAAAGATAAGGTTCTGTTGCAGATATTTTCGGGATGAACAGATGGATATTGTCCCGGAAGAAGCAGGGCAAAAAAGCAAGACGAAAGCAGCAGGGCGGACACAAAAAGAAACGGCGTGAAATATGCCGTTTCTTTTTGCGGTATGGGCAATATGGAGCATGACGCCGCAGCTTTTTTATACGGCGTCCGAAGCATTGGTGTGTTTGAAAATTGCTTTCAGGCACCGCAATATCAGTATTCCTCCATAAATTTTTGTAGGGCGTCTGCCAGCTTTCCTACATGAATCTCATCCACAAACGAATGGTGTGCCTGGACAGAGAAGGGCAGCAGGATTCTGCCGTCTCTTTCAAAATATTTTCCCCAGTCAAACAAAGGCGTGGCGTTTTCCTTTTTCCCGGAATTGGTGTGGGAAATATGGGTATAAGATATCCAGGGCATGGGGGAGCACTGAAACACATCATTTCCCAGCGGCCCGGTGAAATATTCCTTTTGATCGGCGGCGGTCCTGGCGGCCAGCGCCACATATTCCTCCAGGCTGTCTGTGAGAGCTACATTTACCACCTTAAAAAGCTCCGTTTCCCGGTTAAGATAGGTGAAAGCGGTGTCGATTTTGTCGAATAAAACCACCTTGCCATCCAGGAAGCGGTAGCGGAATTCTTCAATTGTATTTGCACAGCTGCAAGCTGCATAAACCATAGCCAGGGTAAAGGATAATTTCCGCTCTTTGATTTTTTTGAGAAAACCGGTAATATCCAGCTCAAAGGTTACGCAGAATGCGGGTTCTGTGCTGTTTCTGAAAACCACGCAGTGAACGGCCCGTTTCCAGTTTGTTTCATCGATTACCTGATACTGATTTGCCATGGGATACCTCCGGTTGGATTTTGTTTTTATGTTGTTTTGCCCGCCGGGACGGCTTGTTATTCGTTGTCCCTGATTACTTGGCAAGGGGAGCCGTAGGCTATCGTATTTGACGGGATGTCTTTGGTAACCACGCTTCCCGCGCCGATGACAACATTGTCGCCGATGGTAACGCCCGGAAGGATAATGGCCCCACCGCCGATCCATACGTTATTTCCAATGATAACCGGCGCTGTCCGGGTCTTGCAGAATTCAAAGGAGCCGTCAGCCTTTTGCTCGCCGAATCTTTCCCTGGCGCTGGTTGGATGGAAGGCTGTGTAAATCTGGACGTTCGGCGCGATGAGGGCGTTGTCGCCGACGATAATTTTATTGGAGTCCAGGAAGGTGCAGTTTAAATTCACCTCGCAGTTGTTTCCAAAATAAATGTTGTTTCCGTAATCCACATAAAAAGGAGCGGTAATCCACAGGTTTTTTCCGCGGCCGCCAAGCAGTTCCGATAAAATCCTATCCTTTTCTTCCGCATCCCGGGTATCGGTGAGATTGTAGTCACGCATGAGATTTTTGGCCTTGTGCCATTGGTTTAACAATTCGCTGTCCCCGCAGTCATACAGCTCTCCGGCCAGCATTTTTTCTCGTTCTGTCATAGAAATTCTCTCTATACTTTCTTATTTATTTTGCACAAAAAAGCCTTTGTTTTAGCCAT